>JAJPKK010000128.1 GCA_021323775.1 Hyphomicrobiales bacterium
AAAGCATTCACCCCCGCAGAAAGCGCTGATAAATCGACGAATCTTTGAAAATCAGTCAGCTGCGGAGCAGTTACAATTCGGTGCCTCCAAGCGTTCTCTTTCTTGCTCATGGGCCAAGGAAATCGCGAAATCAGCGACGCCAACTCACGGATTTGATGAAATTACCCTGGACACGCACATGCACCCCGAGATCGCCAGCAGGCCCTGATAGCGCTGTGCAAGCGCTACGGTGTGGAGCGGCTCGACGTCGTTTGGCCCGCGGCGACCCAGCATCTTGACCCATTGATCACGGCCCTGGAGCCTGAAGCCATTGATCGGGCAGGAAAGCCCGCCAGACCTATGATATGATGGAAAAGGCCCGCTCAAGTATTGCGGGTGCGGCGGCCTAGCCTTTTCCACAAAAGGCAGGCGATACGCCTGCGCTCCCAGCCCCCCCTCATCCGCCCTCCGGCAAATCCCTTGCCCATTTCGTCCTGATGCGCGCGTCAAGCTCGCGGCTTGAGCGCGCCACCGCCGGGAAGCTGTCGCGGCGGGCGAATGGCTTGCACGCGTCGATCACGACGCGCGCGTTGCGGCGGTCGCTGTCGCCGTCGTAGCACATGGGGTCGAGGTGGGTCGACCAGCAGCCGCGCACGATGTCGACGTCCTCGCGCGGGTCGCAGCGCGTGCACATCGCCCAGATCACGTCGTTGATGTTGGTCGGGTCGATGTCGTCGTCGACCACGACGGTCCAGCGGTTCGAATAGGCGCCGGCATGGCACTGCGAGGCCACGAAACCGGCTTGCTTGGCGTGGCCGCCGTAGAGCTGCTTGATCGACACGGTGAGCCAGAAGCGGCTGCCGCCCGCCTCGTGCGCCCACACGCCCCGGACCTCCGGCACGCCCGCGGCTTCGAGCTGGTTCCACACCGCGCCGCAGCGGTAGGCGCCGAGATAGAACGTATTATCGTTGGGCGGCACCGCCGGGATGGCGCCTAGCAGGATCGGGTCATCGCGATGCATGAACGTGGCGATGCGGATCGCCGGCTCGGGCCGCGAGCCGCCCGCGTAGTAGCCGGTCCACTCGCCGAGCGGACCCTCCTGGATCATGTCGCCCGGATGGATGAATCCCTCGAACGCAATCTCCGCATTGGCCGGCACCGGCAGGCCGGTCTTGGGCATGTTGAAGACCTCGACGGGTTCGCCGAGGATGCCGCCAGCCGCCTCGTACTCGCTCTTGCCGTAGGGGATCTCAAGCCCCGCGAGCATGAACAGCGCCGGATGCATGCCCGCCACCACAGCGACCGGGCAGGGCTCCTTGCGCTCGTGATACCGCGTCATGATGATGCGGCCATGCTTGCCGGGCGACATCATCACGGTCGCCACGTCCGGCCCCTGGCTCTGGATGCGGTAGGCGCCGTAGTTGACCCAGCCGGTGTCCGGATCCTTCATCACCACCATGCAGGCGGTGCCGATGAAAGCGCCGCCGTCGTGCTCGTGCCAGACCGGGGTCGGAATTTTGCCGATGTCGACGGCCTTTCCCTCGGCGACATTATCGAGCAGCGGCCCGCCGTTGACCTCCCGGGGCTTGTGGCTTGGCGCGTCCTTCATATAGCCGCGCCACCACCTGATCAGATCCATCTCGGAGCCCTGGGGCGGCAGGCCGAGCGCGATATTGATGCGCGGCACCGAAGTGAGGATGTTGGCGAGCACCCGGTGACCCTTGGGAAAGCCCGGCACCTCATCGAACATCACCGCCGGGTTTCCCATCTTGCGCTGATAGATGTCGAGGATGCCGCCGATCTCTTCCTTGGGCTCGGCGCCCTTGATGACTTTGAGCTGGCCGGCGGCCTCGATTTCGGCGATCCAGTCGCGCAGGTCTTTGTTGGGCACGGAGAAATCTCCTTTCTGGCTATCGCGCCGGTCGCATCATACGGCCCGGCGCGATGACGGAGAAATGTCCTGCCCAGTCGTGGCGCTCAATGATTATGTTGGCAAGCCTTTGCCCAATTGCAGGCGGTCACATTTGGCGGCGGCGCCTCAGGTGCCGGGCCTCCTGTAACTGTCGATACCCCTCTGTACGTCCGGATCGCCGGTCGGATTGAGTCTCCGCGGCACAGGCGGCGGCTTCGCCGGCGCGATGTGGACAGTCGGTTTGAACTGGCTGGTAGGAACGCCGACGACGCTTGGTTTGGGCCCGGGATTGGCGCTGACCGGCGGGACTGGCGCCCGGGTGCCGTCGAAGACATGATTGCGGGCAGCCGTACCTTGGTTGGCGGTCGACAATTGCTGGCTAGGCGAAGGCTGCTGGCTAGGCGAAGTCCTTTGGTTGGTCTTTTGCATCTGCGCCAGCGCCGGATCACCTGCGACCATCAATCCGCAGACCGTCAGTCCCCAGACCACAGCAACTCGACGCTTCCTCGAATCCCCCGATCAAGCGGCATTAACTTCGATGCAGCGCGGTCTCTGCCATCGTCCGCGGATTCTGTCAACAACCTGTCTACGACCGAGCCAGGCACTCAATCGATCGCCTCCGCCACCGCCTTGCCGCACGCCACCGTATTCGCGTTGCCGCCGAGGTCGCGGGTGCGCAAGGTCTTCTCGCCGAGCACGCGCTCGATTGCGTCGACGATAGCGCGGCCGGCTTCCTTCTCGCCGAGATGGTCGAGCAGCATCGCGCCCGACCAGATCTGGCCGATCGGGTTGGCGATGCCCTGCCCGGCGATATCGGGCGCGGAGCCGTGAACCGGCTCGAACAGCGAGGGGAACTTGCCTTCCGGGTTGATGTTGCCGCTCGGCGCAATGCCGATCGTCCCGGTGCAGGCCGGCCCGAGGTCGGACAGGATATCGCCGAACAGGTTGGAGCCGACCACGACATCGAACCAGTCCGGGTGCAGGACGAAATTCGCGGTGAGAATGTCGATGTGGAACTTGTCCCAGCGCACGTCGGGGAACGATTTCGCCACCGCCTCGACCCGCTCGTCCCAGTACGGCATGGTGATGGAGATGCCGTTGGACTTGGTCGCCGAGGTGAGGTGCTTCTTGGGCCGCGTCCGCGCCAGCTCGAAGGCGAATTTCACCACGCGGTCGACGCCGATGCGCGTCATGTAGGTCTCCTGGACCACGAACTCCCGCTCCGTGTCGGCGAACATGCGGCCGCCGACGTTGGAATATTCGCCCTCGGTGTTCTCGCGCACCACATAGAAGTCGATGTCGCCTACTTTGCGGTTGGCGAGCGGGCAGGCGACGCCGGGCATCAGCCGCACCGGCCGCAGGTTGACGTATTGATCGAACTCGCGCCGCCAGGTCACCAGCGAGCCCCAGAGCGATACGTGATCCGGGACCTTGGCGGGCCAGCCGACGGCGCCGAAAAAGATCGCGTCGTGCCCGCCGATCTTGTCCTTCCAGTCCGGCGGCATCATGCGGCCGTGCTTCTCGTAGTACTCGATGCAGGCGAAATCGAACCAGTCGAGCTTGAGGTCGAAGCCATGCTTCTTGGCCGCCTGTTCGAGCGCGCGCACGCCTTCCGGGACGACTTCCTTGCCGATTCCGTCGCCCGGTATGACGGCGATCCGATAGGTTTTCTTCACGTCAGGACTCCTCCGCCAGGGAGGCTTCTGATATCAGAGGCGGCGGCGCGGCGGAATGGCCGGACGCAAGTAGCTCGCCTTGCGGCCAGCCCTTCGTAGCTGAATAGAAAAATCCGGACTGGCAAAATGCCCGGCGCCGTGCAAAACAGGCCGGCATCAAGCAGGGTGGACGCTACCAAAGCCGCCGTCCAGCGGCTACGATGCGGGACCGGCTCTGCTCGGGCCGTCACGTGGTCATCCGGTCGTCATCAATAAACCGCCAAAAACGGTCACAAGGAGGGAAAACATGATGCATCGTTGGTTATTGGGTCTTTCGGTGGCGTTGATCGCGCCCGCCGCAATGCCCGCCTGGGCGGACGATGTTCCGCAAATCCCCTATGAATCCGTTCCGAATGTGCTGAAAATGCCGCCGGATATGTATCTTGGCGAGGCCACGGGAGTGGCGGTCAATTCGAAGGGCCACATCTTCGTCTATTCCCGCAGCGGCTCGAGTCTTGGTCCGGCCTACGGCAACGCAGCTTCGCAGCTCCTCGAATTCTCGCCGGAGGGCTATTTCATCCGGGAGATCGGCAAGAACCTCTATGCGTGGTCGTTCGCCCACACGGTGCGGATCGACAAGGATGACAACATCTGGGCCACCGACAAGGGCTCGGACATGATCATCAAGTTCAACAACGACGACGGCCGGGTCCTGATGGTGTTCGGCCGCAAGTCGGAATCCTCCGACGAGGACGCCCACCCGCTGCATCACCCCAAGCCGCCGCTGCCGGCCATCGACGGGCGCTTCCGCCAGCCGACCGACGTCGCCTGGGATCCGCAAGGCAACACCTATATCGCCGACGGCTACATCAATTCGCGCGTCGCCAAGGTCGATAAGGACGGCTACTGGGTCAAGCAGTGGGGCGGTCCCGGCAGCGAGCCCGGTCAGTTCCAGACCGTCCACACCATCGCCGCCGACGCCAAGGGCAATATCTATGTGGGCGACCGCGCCAACCGTCGCATCCAGGTGTTCGATGGCGACGGCAAGCTCCTGAACATCATCAAAATCGACGTACCTTTCGACCCCAACGCCAAGCCCGCAATCGGTAACAAGCCCGACGTTTCGAAGTGTTCGACGGAAGGCGGCACCTTCTGTCCGGGCGCGCCGTGGGCATTGTGCATCACCCCGCCGGATTCCAGCGGGCAGCAGGTGCTCTACAGCTCCGATGCCTATCCGGGCCGGATCTACAAGCTCACCCTGGATGGCAAGGTGCTGGGCGTCTTCGGCAAATCCGGCAAGCAGCCGAAGGATTTCGGCTGGGTTCATGAAATCGCCTGCCCATCCGAGAACGTGCTGTATGTCGCCGAAATTCTCAACTGGCGCATTCAGAAGCTGATCCTCAATCCAGGACAGCGAGCAGCCAGCCGCTGATACGGTTCTTCTGCTTGGGGCTTGCCTTACGTCGGACCGCCGGCACTTGCGCCGGCGGTCCTTTCTGTTTGCCTCTGTTGAATCTTGAGTGGGTGAAGAAATCTGCGGCCTTAGAGCGTATTTCAGCCGCGTTGAATTATCGCCCGTGTCGCCGCCGGGCTTGTCCCAGCGATCCTGAATGCTGAGGCACAGAGCAAGAACAATCGGAGTGGCTGGGACAAGCCCGGCCACAACCATGGGAGAAAGCGAAGCGCCTCAACCCGACCGGAATCCGCTCTGGAGCGCAGACGGCCGCATAAAATTGCTGTGGCAATTGGAGAAGAAAGTTGCAAAACAGTTGTCCACTTACCACCTGTCATGAACTTGTCGGTGACAAGACGCGACTGATGAATGTTTACCGCAGGAGCCCCCTTCCTCGCTTGTAGGGAAGGGGCCGAGCGGGGCGGTCGCTTAGGTTGATGTTAAAGCCCCAGGCTCTGCCAGGGGTGGATCGGGACGTTAACAACTAGACGCGGCCGCGGGAGGGCCGCATCTGCGGACACGGGGCACTTCTGATGGCGTTGCAAATCCAGACGCAAATCCAGACATTGTATTCGTTGGGCGCGGCCGCGGTGGCCGCATTGCTGCTTTTGAGCGCGGGCGCCGCCCGCGCCGAACCGGGGCCGTTCTCGGCATTGGCCGGGTCGTGGTCCGGCAGCGGGATCATCAAGAAGTCCAACGGCACGAGCGAACGAGTCCGCTGCCGCTCCGCTTTCGAACCCGCCGGCACGGCAAATCTTTCGCTGCGGCTGCGGCTGCGGTGCGCCAGCGACAGCTACAATTTCGACCTGAGCGCAAGCGTCGCCTACCAGGGCGGGTCAATCTCCGGCTCGTTTCAAGAAGCAACACGAAGTGTAGTCGGCGGAATTTCCGGGCACTCGAGCGGCGAAGGCCGCCAAATCCAGGCCGTCGCGCAAGCGCCGGGCGTTACGTCCAACATCACCATGACCATCCGCGGCAACCACCAGTCGGTGTCGATCGTAACGCCGGGGGCCGAGGTCCCGGAGGTCACGGTGAGCCTGGAGAAGAGGTAGGAGTCGCCGGGGGCGGCGCCCCTGCGCAAGTCTTCCCCCCTCCGCAAATTCCTCCCTCGCAAGCGGGGCAGAGGCAAGGTGGCGGCGAATGCGACTGTGCGCTTAACGCGCACGGCGCGGCCATGCGGTGCGCGCAGACTTTCTTGTTGGGGCCAGCAAATAAGCATAGTTTTATAGTATAAATACGTTAGAGGGTTTCTTTTCGTCTGGGTGGTTTTGGTTTATTCGAAGAGCGAGAATTCGAGAATTCTTGTTTATTCCCTGATTCCGCGGATCGATTCCCTGTTCGGACGAACAAAATTCCCTATTTTCAAATTAACAGGGAATTCCCTGCAAGAGATTGAACTTTCAACGATTATAGAAATAAAAACGGGGGGAAAACGTCCCGAAAACAGGTAAATCCCCTGTTATTTTCCCTGTTCTCAGTTCGCCACCGGGCTTTGGCCGGACCTACAGGGCACGAAACTTTTGCTACTCTGTGGCTGCGTCGGCGGCACCAGAGGTCGGTAATCCCTTGGTGCGATTAAGCCCGTTTCTCCGTTGGGCCCGGGGTTCCTGGAGCACCTCAGATTGCCGCCGCCGCAGGCGCAGCGCGGAATCAGCCCGAACGCGATCTGCCATTCCACCGCGCAGCGGCGGGTTACGCGCCGATCTTGCCCTCAGGCCCCGCTTTGTTCGGACCCGTTCGGCTAAATACTACTGAGTCGACACAGTAGGACTAACCCGCCCACGAAGCCTCATCGTCAGCCGCCGCAGGAACATGATCGTTGGCCGCAGGATCAACATGTCGGCCACCAGCGCGGATATCATTGCAAATGCGCTGAGCCAGCCGAACAGGCGCAGCGACGGCAGGTCGGAGAGCACCGTCGCGATGAGCCCGCAGGCGAGCACGATCGAGGTCAAGATCAAGGCCGGGCCGACCAGAATCGTCGCCCGCTCAACCGCTCCCCCGGGATCCTCGTGCGGCCTTTCCTCTAGCCGCAGGCGGTTGAGGAAGTGGATGGTGGCGCTGAGCGCGAGGCCGAACGACACCGTCAGCGCCACAATGCTGGCGAATTGCAGGCCGTCGCCGAGCGCCCACAGAATGTCGCCGGACATCAGGACCGGGAAGATCCCGGGCGGGATGACGGCCAAGGCCACGATCCATGACCGGAAGGCGAGGCCGATGAACGCTGCGACGAACACGATTTCGATCGTGAGGCCATAGTTGAGCTTCTTGATCATGTCGGCTGAGTTGCGCGCCGCGATCGCCGACAGGCCCGTCACCGAGATGCGGTAGCCGGGATACTTGGCCCGCACCGCAGCGAGCGACCCGTCGAGGCTCTGGACAACCGGCAGCAACTGGCTGGCGTCCTTGTCGGGAATCCGGCCCGAGACCACCACCGCGTCCTGATCCGCGGACAGGAAGCGGCGCACCAGATAGGGCGGCAGGATGTCGATATATTGCTTGAGCGTTGCGACATCAGATTTGCCGGCTTTTTCCGCAAGCCAGCGGCGCAGCGTCTCAATCGACCACACATTGCCGACGCCCGCCTGCTTCTCCAAAATGGTGTGGACCTCCGCCAGGCAGGACAGTGTCGCCGGGTCGTAGAGTGAGGCGCCCGGCGGAAATTCGATCAAGATGTCGAGTGGATTGGCGCCGGTGAGCTTGGCGTCGAGGCGGCCGCTCGCTTCCACCGCCTGCTCCTTGTCGGGCACGAGATCGGCGAGGCGGTAGCGCGGCTGCAGGTTGGCGTAGACCAAGCCCAGCGCCGTGATCAGCGAGACGGCGATCAGCGTGTAAAGGCCGGGCCGGCTCACCATGCGGTGGGCGATCCAGCCGCAGAACCGGCGCAGCATGTCGACCGCCGAATCTGCCCCTTTGATCCGGGTGGCGAATGTCGTTTCGCCGTGGACAAGCAGGACGCCGAGCAGCGGGACGAGCGTGAGCACTGCGGCGAGCGCCACCACGGTCGCGATGATGCCGGCCTCGCCGAAGGTGCGGATCAGTTCCGATTTGGCGAACAGCAGCGAGAAAAAGGAGAGGCCCGCGGTCGCGTGGGTCAGCACGCAGGCTGGCCCCGCGACCAGGATCGCGTCGCGGAATGCCTCATATTTGGTGTGGCCGGCGATCAATCGGTCGCGGGCCAGGAACGTGAGCTGCATGCTGTCGGAAAAGCTGATCACCATGATCAGCGGCGTCATCACGTTGAGGAAGATGTTGAGGCGGAACTCGAGCCAGCCGAGCACGCCGAGCGCGAGCAGGATGGCGGTCAGCGGCGGACCGGCCGCGATCACCATGAACGACACGCGGCGGAAGAACGCGATCGCGATCACGCAGCCCGCGACGAACCCGAGCGCATTGTAGACGACCCGGTCCCGCTCCATGGCTTTGCGGATGTCGAGCTGCATCACCGGCACGCCGGAGAGTTCGCCTTTGAGGCCGGTGCCGGCGATGTTCTCCGCCAGGGTTTGGCGGATCTCGGTGACGACCTTGGACAAAGCATTGCCGTTGGCGGCGCTCGGATCGAGCGCAAGCACGATCAAAGCAAGCTGGCCATCCTCGGAGAGGAGCTTGCCGCGGATGATTTCGTTCGAAAGCACTTTCTGGACCAGCGCATCGTAAGCCTTGCCCTCGGGCAGCGGATCCGGAAACAGCGGCTCGGGCAAGTGGTCGTCCTCGGGAGGCTGGCGCGCCGAGAACAGAGAGACAACGCCCCTTGTCCCGTCGATGAGCTGCAATTCAGTTACGAGATCGCGCAGTTTTTCGAGCGAGTCCCGCTCCAAGAGGCTCTTGCCCTCGACCACGATCAGCACGTCATATTCGCTCGACGGAAAGCGCCTGGTCACCTCCTCGTATTGCTTGAACTCCGGAGTGTCGGAGCGAAAGAGCTGGCTGAGAGAGTCATCAGCCTGAATGCGCATGACCCCAACCGCGGCGAGGACCGCCAGCAGGACAAATACGATCGCGCTCGGAATGGCAAACCGCAGCGGAACGAGCCCGAATCGCTCGATGCCGAGCGCGAGCCGAAACGGGCGCCTGAGCTCCGGCGCTCCTGCGCGGGCGCCGTTCGCCACGGCGTGATCGGGCTCATCGTGTCGCACCTTAACCCTCCGCCATCAATTTCCCGAAGCGTCATCGCCCGCGAAAGCGGGCGATCCACCATTACACGACTTCGCGCGCCTCGGTTCTCGTTCCACGCGCCCCGCGGCGGTTATTGGATGCCCTGCCTGCGCGGGGCAGGACGCCAGAACCGAGTGAACCATCTCCGTCACAACGCTAGCCCCGATAAACCGGCTCTGGCTGAGAGAAGAAGCTCAGCAGAATATGCAGGCAGAGTTCGTAGTTTTTGCATTGGAAGCTCGCATGGGAGACGCCCGGCATGACGGCGAACTGCTTGTCCGGATTGGGCAGCAGCTTGAAGAACTCCAGGAGGTCGTCGACGCTGGCAATGCCGTCCCATTGGCCCCGCATGATGAGGGTGGCAGGCTTGATCCTGGTGGGATCGACCACCGGCAGGTTTGCGCACATGTCGACATAGGTGCCGGTGGGAACCGACGAGTCCAGCGCCAGGATGGCGTCCGCGAAGGCATCCACCACTTTTTCGTCGGCCGAGCCCGGATGGTCGCGGTTGAAGATCGAATGCACGAACGCGCGGTCGATGGGCCGGCGGTTTCTGGCGCGGAATTCCGGCAGCCGCTTCGACCGCTCGGCGAGCGTCGGGCTGCCCTTTCCGGTCCACACCATTGCGTCCAGGGCGAGCCGGGACACCATCTCGGGGTGGTTCTGCGCGAACAGCGCGGCGCGCAGCGCGCCTGAGGAAATCCCATAGACCATCAGCGGCTTCTGCCCGCGCAGCTCCTGAATATGGGCAGCGGCGGCGAAGCAATCCTCGGCTCCGAGCGCAATCGGGGCGTTGTTGTCGCGGGTCTTGGTAGAACGGCCATAGCCCTCCATGTCGACCGACCAGGTGTCGTAGCCGTGCCGTGCGAAGAACTCCATCGCAGATGAATTCGGCCGCCACGGGATATCAAGATCGAACGTCGGCTGCGACGCCATGGAGGACCCGTGCACGAACAGGATCGAGGCTTTTGCCGTGGCCGGATCAACCATGCATTTGTTCCACAGGAACAATTTCACGTCACCTTTGCTGGTCCAATGCTCGGTGCCGGCCAATCGCTGGGTCGTTTCGTTCATGGACGGGTCCTTCTTTGAGGGCGGCCCCTCCCTGCCTTTCCGCATGCCGGGAGGGTAGGGAGGGCGGTTGACGAATCGAGACGGGCTCAACGGCGCTTTATACAGATCCCATAGCAACGGACATGCATAGTTCTCACACCGGACCTCCAATTGCGGCGGAACACAGGCCGCAAGCGAACCCGGCGCCCCCTTCCCCCATTTTTGGGGAGGGGACGCCGTCTGTTACCCCTCATTGCAGGCTTTGACGCAGCCGTTGCGGCGCATTCATGGCGGTCGGTTCGCAGGGAGAGGTGCAAATCGCCGCAACTCTCCCCAAGTCCGGGCCCCTCGAATACCGGCATGACCCGAGCCTCCAGCAGGGATCCACGCCCGCGTGATGGGCAGCACTTTGTCATAGGCCTCAATGCCGCGAACATGACTTGCTACTCATGGTGCGCTGCGCTAAGCCTCGCGCGGCCCCTGGCGTGGATTGAATCTATGGATTTCCGAAGTTTGTGGGCGGCGCCAGACCCTGAGGCCGGAACGGGAAGGACGTTGCGCATCGGCAGCCAGCCGCCGGAGGCGGAATTCGCGGCGGGGCCCGGCCGCAGCTTGTCACCGGGGCGACCCACCGGGTCCGGCCTTCGGCCGGCCCGATGGGCAAGCTGCGGCCGGCAAGGGCGCCGCTGGCAAACTCCGCGTAAACCGCTTGGGGGGGCGTGAGCGCGGCACGGCGTCGGCTATTGCGCGACGATTTGGGTAGTGCCGAGAGGGGACTTGGGAGTGCAGAGAGGTGACGATGAACGCGCTGCTGCAGGAATACCTTCCTCTGGTCATCTTTACGGGCATTTCCCTGGCGATGGGGCTTGCGTTGCTCGTCGCACCCTTCATCGTCGCGTATCGGCAGCCGGACCCTGAAAAGCTTTCAGCCTATGAGTGCGGATTCAACGCCTTCGACGACGCACGCATGAAGTTCGATGTGCGCTTCTATCTGGTTGCGATCATCTTCATTATCTTCGATCTCGAAGTTGCATTCCTGTTTCCGTGGGCCATTACATTTGGCCAGCTTGGCGTCTTTGGCTTCTGGTCGATGATGGTGTTCCTTGCGGTTCTGACCGTCGGATTTATCTATGAATGGAAGAAGGGAGCGCTCGAATGGGATTAAGCGACCGTATTGCTCCCGCAACGGGATTGCTTGACCCTCGCACTGGGCTGCCGGTGGGGGCAGATGACGGTTTTTACGTCGGCCTCAATAATGAACTGGCCGATAAGGGATTTCTCCTCACTACCGCCGACAACCTGATCGTGTGGGCGCGCACCGGCTCGCTGATGTGGATGACCTTCGGACTCGCCTGCTGCGCGGTCGAGATGATGCAGATGGCGATGCCGCGCTACGACGTCGAACGCTTCGGCTTCGCGCCGCGCGCCTCGCCCCGTCAATCGGACGTCATGATCGTCGCCGGCACCCTCACCAACAAGATGGCGCCGGCGCTGCGCAAGGTTTACGACCAGATGCCGGAGCCGCGCTACGTGATCTCTATGGGCTCGTGCGCCAACGGCGGCGGCTACTATCACTATTCCTACTCGGTGGTACGCGGCTGCGACCGCATCGTGCCGGTAGACATCTATGTTCCGGGATGCCCCCCGACGGCCGAGGCGCTTCTGTATGGCGTGCTGCTGCTGCAGAAGAAAATCCGGCGCATCGGGACCATCGAGCGGTGACGAGATGACCCACGAGACGATGGAATCCCTCGGCCAGGCCATCGCCGGGGCGCTTCCCGGCGCGGTCACCGGCTATGTCACCGCCCACGGCGAATTGACGGTGAGCGCCAATGCCGCGGACATCGTGAGGGTGGCGACGTTTCTGCGCGACGATCCACGGTGCGCGTTTTCCTGCTTCATCGACGTCACGGCGGTTGATTGGCCGCAGCGCGGGCGGCGCTTCGACGTGGTCTATCACCTGTTGTCGCCGACCAGGAATCACCGCGTTCGCGTCAAGATCGAGGTGGACGAAGCAACCCCCGTCGCTTCGCTTACTGACGTGTTTCCCGGCGCCAACTGGTTCGAGCGCGAGGTGTACGATCTTTACGGCGTGGTCTTCACCGGCCATCCGGACATGCGCCGCCTGCTCACCGACTACGGCTTCGAAGGCCATCCGTTGCGAAAGGATTTTCCGCTGACCGGCTTCGTCGAGGTGCGTTGGGACGACGAGCAGAAACGGGTCGTCTACAGCCCGGTGCAATTGTCGCAGGAGTTCCGGACCTTCGATTTTTTGTCGCCCTGGGAGGGCCCGCACTATCCGCCCCTGCCGGGCGATGAAAAGGCCGGCAATGGCGCCTCGAAGGGCGGCGCATGACCGAGGCCGCCATCCGCAATTTCACCCTGAATTTCGGGCCGCAGCATCCGGCGGCGCACGGCGTGCTGCGCCTGGTGCTGGAACTCGACGGCGAAGTGGTCGACCGTGTTGACCCGCATATCGGCCTGCTGCATCGCGGCACCGAAAAGCTCATCGAATACAAGACCTATCAGCAGGCGATCCCGTATTTCGACCGGCTCGACTATGTCGCGCCGATGAACCAGGAGCACGCCTTCTGCCTCGCCGCCGAAAAACTGCTGGGCCTCGTCATCCCGAAGCGGGCGCAGCTCATTCGCGTGCTCTACGCGGAGATCGGGCGCCTGTTGTCGCATCTTCTCAACGTCACCACGCAGGCCATGGATGTGGGCGCGCTCACGCCGCCATTGTGGGGCTTTGAGGAGCGCGAGAAGCTGATGGGCTTTTACGAACGCGCCTCGGGCAGCCGCATGCATGCGGCCTTCTTCCGCGTCGGCGGCGTTCACCAGGACTTGCCTGAGAAGCTGATCGACGACATCGAGGCGTTTTGCGGCCCGTTCCTCAAGGTTTGCGACGATCTCGAAGAGCTGTTGACCGACAATCGCATCTTCAAGCAGCGCAACGTCGATATCGGCGTCGTCAAGCTCGCCGATGCCTGGGCCTGGGGCTTTTCCGGCGTCATGGTGCGCGGCTCGGGCGCCGCGTGGGACCTGCGCAAGGCGCAGCCCTATGAATGCTATGCGGAACTCGACTTCGATATCCCGGTCGGCCTTAACGGCGACTGCTACGACCGCTACTGCATCCGCATGGAAGAGATGCGCCAATCGGTCCGCATCATGCGCCAGTGCATCCGCAAGCTGCGCGCGGCCGAAGGGCAGGGGCCGGTGACCGTCGCGGACCACAAGATCGTGCCGCCGCGGCGCGCCGAGATGAAGCGCTCGATGGAGGCGCTGATCCATCATTTCAAGCTCTACACCGAGGGCTTCCATGTGCCGGCCGGCGAGGTCTACGCCGCCGTCGAAGCCCCGAAGGGGGAGTTTGGCGTCTATCTCGTGGCCGACGGCACCAACAAGCCCTACCGGTGCAAGATCCGCGCGCCGGGCTTCGCCCATCTCCAGGCGATGGATTTTCTCTGCCGCGGCCACCTGCTGGCGGATGTGTCGGCCATCCTCGGCTCGCTCGATATCGTGTTCGGGGAGGTGGACCGATGAACGTTTCCCTCGTCCCTGATGTCCGGATGAACGTGGAGGAGTTCCTCGCGTGGTCCGAGCGGCAGCCGGATGACCGCTACGAGCTGGTGGATGGGGAGATCGTAGCGATGACGCGGGATAGGGCGGGACATAACCGGACTAAGGGCGCAGCCTATGTTGCGCTGCGCGATGCGGTGCGGGCGTCAGGGCTGCGTTGCGAAGTCTTCATTGATGGTATGGCAGTTGCGATCAATGAGAATACCGTCCGAATTCCAGACGTCATTGTTCAGTGTGGAGCTGAACTGGACCCGGCTGCGCTGGTCGCTGACTCGCCGGTGATCGTGGTCGAGGCGGTGTCTCCGTCGAGCGAACGAGATGACATCGGTACCAAGTTCATGGACTACTTCTCGGTCGCGACCATCCGGCATTACCTCATCTTGCTTTCGGAAAGGCGCGCCGTCGTGCACCATCGCCGCAATGAGGGAGGCGTGATTGAATCACGGATCGTGAAAGACGGCCATATTTCGCTTGATCCGCCAGGCCTGTCCATTTCGGTTGCCGCGTTGCTCGGGGTCCAGGAAATCTGATGTCCGTCCGCCGCCTCGCCCCTCCCGAACAGCAGCCCGCGAGCTTTGCCTTCACGCCGGAGAATCTCGCCTGGGCGAAGCGAGAGATGACCAAATATCCGGAGGGCCGGCAGGCCTCGGCCGTGATCCCGATCCTGTGGCGTGCGCAGGAGCAGTGCGGCGGCTGGACGCCGCGCGCGGCGATCGAATACGTCGCCGCGCTGCTGGGCATGGCGCCGATCCGGGTGCTCGAAGTCGCGACCTTCTACACCATGTTCCAGCTCGCGCCGGTCGGCCGCAAAGCTCACGTCCAGTGGTGCGGCACGACGCCGTGTCTGCTCCGCGGCGGCGAGGAGATCAAAAAGGTCTGCCAGCGGCGCATTCACCATGAGCCCTTCCACGTTTCCGCCGACGGCGACTTTTCCTGGGAGGAGGTCGAGTGCCTGGGGGCCTGCGTCAACGCCCCGATGGTCCAGATCGGCAAGGACACCTACGAGGACCTGACCCCTGAGTCCTTTGAGAAAGTGCTTGACGCAATCGCCCGCGGCGAGAGCCCCAGGCCGGGTCCGCAGAATGGCCGGCAATTCTCCGCTCCGCTCGGCGGCGACACCACCCTGACCACCTTCCCGTCCTCCCCCGCCCCCCTCCCTAACCATCCCCGGCAAGCGGGGGAGGGGAGGGTAGGCGAGGGGGCATCCGGCAAGGCGTAACCGATGCTCGACGACAAGGATCGCATCTTTCGCAATCTCTACGGCCGCGGCGACTGGCGGCTGGCCGGCGCCCGCGCGCGCGGCGCCTGGGACGGCACCAAGGCGATCCTCGAGAGGGGCCGCGACGCCATCATCAACGAGGTCAAGAACTCGGGGCTGCGCGGCCGCGGCGGCGCCGGCTTCCCGACCGGGCTCAAGTGGTCGTTCATGCCCAAGCAGGCGGGCGACCGGCCCCATTATCTTGTGGTCAACGCCGACGAGTCCGAGCCCGGCACCTGCAAGGATCGCGACATCATGCGGCACGATCCGCACCTCCTCATCGAGGGGTGCCTGATCGCGAGCTTCGCAATGGCCGCTCACACCTGCTACGTCTATGTGCGCGGCGAGTTCGTCCGCGAACGCGAACGCCTGCAGGCGGCCGTCGACGAAGCTTACGAGGCGAGGCTGATCGGCAAGAACAACATCCATGGTTGGGATTTCGATATGATCACCACCATGGGGCCGGCGCCTATATCTGCGGCGAGGAAACCGCGCTCCTGGAGAGCCTTGAGGGCAAGAAAGGCATGCCGCGGCTCAAGCCGCCTTTCCCGGCCAATGTCGGCCTTTACGGCTGTCCAACCACGGTCAACAACGTGGAGTCGATTGCGGTCGTCCCCGACATCATGCGGCGCGGCGCTGCATGGTTTGCCAGCATCGGCCGGCCGAACAACACAGGGACAAAAATTTTCTGCATTTCCGGCCACGTCAACAATCCCTGCAATGTTGAAGAGGCCATGGGGATCCCGCTCCGCGAGCTGCTGGAAAGACATGCCGGAGGGGTGCGCGGCGGCTGGGGCAATCTGTTGGCGGTGATCCCCGGCGGCTCTTCGATGCCGTTGATCCCGGCCTCGCAATGCGTGCCGTTGCCGATGGATTTCGACGGCACCCGCGAGGTGAAGTCTGCCCTCGGCACCGCGGCAGTGATCGTGATGGACAAGTCCACCGACATCGTGCGTGCGATCGCCCGCATCTCGTATTTCTACAAGCATGAGAGCTGCGGCCAGTGCACGCCCTGCCGCGAAGGCATGGGGTGGATGTGGCGCGTGCTCATGCGCATGGCCGAAGGCCGCGCCCACAAGCGCGAGATCGATATGCTGATGGACGTCACGCAGCAGATCGAAGGGCACACGATCTGCGCGTTCGGCGACGGCGCCGCCTGGCCGGTGCAGGGCCTGCTGCGTCACTTCCGCCACGAAATCGAGCGGCGCATCGACGAATACGCGGCGAACCCGCATCCGGAACCGGTCCGGGCGGCTGCGGAGTGAGCGTCGATGCGGGGCGGAGCAAAAGGGGTAAAACCGCAGCGGCGACAAATGCTTGCTTGGGCGATGATGGGCGCCGCATGCGTCGCCTTTGCGGCGAGATCGCAAGCTCAGGCGCCAGCTCCGCCCGCACAGAGCATCGCCCTCAAAGCCGATGCCGCGTCGCTCTGTGCTTTGGTGGGAAAGATGCAGGTAATCGCTTTCAAGTACGGTTATGACCCTGCGGCGGCGGAGCCGAGAGAATTGGAGCCCTACGGGGTTGGGTATACTCAGAAGCGAAACGTCCTGCTCTTTGGACGTCAGGTGAAGGGCTATTCGAAGTCGGCCGACGGCGGCGCGCCGGAGCTCCCGGGTTGGCGAAATTTCAGGATTGACAAGATCAGATCAAGGACGGTCAACGCCCTGGTTTCGACATTTGACGCCGTTCGGCCGGAGCCCGAGGAGTATCGCTATATCTCGGAATTTATCTGCAAAAACGACTCTGTTCGATAAGCGATGTGGAAATCAATGACGACCGCCGCCACCGGACCGACACGCAAGACCAACTGGCTGGCGAATCTCGGTTTGGCCATCATGGCGGTCGCGTTTGTCTGGTGGTTCCTGTTTTATGCGCAATGGACCGGGCCGCTTCGATTGCTTGATCTCAAGGCGCCTTGTCTCGTCACCACTATTGACGAGTGCAGCTTCTTTCAGTCGCGGCTCGAAGAGTTTCACGCCTCCGGGCCCGCCTATCAGCCGGCAGTATGGTGGATCGGGATGGCCACCTACGCGGCCGGACGCTTCGCGGGCCGGATGCGCGGGCCCAGGAAAGACGGAGCCCACCAATGACGAAGATCATCGTCGACGGCGCCGAGGTTGACGTTCCGCCTGAGTACACGCTGCTCCAGGCGTGCGAGGCGGCGGGCGCAGAGATTCCGCGCTTCTGTTTCCACGAACGTCTGTCGATCGCCGGCAATTGCCGCATGTGCCTGGTCGAACTCGTGGGTTCGCCGAAACCGGTCGCGAGCTGCGCGTGGGCGGTGCGCGACTGCCGTCCCGGGCCGAAAGGCGAACCTCCGGAGGTCAAGACCAGGACGCCGATGGTCCGCAAGGCGCGCGAAGGAGTAATGGAGTTCCTGCTCATCAATCACCCGCTCGATTGCCCGATCTGCGACCAGGGCGGCGAGTGCGACCTGCAGGACCAGGCCATGGCCTACGGCGTCGATTCCTCCCGCTTCAAGGAGAACAAGCGCGCGGTCGAAGACAAGTATCTGGGCGCTCTGGTGAAGACCTCGATGAACCGCTGCATCCAGTGCACCCGCTGCGTCCGCTTCGCCACGGAGGTCGCGGGAGTGCCGGAGCTGGGCGCCATCGGCCGCGGCGAAGACATGGAGATTACGACCTATCTCGAGCAGGCGATGGTGTCGGAGCTGCAGGGCAACGTGGTAGACCTGTGCCCGGTCGGGGCGCTCACCTCGAAGCCCTATGCGTTCGCGGCGCGTCCGTGGGAGCTGACCAACACCGAATCAATTGACGTCACCGATGCGGTCGGCTGCGCCATCCGCGTCGATACCCGAGGCCGCGAAGTGATGCGCGTCCTGCCGCGCATCAACGAAGACGTGAACGAGGAGTGGATTTCCGACAAGACCCGGCATCAGATCGATGGTCTGCGGGTGCAGCGCCTCGACGAGCCATATGTGCGCCAGGGCGGGCGACTGCGGCCGGCAACCTGGAGCGAGGCGTTTCACGCCATCGCCGCCAAGCTGCGGGCGACCCGGCGCGAGCGGATCGGCGCGATCGCGGGCGATCTTGCCGCCGTCGAGGAGATGTTCGCCCTCAAGGACCTGCTGGTGCGGCTGGGCTCGACCAATTTCGACTGCCGGCAGGACGGCACGGCGCTTGACCCCAGATGGGGCCGTTCCAGCTATCTGTTCAATGCGACGATCCCGGGCATTGATGAGGCCGACGGGCTGATGATCATCGGCTCCAATCCGCGCAAGGAGGCGCCGGTGCTCAATGCGCGCATCCGCAAGCGTTGGCGCACCGGCGCCTTGAAGATCGGGGTCATCGGCGAGCGCGCCGACCTCACCTATGATTACGCCTATTTGGGCGCGGGGCCCGAAACGCTCGCGAGGTTCGCCGAGCACCCGCCGGCCCGCCTCAGCCGCCAGATCTGGCTGGTCGGGCAGGGCGCCTTGGCGCGCCCGGACGGCGCCGCGGTGCTTTCGGCCGTCGCCAGGGCCGCCGTCTCGACCGGGGCGCTCACCGATGGCTGGAACGGCTTTTCGGTGCTCCACACCGCCGCGGCGCGGGTCGGCGGGCTCGATATCGGGTTCGTGCCGGGCGACAGCGGATTGACCGCAGCCGCGATGGCGTCGGGCGGCGTCGACGTGCTGTTCCTGCTCGGCGCCGATGAGATCGAGGTGGAATCGCGGGCCTTTGTCATCTATATCGGCACCCACGGCGACCGCGGCGCGCAGCGCGCCGATGTCATCCTGCCGGGCGCCGCCTACACGGAGAAATCCGGCATCTACGTCAATACCGAGGGCCGGGTGCAGATGGGCGACCGCGCGGCATTTCCGCCGGGCAACGCGCGCGAGGACTGGGCTATCCTGCGGGCGCTGTCGGAGGCGATCGGAGCGAAGCTTCCCTATGATTCGCTGGCGCAGTTGCGGGCCGCCTTGTTCAAGGCGTTTCCGCATCTTGCGCGCATCGGCGCGATCATGCCCGGAAACCCGGACGACGTTCGCAAGGTTGCCATGCGCGGCGGCGCGATGGAAAAAGCGCCGTTCCGGTCTCCGATCGACGATTTCTATCTGACCAATCCGATCGCCCGGGCGTCTGCCGTGATGGCCGAATGCTCGGCGCTCGCCGAGCGGGCGGCCGCAACGGCGGCTGAATAGGGATGCCAATGGCCTCGCTTTGGACCGATTACATCTGGCCGCTCCTCGTGATCGTCGCACAGAGCGTGCTCCTGCTCGTGGTGCTGCTCGTCGCGATCGCCTACGTGCTTTATGCCGACCGCAAGATCTGGGCGGCGGTGCAGCTCCGGCGGGGTCCCAATGTGGTCGGCCCCTGGGGCCTCCTGCAAAGCTTTGCCGATCTGCTCAAGTTCATCCTCAAGGAGCCGATCATCCCGGCCGGCGCCAACAAGGGCGTGTTTCTCCTGGCGCCGCTCGTATCCTGCGGGCTGGCGCTTGCCGCCTGGGCAGTGATTCCCGTCGACGCCGGGTGGGTGATCTCCGACATCAATGTGGGCGTGCTCTATATTTTCGCGATCTCGTCGCTTGGCGTCTACGGCATCATCATGGGCGGCTGGGCGTCGAATTCGAAATATCCGTTCCTGGCGGCGCTGCGTTCGGCGGCCCAGATGGTCTCGTACGAGGTCTCCATCGGGTTCGTCATGATCACAGTCCTCTTGTGCGCGGGCTCGCTCAATCTTGGCGACATCGTCGAAGCCCAGGCCTCGTCGGGGCTCGGCCGCCTTCTCGGCGCGCCGTGGCTCACAATGCTCAATTGGTACTGGATCCCGCTGTTTCCGATGTTTGTCATCTTCTTCATCTCGGCGCTGGCGGAAACCAACCGGCCGCCCTTCGATCTTGTCGAGGCGGAATCCGAGCTCGTGGCCGGCTTCATGGTCGAATATGGTTCGACCCCTTATATGCTCTTCATGCTCGGCGAGTATGTCGCGATCGCCACCATGTGCGCGATGACCACCATCCTGTTCCTGGGCGGATGGCTGCCTCCGCTGGCGGTGGCGCCCTTCACCTGGGTGCCGGGCATCGTGTGGTTCACGCTCAAGGTTCTGTTGGTGTTCTTCATGTTTGCCCTGGTGAAGGCGTTCGTGCCTCGCTATCGCTATGACCAGTTGATGCGGCTGGGCTGGAAGGTCTTCCTGCCGATCTCCCTCGCCATGGTGGCGATCGTGGCGGGCGTCCTGCAATTGACCGGATGGGCGCCAGCGCCGCAATGAGGGTTCTTAAGTCATGAGATTGAGCCAGGCGGCCAGATCACTGTTCCTGAAGGAATTCGTCGACGCCATCGTGCTGTCGATGCGCTATTTCTTCAAGCGCAAGGCGACGCTCGACTATCCGTTCGAAAAGGGGCCGATTTCGCCGCGCTTCCGCGGCGAGCACGCGCTGCGCCGCTATCCGAACGGCGAGGAGCGCTGCATCGCCTGTAAGCTCTGCGAGGCGATTTGCCCGGCCCAGGCCATCACGATCGAAGCCGGACCGCGCCGCAACGACGGCACCCGGCGCACCACGCGCTACGACATCGACATGGTGAAATGCATCTATTGCGGCCTCTGCCAGGAGGCCTGCCCGGTCGACGCCATCGTGGAGGGCCCGAATTTCGAGTTTGCCACTGAGACGCGCGAGGAACTCTATTACGACAAGGAGCGCCTGCTCGCCAACGGCGACCGGTGGGAGCGCGAGATCGCGAAGAACATCGCGCTCGATGCGCCGTACAGGTGACGAGATGACCGTCGCTGCGCTGTTCTTCTACGTGTTTGCCTCCATCTGCGTGGCGTCCGCCGTGATGGTGATCGCATCGCGCAACCCGGTGCATTCAGTTCTGTTTCTGATCCTGGCCTTCGTCAATGCGGCCGGCCTCTTTGTTCTGATGGGCGCCGAGTTCCTGGCGATGATCCTGGTGATCGTCTATGTCGGTGCGGTCGCGGTGCTGTTTCTGTTCGTCGTCATGATGCTCGACGTCGACTTCACAGCGCTGCGTCAGGGCTTTCTCAATTACCTGCCGGTCGGCGGCCTGGTCGGCGTCGTGTTCTTCGGCGAGCTTGTGGCGATGCTCATGGTGGGAGCTGGCGCGCTTGCTCCCGGCGCCGCCAAGGCGATCACGGATCCCATACCGCCGCTGGCCGACGTGACCAATACGGAAGCTCTCGGGCTCGTGCTGTACACCCGCTATGCGTACTACTTCCAGGCGGCGGGCGTGGTGCTGCTGGTCGCGATGATCGGCGCCATCGTGCTGACGTTGCGGCACAAGCCGCACGTCAAACGTCAGAATATTGCCGATCAGGTCGCCCGCACAAAGGCGACTGCGATCAAGATCCGCCGGGTGAAGCCCGGGCAGGGGATTTAACGATGACGATCGGACTGAACCATTACCTTGTCGTGGCGGCGATCCTGTTCACCCTCGGCATCTTCGGCATTTTTCTCAACCGTAAGAACGTCATTGTCATTCTGATGTCGATCGAACTCATTCTTCTGGCCGTGAATATCAATCTCATCGCATTTTCGGCTCATCTTGGCGATCTGGTGGGACAAGTGTTTGCCTTATTCGTGCTCACGGTCGCCGCCGCCGAGGCCGCCATCGGGCTCGCAATCCTTGTGGTCTACTTCCGCAATCGCGGTACGATCGCGGTGGAAGACATCAATCTGATGAAGGGCTGAAATCCGCCATGTATCAGGCGATCGTTTTCCTGCCGCTGCTCGGCGCCATGCTTGCCGCGATCATTTCGCTCGTCGGCGCCCATGCGCGGCACCCCGGCGGATCGCCGCCGCCCGGCGGCGAAGAGCACATCGGCGGACCGACGCCCGAGCATCCGCACGGCGCCCCGTCGGCTCGCGGCGGAGCCGCCGTGATCCGCGAGACCCATGCGGAGCCGGAGCGCCATGAGCCCGCAGCCGCAGGCTCGCGCACCGCCGAACTGATCACGACGACGTTGCTTTTCATCTCCATGGTGCTGTCCTGGATCGCCTTTGTGCGGGTCGGCTTCTCGCACCAGGAAGCGCACGAGGTGGTGGCGCCGTTCATCTTCTCCGGCGACCTCAAGGTCGATTGGGCGCTGCGGATTGATGCGTTGACGGCCGTCATGCTCGTCGTGGTCACCACCGTGTCGGCGTTCGTCCACCTCTATTCCATGGGCTACATGGAGGAGGACCCTTACCGGCCGCGCTTCTTCGGCTATCTGTCGATGTTTACCTTCGCGATGCTGATGCTGGTGACCGCCGACAATCTGGTCCAGCTGTTTTTCGGGTGGGAGGGCGTTGGTCTCGCCAGCTATCTCCTGATCGGATTCTGGTATCACAAGCCGGAAGCGAATGCCGCCGCCATCAAGGCCTTCATCGTCAACCGCATCGGCGATTTCGGCTTTGCGCTCGGCATTTTTGCGGTGTTCATGATGACCGGGGCGGTCGACTTCGGCACCGTCTTTCACCAGGCCCCGGCGCTCACCGGCAAGACCATCCCGTTCTTCAACTGGAACGTCGACGCGCTCACGCTCATCTGCCTCCTGTTGTTCATGGGCGCCATGGGCAAGTCGGCCCAGTTCCTGCTGCACACCTGGCTGCCGGACGCAATGGAGGGGCCGACTCCGGTCTCGGCCCTGATCCATGCCGCCACCATGGTGACGGCGGGCGTTTTCATGGTGGCCCGGTTGTCGCCGCTGTTCGAACTCGCTCCCGCCGCGCTGACCTTCGTCACGGTGATCGGCGCCACCACTGCGATGTTTGCCGCCACGGTCGGGCTGGTTCAGAATGACATAAAGCGCATCGTCGCCTATTCGACATGCTCTCAGCTCGGCTACATGTTCGTCGCCATGGGCGTCGGGGCCTATTCGGTTGGCATGTTCCACCTTTTCACCCATGCCTTCTTCAAAGCGCTGCTGTTCTTAGGCTCGGGCTCCGTGATCATCGCGATGCACCACGAGCAGGACATCCGCCATATGGGCGGGCTGCGCACAAAGCTTCCTTTCACGTACTGGACGATGGTGGTGGGCACCCTGGCGCTCACCGGCGTGTTTCCGTTTGCGGGATACTTTTCCAAGGACGCGATCATCGACGCCGCTTTTGCGGGCACGAATCCGGCGGCGCTGTATGCCTATCTGATGACGCTCGGCGCCGCCGGCCTCACTGCGTTCTATTCCTGGCGGCTCATTTTCAAGACCTTCCACGGCGAACCCCATGATCGGGAGCATTACGAAGCGGCGCATGAAACCCCTGCAACCATGCAGATCCCGCTGTTCGTGCTGGCCGTCGGCTGCGTGCTCGCTGGGTTTCCGTTCGTTGGCATCTTCGCCGGCTCCGGCGTCGAGGGTTTCTTCGGCGAATCGCTCGCGACTGGCGGTTCCAACACGATCCTGGAGGAGATGGAGCACGTGAGCTGGGCCATCTCGCTGCTGCCGACCTTGCTGATGGCCGCCGGATTCGCTGTGGCCTGGCTGTTCTATATCCGGCGCCCCGAACTGCCGGTCGAACTCGCCCGGCAGCACTCGATGCTCTACCGGTTCCTGCTCAACAAATGGTATTTCGACGAACTCTACGACTTCATCATCGTGCGGCCCACCCTCTGGATCGGCCGGCTGTTTTGGAGGGGCGGCGATGGCTGGCTGATCGACGGCTTCGGCCCGGACGGCGTTTCGGCGCGGGTGCTGGACGTGACGCGCAATGTCGTGCGCCTGCAGACCGGCTACATGTATCACTATGCCTTCGCCATGCTGATCGGCGTCGCCCTGTTCATGACGTGGTTCACGTGGCTCATGTTTAGCCGCGGGGGCGGTTAAGGTCGGATTTCGCTATGGTCGAATCAAACACATTGCCGCACCCCTCTTCAGCTCTCCCTGTGGGGAGAGGCGAAGCGGCAGCCGCTCAACCTCATCGGAAAATGCGTTAAACATGGCGAGCTGGCCGATCCTTTCCGTCACCGTGTTCCTGCCGCTCCTCGGCGCGCTTTTCATCATGGCGATGCGCGGCGAGGACGCTTCCGTCGCCCGCAATGCCCGCTGGGTGGCGATGTGGACGACGCTGCTCACATTCGTGATCTCGCTGATCCTGGTATGGCGCTTCGACCCCAGCTCGCCTGAGTTTCAGTTCGTCGAAAGGAAACCCTGGCTCGCCGGCGCCATCAGCTATCACATGGGGGTCGACGGCATCTCCCTGCCGTTCGTGATTCTCACGACGGCGCTGATGCCGCTGTGCATCCTCGCGAGCTGGCTGCCGATCCAGCGGCGCGTCAAGGAGTACATGATCGCGTTTCTGGTGCTGGAAACTTTGATGGTCGGCACCTTTACGGCGCTCGATCTGACCTTGTTCTACCTCTTCTTCGAAGGCGGCCTGATCCCGATGTTCCTGATTATCGGGGTCTGGGGCGGCCCGCGCCGGGTCTATGCGAGCTTCAAGTTTTTTCTCTATACCCTGCTCGGCTCGGTGCTGATGCTGCTCGCGATCATGGCTCTCTACTGGGATGCGGGCACCACCGACATTCCGACCCTCATGCACCATGCCTTTCCGCGTTCGCTGCAGACCTGGGCGTGGTTCGCCTTCCTGGCCTCGTTCGCCGTGAAATTGCCGATGTGGCCCGTCCACACCTGGCTCCCCGATGCGCATGTGGAGGCGCCGACCGCGGGCTCCGTCATCCTCGCCGCCATCCTCTTGAAGATGGGCGGCTACGGCTTCCTGCGCTTCTCGCTGCCGATGTTTCCGCTGGCGTCCGAGCAATTCGCCCCGCTGATTTTCACGCTGTCGGTGGTGGCGATCATCTACACCGCGCTGGTTGCGCTGGTGCAGGAGGACATGAAGAAGCTGATCGCCTATTCCTCGGTGGCCCATATGGGATTCGTCACCATGGGAATTTTCGCCGGCACCATCCAGGGCGTCGGCGGCGGCATCTTCCAGATGGTGTCCCACGGCATCATATCGGGCGCGCTGTTCCTGTGTGTCGGTGTGGTGTATGATCGCATGCACACGCGGGAGATCGCGGCCTATGGCGGCCTCGTCGATCGGATGCCGCTCTACGCGGCGGCATTCATGGTGTTTACGCTGGCGAATGTGGGGCTCCCCGGCACCACCGGCTTCGTGGGCGAATTTCTCACCCTGATCGGCACGTTCCGGGTCAACACGCCGGTCGCAACGCTGGCGACGGTGGGCGTCATTCTGTCCGCCGCCTATGCATTGTGGCTCTATCGCAAGGTCATCTTCGGGAAACTCGAAAAGCCTTCGCTTGCCCGCATCCTCGATCTGGACGGACGCGAGATGGCGGCGTTCGCGCCGCTCGTCATCCTCACGATCCTGTTCGGCGTCTATCCCAAGCCGGTGATCGACGTTTCGCAGGCTGCGGTCTCAGCATTGGTCGAGAATTACCATCAGGCGCTGGGCGCCGCGAAAACCGCTGAGCTTGCCAAATGAGGCGTATTGCACGATGAACGAAGCCTCCGCGCTTTATCCGGCGCTTCCCGAATTGATTCTTGCAGGCGGCGCTATGGTGCTGCTGATGATCGGAGCCTTCGGAGGCGAACGCGCGACCTCCCCGATGCTGAGCTATGCGATCGCGCTTCTGGTTGTTGCCGGTCTTGCGATCGCAGCGATGCCGGACGAGCGCGTGGCGCTTTTCAACGGCAGCTTCGTGGTCGACGGATTTGCGAAGTTCTTGAAAATTCTTGCGGTATTAGGCTCGATCGGAACCCTGTGGATGTCGGGCGATTTCCTCGCTGATCCCGACCGGCGCAAATTCGAGTACTCGGTTCTCATCCTGCTCGCCACCGCCGGCATGTTCGTGCTCATTTCGGCCGGCGACCTGATTGCCCTCTATCTTGGCTTTGAGCTGATGAGCCTCTCTCTCTACGTGGTCGCTGCGTTCGATCGCGACAACGTGCAGTCGACCGAAGCGGGGCTCAAGTATTTCGTGCTCGGAGCGCTGTCGTCCGGCATGCTGCTTTACGGCGCGTCATTGATCTACGGATTCACCGGCACGGTGAAATTCGCCGGCATCGCCCAGGAGGCGGCGAATGGCGGCATCGGGTTGATCATCGGACTGGTTCTTCTGTTCGCCGGGCTGTGTTTCAAGGTCTCGGCGGTGCCGTTTCACATGTGGACGCCCGATGTCTATCAGGGGGCGCCGACGCCGATCACGGCCTTCTTTGCCTCTGCCCCGAAAGTGGCGGCGATTGCGGCATTCGTGCGGGTGTCATTCAGCGCCTTTCCGGCCATCGCGGCGCAATGGCAGCAGATCATCATATTCGTCGCGATCGCGTCGATGGCGCTCGGCGCGTTCGCGGCGATCGGCCAGCGCAACATCAAACGGCTGATGGCCTATTCGTCGATCGGCCACATGGGGTATGCCCTGATAGGGCTTGCGGCGGCGACCGGCGAGGGCGTCCAGGGCGTGCTCGTCTATATGGCGATTTATGTGGCGATGACGCTCGGAACCTTCGCGTGCATCGTTTCGATGCGGCGAAACGATAAGCCCTTTGAGGAAATCACCGATCTTTCAGGCCTCGCACGCACCAATCCGGCTCAGGCCTTCGTTCTCTCCATGCTGTTGTTTTCGCTCGCCGGCATCCCGCCGCTGGCCGGATTTTTTGCAAAATTCTACGTCTTCCTTGCGGCCGTCAAGGCCGGGCTGTTCACGCTCGCGGTGCTTGGCGTGCTCGCCAGCGTCGTGGGCGCCTACTACTACCTGCTGATCGTGAAGATCATGTATTTCGACGAGCCGGCGCCGGCATTCGACCCGATGGGAAACGCCCTGCGCTCAATCGTGGCGGTGACAGGGTTGTTCGTGATCTTGTTCTTCGCCTATCCGGGACCGCTTGTCGAGGCGGCGGCGGTTGCGGCGAAATCGCTGTTTTAGTGAGAGCGCATGCCGCGAATCGGTTACTCCCTCTCCCCGCTTGCCGTCAGGGCGTTGACGCCCATCTTCGACGGGCTACGGAGAGGGTCGGGGTGAGAAGGCGTTTCCACAGACTCCGATGCGAGATTCACACTGGTGGAGAGGCCCCCTCATCCGGAATTTGCGCGACAAGCGCGCAAATTCCGGCCTCTCCCCGCAAGCGGGAGAGGTAAAGGGACTGCTGCGTCAATTCCGTCGGAACGTGCTCCATTGATGACATCGAATCCCAAGACTGCGGCGGCGCCACGCATCCTCCTCGACGTGGTGGACTCCACCAATGCGCAAGCGCTTCGGCTCGCGAAAGCGGGAGAGCGCGGTCCATTGTGGATTGTCGCAAAGGAGCAGAGCACGGGGCGCGGCCGGCGCGGCCGGGCATGGATATCGCCCGCGGGCAATCTCTATGCGACGCTGATGCTGACGGATCCGGGGCCGGCAAGAGCGGCGCCGCAACTGGGATTCGCGGCTGCCCTTGCGCTGCACGATGCGGCCGTTGCCGCCGCGCCCGCGCTCGCGCCGCGATTAGCCCTCAAGTGGCCGAACGACCTGTTGTGCGGGGGGCGAAAAATCTCAGGGATCCTGATCGAAGGCGAGGGCAACCCGGTTGCAGTCGCAATCGGGATAGGAGTGAATTGCCGCCATCATCCGGACGCGACCGAGATGCCGGCAACCGATTTCGCCGCCGAGGGCGCCGACGTGGACGCCGCCACGTTGTTCGGTCATCTGGCGGAGGCCATGCAGGCGCGCCTCACTTTGTGGGACCGCGGCGCCGGCTTCGCGGCTGTCCGTGCTGCCTGGCTTTCCCGCGCCTTGGGGGTAGGGAAGCCGATCCGGGTAAGGCTTGCCGAGCGCGAGACGACCGGATGCTTCGAGACGATCGACGATGCGGGCCGGCTGGTGCTGCGCACCGCGAAAGGCGAAGTTGAAGCGGTTGCCGCCGGCGACGTGTTTCCTTTTGGTCAGGCCGCGTGAGGGCGGGCGGCCCGGTAGGCAGTCTAGTAGCGCTTACCCGCCCCGCGGGGGCAGATCGGATTCATGACTTGAAATGACATCTCCGGCGGAAGAACTGGTCTTTGCACCGCTTGGCGGGGTCGGTGAGATCGGCATGAACTTGTCGGTTTATGGCTTCGGCTCGCAGCGCAATAAGGCTTGGCTTGCAGTCGATCTCGGCGTCGCCTTCGCTGGCGACGAATTGCCCGGCATCGAGGTGATCATGCCGGACATCCGCTTTCTCGTGGAGGAACGCCGCAATCTGGTGGGGCTGGTGCTCACCCATGCGCACGAAGACCACTACGGCGCGCTGATCGATCTGTGGCCGCGCCTCAAGGTGCCGCTCTATGCGACCCCCTTTACGGCCGCGCTTCTGGAGGCCAAACGACTCTCAGAGCCGGGCGCGCCCGAAATTCCCGTCACTGTCATCCCGCCCGGCGGCCGGGTCAAACTGCCGCCGTTCGATATCGAATTCGTTTCCGTCGCCCATTCGATTCCTGAATCGAACGCTCTGATCATCCGCACCAGGCTCGGCACAGTGCTGCATACCGGCGACTGGAAGCTTGATCCGACGCCTCCGATCGGCCCGCCGACGGACGAGGCGAAGCTACGCGACCTCGGCAACGCCGGCTGCCTTGCCGTGATCGGGGATTCCACGAACGCCGTGCGGGAAGGGCGGTCGGCCTCTGAACGCGACGTCGCCAATTCGCTTCATGAACTGATCCGTAGCGCGCCCAGGCGCGTTGCGGTCACGACATTTGCGTCTCATGTGGCGCGCATCCGCGCGGTTGCGGATGCGGCGCGCGCCTGCGACCGCGAGGTCGTGCTGGTCGGACGCGCCATGGAACGCATCGTCCAGGTCGCCCGCGAGACCGGCTACCTTGACGGCGTCCAGGAATTTCGCGGCACCGACATTTACGGCTATCTGCCGCCCGACAAGGTGGTTGCGCTC
This sequence comes from Hyphomicrobiales bacterium, assembly GCA_021323775.1. Classification (GTDB taxonomy): domain Bacteria; phylum Pseudomonadota; class Alphaproteobacteria; order Rhizobiales; family Xanthobacteraceae; genus JAJPKK01. Next base: position 28,848 of record JAJPKK010000128.1, read on the forward strand.
TGCACCGGCAGTCAGGGCGAGCCTCGCGCCGCGCTCGCCCGCATTGCGCTTGACGAGCACCCCGACGTGACGCTCGGCAAGGATGACCGGGTGATCTTTTCCTCACGCACCATTCCGGGCAACGAAAAAGCGGTCGGCCGCGTGATCAACGGCCTGATCCGCCAGGGCATCGAGGTGATCACCGATCGCACCCACCTGGTTCACGTCTCCGGCCATCCGCGCCGGGCCGAACTTGAAGATCTCTATGGCTGGGTGAAACCGCGCCTTGTGGTGCCGGTGCATGGCGAGGCGTTGCATCTTGCCGAGCACGCCGCGCTCGCCCGCAAGATCGGCGTGCCGCAGACATTGATGTGCGGCAACGGCGACGTGGTCAGGATCGCGCCGGGGCCCGCAGGCATCGTAGACGAATTACCGCAAGGCCGGCTTTACCGCGACGGCCGCCTGATCGTGGACGCCGAACAGCGCACGGTTCCGGACCGCCGCCGGCTGGGCCTTGCCGGCGTCGTGTCGATCGCGCTGGCGCTCGACGGCAAAGGCGCGCTCGCCGGAGAGCCGGCGATCGACTCGATCGGGATCCCTGAGCTGACAATGGATGGCCGTCATTTCGATGACGTCGTCCGCGAAGCAGCGGTCGAAACGATCGAAAGCTTGCCGCGCGTGCGGCGGCGCGATCCGGATTCGGTCGCCGAAGCGGTCAAGCAGGGCGTGCGCGCTGCGGTCGCGGTGCATTGGGGCAAGAAGCCGTTGTGCATCGTCCATGTTTTGACGATATGATGCGAGCGGATCGCGGACCAGTTACTGCCAGGAGTCACGGTCGGCCCCAGTCCGGCAACTCGCGTCTTGCTTCTCTGCCGGTCCTCCGCATGTGGGGAGGAAGGGGTGTCGGACACGATCTGCGCGATAATCCCGGATCGAGTCCGGGGACGGGCAGACGCCAGGAGCCGATTCGATCTTATTGGCGCGGGCTCCCTATGAGGCTCAGGCATGATCGGCAGGCTCAATCACGTGGCGATCGCGGTGCGCGATATTGCGGCGGCCGCCAAGGTCTACCGCGAGACCCTGGGCGCCAAGGTGTCCGCCGCAGTTCCGCAAGACGAACACGGCGTCACCACCGTTTTCATAACCTTGCCGAACACGAAAATTGAGCTGCTGGAGCCGCTCGGCGCCGCGTCTCCGATCGCGAAATTCCTGGACCGCAACCCGGACGGCGGCATCCACCATGTCTGCTACGAAGTCGACGACATCATTGCGGCGCGCGACCGCCTCAAGGCTGAAGGCGCCCGCGTGCTGGGCGATGGCGAGCCGAAAACGGGCGCGCATGGCAAGCCGGTGCTGTTCCTGCATCCCAAGGATTTTCTTGGCACGCTGATCGAACTCGAACAAGCATGAGGTAAGCGGTGCCTTGGTACACGATGCTGGCGATCTACTTCATCGTCTGGTGGCTGGTGTTCTTCACGGTGCTGCCGTGGGGAGTCCGTTCCCAGGAAGAGCACGCCGATGTGGTGCTCGGCACCGATCCCGGCGCACCGCGGGTCCCGGCGCTTAAAACCAAGGTGCTGTGGACGACCGCGGTGTCGGCGATCGTTTTTGCAATTTTCTATTGGGCCTTCGTCACCAAGGCGGTGGCGTTTGAGGATTTGGTCACATTGTGGGGGCTGCTCAAGCTATAGCCTCGGCTCATAGTTTCGTAGCCAGGGTCGAGCCCCGGCGGAACCCGCCGCCTTGCCCGCGCCAGCCGATGCCCCGCGTTGCGCGGCCCCGGGCCGGCGGCCGCGACGGGACGCCGGCGAATTTTGCAGGGGTGTCATGAGCACCTTGTTTTCGGCCTGCACAGCACTGCGCCCTGCGGCGGATATGGACTACAATGACGCAGGCTCGTCGTCCAAACGAGGCGGCTCTGACTGTAGTTGCCACAGCCTCAGGGAGGGACACTTATGAAATTCTTCCGACGGAATAGCCTGGTCATCGTCCTTTTGGCCGGTCTCATGTTGTGCCAGCGAGGTTCAGTCGGAGCGCAGACGCCGCAGACGGACGATCACAGGCATTTGGACATAGATGACAGCGGCGGTGCTGCGGTCGAGCCGGCAGAAGTCCAGCTGGCGCGGGCGATAGCTGCGGGGCCACGGAACGTTACCGACTCCGCCCGGATCGTCGGCGCCGATGCGCAAGGCAAGAGAACGGTTCTGCGCGAAGGCAGCAACGGCTTCACGTGCCAACCTGGGAACCCCGTCCTTGGCCGTCCCGCATCGTGTGCGAACGAGGCGGCGCGACAGTGGAGTGCGGATCTGGCTGCGCACAAAGCCAAGCCGACGAACGCTGAGCCCGGCATCGTGTACATGCTCGCGGGCGCCGTGCAGCCTGGCGTGTCCGCTCCGTCCGACAGCACCACCCGGCCCATTATGGTCGGTCCGCATTGGATGATCATGTGGCCGTTCGATCCAAAGACGACAGGGCTGCCGGCCGCGCGCAAAGACACTGGCGCGTACATCATGTTGGCCGGCACGCCATATGCCCACCTGCACATCATGGGGCAACCGGCCGGCACGCCAATGGAACATGCGGCCGTTGACCTGCCGGACGAGGGCGGCCCTGTGCAGGTCGAATCGCCAGAAATTCAAATGGCGCGTGCGATCGCCGCCGGGCCAAAGGAAATTACCGACCAGGCTCGCATTATGGGTTTCGATGCGCAAGGCAACAGGATTGTTCTACGCGAAGGCAACAACGACTTCATCTGCCAGCCCGGCAAGCCCCAATTCGTCGCCCAACCCGCCTCGTGTTACACGACGAACTCGAAGCCCCGCATCACTTACATGCTTGCGGGCGCGACGCAGCGCAGCATATCCGATCCCGACGACAAGACCAGCACTCCCCTCGCAGTCGGTCCGCATTGGATGATCATGATGCCATTCGATCCCAAGACAACGGGGTTGCCAGTCACCTACAGCGATACGGGGGCGTATATTATGTGGGCGGGAACCCGCTCCGCCCACCTGCATATCATGGGGAGGCCGTAGATCGAGACGCAGTCTGGCGGCGAAGCGGCGGGGCTTTTTGCGGGATGGTAAACTCAGCGAAACGCGGGGCAGGCGCCCCACTTGCGACGTCATCCCACATCGCGCTTCGCTCCCTGCGCGCTACGAGGCTACGCGCGCCGTTGCAGCACTTGCAGCCAATCACACTCAGCCCCCTCACACATCCAGCATCTCGTCGCTCGCAAATTCCGCGCGCTCCTGGATGAACTCGAATCGCGCCTCCGCCTTGGCGCCCATCAGGCGATCCACGGCCTTTGCGGTGTCGGCGCGGTCGTCGGCGATGAGCATCACCTTGAGCAAGGTGCGCTTCCTCGGGTCCATGGTGGTTTCCTTGAGCTGCGCGGGCATCATCTCGCCGAGGCCCTTGAAGCGGCCGATCTCGACATTGGCGTTGGCGCGGAATTCGCGCCGCATGATCTCGTCCTTGTGCGCGTCGTTGCGCGCGTAGAACACCTTGCCGCCGTGGGCGAGCCGGTAGAGCGGCGGCACCGCTAGATAGAGATGGCCGTGGTCGATGAGCTGCGGCATCTGCCGGTAGAAGAACGTGATGAGCAGCGACGCGATATGGGCGCCGTCGACATCGGCGTCCGTCATCACGATGACCTTGCCGTAGCGCAGGTCCTCGTCGCGGTAATGGGCGCCGGTGCCGCATCCGAGCGCCTGCACGAGATCGGCGAGCTGCTGGTTCTGGGCGAGCTTGTCCTTGCCGGCGCTCGCCACGTTGAGAATTTTTCCGCGCAGCGGCAGCACCGCCTGGCTCGCGCGGTCGCGCGCCTGCTTGGCGGAGCCGCCGGCGCTGTCGCCCTCGACGATGAAGATTTCCGAACCCTCGGCGGCGGTGTTGGTGCAGTCGGCGAGCTTGCCGGGCAGCCGCAGCTTGCGCACCGCGCTTTTGCGCGCGATCTCCTTCTCTTGCCGGCGGCGGATGCGTTCCTCCGCGCGCTCCACCACGAAGTCGAGGAGCCGGTTGGCCTGCGCCGGGTTGCCGGCAAGCCAGTGGTCAAACTGGTCCTTGACTGCGCTTTCGACGATGCGGGTGGCTTCCGCAGTCGCGAGCCGATCCTTGGTCTGGCCCTGGAACTCCGGCTCGCGGATGAACACCGACAGCATCGCGGCGGCGCAGGCCATGATGTCTTCGCTCGTCACCAGCGCGGCGCGCTTGCCCTGGTTGACGCGCTCGGCATGGTCCTTGAGGGCGCGCGACAACGCGGCGCGCAGCCCGGTCTCATGGGTGCCGCCGTCGGCGGTCGGGATGGTGTTGCAGTAGGACGACAGGAAGCCGTCCGCATCCGCCGTCCACGCCACCGCCCATTCGACCGAGCCGTTGGCGCCAGGCCGGCCGGATTTGCCGGTGAAGATTTCGGGATGGACCAGGGTCTGTCCCGCAAGCGTCACAGCGAGGTAGTCCTTGAGGCCGCCCGGGAAGTGGAAAGTCTCATTTTCCGGCACATCGGTTATGCCGTGCAGGAGTTCCTGGTCGTAATGCCAGCGGATTTCGACGCCGCCGAACAGATACGCCTTGGCGCGCGCCATCTTGAACAGACGCAGCGGATTGAATTTCGCCTTGGCGCCGAAGATCTCGGGGTCAGGCTTGAAGCGCACTTTGGTGCCGCGCCGGTTTGGGACGCGGCCAAGCTGTTCGAGCCCGTTCTTCGGCTTGCCGCGCTGGTAGACCTGCCGGTAGAGCTGGCCGCCGCGCGCGACCTCGACTTCGAGGCGCTCCGACAGGGCGTTGACCACGGAGACGCCGACGCCATGCAGGCCGCCGGAGGTCTCGTAGACCTTGGAGCCGAACTTGCCGCCCGCATGGAGCGTACACATGATGACTTCGAGCGCCGATTTGTTTGGGAATTTCGGATGCGGATCGACCGGAATGCCGCGCCCGTTGTCGGTGACGGTCAGAAAGCCGTCGGCCGTCGCCTCGACCTCGATGAAGCTTGCATGCCCGGCCAGCGCCTCGTCCATGGCGTTGTCGATGACTTCGGCGAAGAGATGATGCAGCGCCTTCTCGTCGGTGCCGCCAATATACATGCCGGGCCGCCGCCGCACCGGCTCCAGCCCCTCCAGCACCTCGATGTCGTGGGCGGTGTAGTCGTCGCCATTGCGGGACCGGCCTTTTGCGGCCTCGCGCCGCAGCGCCTCCCGCCGCGGCATATCGGCGAATAGGTCGGCAGGCGTGGAGGACTGTTTCTTTGCGGTCTTGGCCATACGGTTCCGTTGCGATTTGTGGACTGCGCACCTCATGTAAACCGCAAAATAGTTACCAATCAATAACTTAATGCGTTATTATGATGCTTCAAGCGAGGCGTCTTTGGCGTGCGAATCACGAGGTTCCAATATGATACGGCCCGGCCGCGAACAAGACCATGAGAGGATCGCCGCACAGCGCCGCACAGGCGACTGGCGCGAGGGGCGGCGATCGGGTAAGCGGCTATGAGTTCCTTATTCGTTGCCATCCCATCGAGACGCGCTCTGTGACGGCTCAACTCAGATGAGGCCCGCGATTTCCTAAAGGCCTCCTCGCGAAGAGGCTGCACTGTTGCGCGGCCCCCTGAGAAGAGGGCTACGCGAGCATTTCCCATCTCCTGCAGGTCCCATGTCGCTCGAAAGCCAGGCCCACGTTCTCACCCAGCAGGTCGTCGAATTCGTGCGCGCCCACGAGGCGTGGGCGGCGCCGATTGTCGGCGCCTTGGCGTTCGGGGAGTCGCTTGCGTTCATCTCCCTCGTGCTTCCGGCCTGGGCGGTCCTTGTTGCGCTCGGCACGCTGATCGGAAAAAGCGGCATCGATTTCTGGCCGATCTGGATCGCTGGGGCGGTCGGAGCGGCGCTCGGCGACTGGCTGTCCTACTGGGTAGGCATCAAGCTCGGGCCCGCTGTGGCCCACGTGTGGCCGCTGTCGAAGAACCCGGAGCTGATTCCACGGGGTGAACGTTTCGTCGCCAAATGGGGCCCGCTGGCGATCTTCATCGGCCGCTTCTCCGGCCCGCTGCGGGCGACGGTGCCTCTGGTGGCCGGCGTCTTTCTGATGCCGTATTGGCGCTTTCAGACCGCCAATTTCGTTTCCGCCTTCGTGTGGGTCGCAATGCTGCTGACCCTGGGGGATGTTGTGGCGACGATTTTCACTTTAATATGGCCCTGAGCCCCTTCTCAACCC
>JAJPKK010000035.1 GCA_021323775.1 Hyphomicrobiales bacterium
CGGTCAAGGGCGATTGGCGCGCGTTTGATCGCGCGCCAATCGCCGCTTAAGCGGTCGAGACCCTTGACCGGCTGCCGCCGCCCGCGACAAAGAGCATCCAAGCGATCGAGGCCGCGAGTGATCGCGGGTTGGCCGCTTTTCACGTCCTGCCCCACTCGAAATTTAAAAGAGCCATGAGTTTTCCGCGCCGCGTCGAACCCGAGTTTCTCGATCAGTTGCCTGCGGATGATCCGCGCGCCCTGCGGGCGCGGCGCGACGTGAAGCGCGCCAACACGCTGATGATGAACGCCAGCATCGTGGCGTCGGCACTGATGGAGCACAGCGCCGGTCTCAAGCCGCGTAAGATCGTCGATCTGGGGTCCGGCGACGGCCAATTTATGTTGCGCGTGGCGCGCCGGCTGGCCTCGCACTGGCCTCGCGTCACCGTCGTTCTGCAGGACAAGCAAGACATTGTCAGTCGCGCGACCCGCGACGCCTTTGCGGCTCTGCAATGGCGCGTCGAAACGAGCGCGACGGATGTTTTCGACTTTCTGGCAAATGCGCCGCCTGCCAGCGCGGACGTTGTCACCGCGAACCTGTTCCTGCACCATTTTGTCGACGAGCAATTGGTTCGCCTCCTCGCGAGCGCGGCGCAGCTCGCGCGGCTGGTGGTGGCCTGCGAGCCGCGGCGCGCCAGGTTCGTCGTCCGCGCCAGCCGCTTATTGTGGGCAGTCGGATTCAGCGACGTGGGCGTTCACGAAGCCGTTGTGAGCGCACGCGCCGGCTTCCGCGGCAAGGAGCTTTCCGCCTTGTGGCCGGCCCAGGGCCAATGGGAGTTGCATGAGGAGGCCGCCGGATTGTTCAGCCATCGCTTTGTAGCGAGGCGCTGCATGCCGACGTAACGATGATGCCGGATCGAGCCCTGTGGCCGCCCCGTCCGCGCTGCTGCATGAACAGCTCAACCAATCCGGTGAGGAGCGCTATCGCACGTCGGCTGTTGCCGAGTTGTTCGTCTATGGTTCCCGACTCGGGTAAATCCATGATCGGATGCGCAAGCGGGGCGCTTAACCTGGCGCCTATGAGGGGTCGCCCCTGCACTTGGCAATGTTTTACAACGCCGCCGGTGCGCGCTCAACTTGGCCTGTGGAGGGCGCACTCGCTCGGTTTCACGGGATCAGCTTATCGGGAACCCGCTCCAATGGATGACCACGCATGCCTGCGCCCGTCCGCGTGACTGGTCCCGCCGCGTGGCGTTGGGCCTTGCGGTTCGCACTCGATCCGCTGATGGCCACACGTCGGGCCTTCGCTGCCTTCGGTCCGTTTGTCGTGCTGGCCGAAGCTTTGCCGGTCGTCAAACGCCCCCGCGCGGTGCTGGTGAATGTTCCCCTGGTGCTGACGGCCGGCGCGGCATTCAATCGCGAGCTGTTGTCCGACCCAGAGACATGGCGGGGCGTCAGCCTGTTGCCCGGGGGCCCAAAAAACTCGGCTGCGAGACGTCTCGCCCAGGGACTCACCCGCACCACCGGCCAACAGCACGCGCACTACCGCAAACTCGTGGCGCCGCCGCTGCGCAGAACCAGCGTCCATGCAATGGCGGAAAAAATGGCTCAGCTTGCCGAAGCGGAGGTCGCGTTATGGCCGGCCGGCGAGACAATCGACATCTGGGAATTCCCCCGTCGCGTGATGCGCAACATCGCGGTCGAACTCTTGTTCGGCGGAAGCAGCGAAGACGGCTATTTTATCGCGGACGCGGTCAGCCGATTGATGGAAGGCAAATGGGGAGGAAGCGCATTCGCGCTTCGGATCAACCTTCCATTCACGTCCTATGGACGGATTGTGCGCGACTCCGCGCTGGTCGAACGCCGTCTCCTCGAATGGGCGCGGACCAGGTGCGGAAAGGTCTGCGATCGGGATCTCGTTTCGATCATCGTGAACAGTTCCGACGCCGATGGAAATCCACCCAGCGATGCCGTCCTTGCGGGACAGATACCGTCCCTGTTCGCTGCGGCGTTCGAAGCCGGCCAAAGCGCATTGACCTGGACCTTGCTTCTCCTCGCTCAACATCCGCACATCGCCGCGCGGCTGCTCGACGAGCTGCGCAGCAAGATGGGACGCACCTCGCCATCGCTAAGTGACGCGGGCGAACTTTCTTACCTGGACGCGGTGGTGCGAGAGTCCATGCGCATTCTTCCGCCGGTTCCTTTTCAGATGCGCGTCGCTCAACGCGATACGAAAATTTTCGAATACCCCGTGCCGAAGGGCGCGCGCGTCATTCTCAACACGTTCCTCACCAACCGGATGCCCCATCCGTATCCCGACGGCGATGTGTTTCGACCGGAACGCTGGTTCACGATTGCCCCGAGCGCGTTCGAATTTCCCGTGTTCAGCGCCGGCCCGCATAGCTGTCCCGGCTACTGGTTTGGCTCGACGGCGGTCAAGATCGCGCTCGCCGCCATCCTCATGCGCTACCGCTTGGTCCTTGCGCCCAATACCCGCGTCGACTACCGCGTTCAGCCAACCATGCGGCCGCTGCGGCCCGTACATGCGCGTCTGCATCCGCAGGACGGCGCGTTTGCGGCGACGCCCCTCAGCGGCAGGATTCGCGACTTGGTGACATTGCCGCCGTGACATTGGTAAACTTGGCCCCTGGCATCCAAGGCTCACGCGTTCTGTGGCTGTGCCGGTTGAAGCGTCGGCAACGGAATGGCGCCCAAATCCTGTTGGAAAACCGCAAGGTGGCCAATAATGGCCCTTTTGCCCGAGAGATAGCGCAACTGTGAAGTGCGAGCCGCGCAGATTGTGGTAAGGTAAGGTGCTCTGTCCTAAAAGAGCGCGGTCCCGATCTCCGTCCCCGCCCCCCATCTCCCCAGGAGGTCGGGACCGTTATTACTGACCGAGCCGCGAAGCGGCAATTGTCGCGCTCGAAACATTGCCGGCTTGCAACGCCGGTCCTCGACCCCGCCAGCGCGAGACCGTGTGCTTTCGCGGCGCCTTTTCCCCCGGCGACTTCCGCGCGTCGCGCTCATATTGGACCGCTTCGCCAGAGTCATGGCCCGACGTAGTCGAAATCCGCGTCAGGCGATCTTGCTATTGCGCGATTATCCGGATGCCCATTGGCTCGCCGTTCAGCAGGCGGCCGATCGCCGCGTGATCTTTGCGGCCAAGAATGAATGCCGGAACGCCGCTTGCAGCGAGAATATTCGCGAAGGCCTTGTCAACGATATCGCGTGCCGCGAGATCCGCGACAGACATCGCGCCACGGGCTGGCTCGATGTGCTTGATGAGCAGCAGCCGCTCGGCGTCGATTTTGCCCGCGAGCCATGCCGCAAGACTGTCGGAGGTCACGTCCCATGACTGCGCAATTTCGGCCGCATCCAAAGCCGTCCGCGTCGGCAGCCAAACCGGGACGCGATCATCTGCGAGGCAGCGGCGGATCGAATCGAACGAATCCGCGAGCGACAGGGCCGGATGCAGGCTTTTGATCGCGCAGCCATATTGCTCCATCGCAAGCAGCGCCATGCGATGCGCAGCGAGGTCGTCAAAGCCCATTTGCGCCTGCGCCGTACGTACGACGTTGGCGAACGGACCGCCGCCGGGTGCGATGACGGCGCGGCCTCCGCAACGCGCAATCGCGGCGATCCACTCCCCCAGATCGGCCGAGAATGCGAAGCTTCCGCCCAGCTTGATGACGGTCGGTCCTTGGCCGCGCATCTACGTTGCGGCCCTCGGGGCGCCGCCCGCGGCGGGAAAGAGCTGATGCACCTTCGCTACCTCGGCGCGCCGCTCGCGCACGATTTCCACTCCGACCGCGCCGGGGCCGATGTCAAGCTTTTCGACCCTTACGGTCACGCTTGCGACCCGTGCGTAGCTCAGTATCAGCGCCGCAATCCGTTCAGCCAGCGTTTCGATCAGCGCAATGTGCTCCTGCGCCGCCACCATCCTGATCGCGTCGGTAATGAGGTCGTATGAGAAGACGTCGCGCATGTCTTCGGGCGTACGGTCGCCGCGATAGATGCGCGCCTCGATATTGAAGCGCACGTTCTGCGGTTTGGCGCGTTCGCGAGAATAGGCGCCGACCCGGACCGCCAAATCGAAATCGCGCACGAAAATACGATCGGTCGCCGCGTCTTCCTTATGAGGCTCGAGCGAATATCCGCGCGCTGCCAGCACGCGATAATCGACCTTCGGAACGGTGCCGCCAACGTGATGCGATTTTAGCGTGTCAGCCGGGATGAGTGCGCGCACCGCCGCAACGGCGGCGGGATCAATCCGGGCATTGCGGTCATGATCGAGGCAGAGCGCGCGCCGAAATCCCAGCACGTCCGGCCCCAGCGGCAACAGACGTGGAATGTCGGGCGCCTCAAGCGAGCCCGCAAGCCCGGCCATCAGACCATGATTATGGGCCGCATCGACGAAGAGCCCGAGTTCCGTAATGTCCCAATGATCAAGAAGGCGCTCGCCGGTCTTGCGCGCCGTATCGAGCATGACCCCGGCAAAGCCGCTTTCCTCCATCACCGGTATCAGCGAGTTGTCGGCGCGATCGTCCGCAAACATGACGCCGATGAGCTTCACGTTGCGAGCAAGCGGAGCCAGCGCCCGGATGAGATCGCCTCGCTGCCGGTCCGGCGACAATCCGATCTTGATATAGGCTGCGCCAGCCTCCGCCAGCGCCGACGCTATGGCAGCGACCCGTTCGGGGGCCGCCGCCGGCTCGCCAACGACCGCACTGACCGGCCGTTGCCGGGCGACCGCGGCGACGGTCGCGCGCACCACCTCCCGCGGCACCGTGCCGAACCCGGCTCGGACGTCCTTGAGATCCACGATATCGGCGCCCTGCCGTACGGCGATTTCGGCCTCTTCCGGTCCGGTGATGCTGGCCAGCATGAGAGACATCACTAGCCTCCCGGACCCGGCGTGCTCAAAACTGTCACGCTGCGCATCAAAGCTTTGGCTCTTTCTTGTTCGGGTTGCGGCGGCGGACATCCAGGTGTCAGACTACTTCAGACGAGCCGTAGTTTCCAACCACAATTTGCAAGTTGGATTTCCAGGTCATATGCGCATATGTATTGCAACGGCTGTGGCCGTCGAAGCCGTCGCCCGCATTGAGCCGCCCCGGCCGGAGCTTGCCATCGGGTCGGCTCGAGGCCGGTCGATGGGGCGGCGCGACGATACACCCCGTAAGATGCGGGCGCCGGTTGGCCTGAGGCATTGCCTTTCCCCGGATTTCGCTTGCGCTCAATCCGGGCTACACGTTCAAGCAATATCGCCTGCACTAAATGCGGGGCGAAGAGTTGGGGCGTAGCCTTGATCAGGGCAGTCATTTTCGGCGGATTGATTTTGCTCCTGACCGCAATGCTCGCGCGGGCGGAGCCGCTCACAATCAAGATCGGATATGTGGGCCGCGCCGAGAAAAAGGCAACGATTTCGCTCCTCGATTATCCGCCCGATAATGATGGCGTCGCCGGAGCGCGCCTGGCGCTCGAAGATAACAACACGACAGGCAAATTTCTCAACCAGCGCTTTTCGCTTGAGGAGGCGCGCGTTAAGGCGGGGACCGATCCGACCGATGTCATTCTGCGGTTAGCCGATCACGGCATCTCGTTTTTTATTGTCGATCTTCCGGCCGATATGCTGCTCAAAGCCGCGGACGCCGGGCGCGCGCGTGGTCTCGTCTTCTTTAACGCCGGGGCAATCGACGACCGGTTGCGCGAGGAGGATTGCCGCGCCGACGTGATCCATACGGCGCCGACGCGATCCATGCTGGCCGACGGTCTCGCTCAATATCTGGTGTTCAAACGGTGGCTGCGATGGCTGCTGGTGGTCGGCTCCCACGATGCCGATAAGCTTTATGCGGAGGCGTTGCGCCGCGCCGCCTCCCGGTTTGGCGCCAAGATCGTGGAGCAGCGCGTGTTCGAGGACACCGGAGGCGCACGCCGCACCGACAGCGGCCTCGCGCAGATACAACGCCAGATCCCGTTGTTCCTCCAAGGGGCCCCCGCTCATGACGTGGTGGTCGCAGCCGACGAAAATGAGGTCTTCGCCGCCTACCTGCCGTACCGGACACGCGATCCGCGTCCGGTCGCAGGATCGGCCGGGCTCGTCCCGAAAAGTTGGGACGCAGCCCATGACCAGTGGGGTGCGAACCAGCTTCAGAACCGTTTCACGCAAATGTTTTCGCGACGAATGACCGCACTCGACATGCAGGCGTGGTCAGCCGCCCGGATGATCGGCGAGGCCGCCGCACGGATCAACTCGGCGGACCCGCAGGCGTTACTCGCCTATATGAAGGGGCCTGATTTTGGTCTCGCTGCGTTCAAGGGACAAAAACTTACGCTGCGCGACTGGAACCTGCAGCTCCGCCAGCCCATTCTTCTCGCCGACGGCCGCACCATCGTCTCGGTGTCGCCCCAGGAAGGGTTCTTACATCAATTCTCGGAACTCGATACTCTGGGCATTGATCGCCCGGAAACGAAATGCCGGCTTAAATAGCGATGAAAGCTATAGCGGATTTCAATCGAATGGAATCACGCGTACGGCGGGCAAAGGCGCGAAGCGTCGCGCCCACCAAGGCTTCGCCTTTCGAGGCAGGGCGGGCACACTTCGCTTTGCCAACGCTGCGCCCCTTCTATATGAACGGAATTCGCTATTGCGAAGCAATATGGCGATGCACCGTCGTCGGGATTTGCGTTCCTTTTCTGCTCGCCGGCGACGCACAGGCCTATAAGGCTTATGTTTCGAACGAAAAGAGCAATACCATTTCCATCATCGATACGGCGGAAAGGAAAGTGGTCGGCACCATCAAGGTCGGCCAACGGCCGCGCGGCATCGCCATCACCAGGGACCAGAAATATGTCCTGGTGGCGGTCGGCGACGACGACACCATCCAGATGATCGATACCGCGACGAACAAGGTCGTCGACACCTTGCCGTCAGGGCCGGACCCGGAGCTGTTCACTGACGATCCGTCCGGCCGGCTCCTCTATGTGGCGAACGAGAACGACAACACGGTGACGATCATCGATATCGAACGGCGCACGCGGCTTGGGGATGTGGAAGTCGGAGTCGAGCCCGAAGGGATGGGGTTGAGCCCGGACGGCAAGATTCTCGTGAATACCTCTGAAACCACCAATATGGCGCATTTCATCGACACCGCGACGCGCAAGATCGTCGCCAATGTCCTCGTTGATTCGCGACCCCGCTTCGCGCAGTTCAAGGACGACGGCTCCGAATTGTGGGTGTCGTCGGAGATCGGCGGCACGGTGAGCATTATCGATCCGGTCAAGCATGCAGTGAAAGGGAAGATCAACTTCGCCATCCCCGGCATGCGCCAGGAAGCCATTCAGCCGGTGGGAATCGCGATCACGCATGACGGCAAGACCGGTTTCGTGGCCCTTGGTCCGGCCAATCGCATCGCCGTGATCGACGGCGCAACTCACCAGGTTCAGAAATACCTGCTGGTCGGCCAACGTGTCTGGCATATGGCGTTCACGCCCGATGAGAAATATCTTTTGACCACCAATGGAGTGTCGAACGACGTGTCAGTCATCGATGTCGCCGCGCTCAAGGTCATCGATACGATCCAGGTTGGCGAGCTGCCCTGGGGCGTGGCGATTTCCCAACACTGACGAGACCGACTGTCGCGGTCTGACGCCGGAATCATGCCGATGAAACCTGCTGCGCTTTTGCTTTTCGCCATCACGACGCTGGGCGCCGGATTGCAGCGCGCCGAGGCCGCTGACCCGCGCTACCCTGATTGGCCATGCGCGCAAGCCAAAGTGCCGGAACTCTCGGTCGCGGCCGTGTGGGACGGCCCGTCGATCGAACAGGCCCAGAAGACCTGGCAGGATGATCCGGCAATCAAGAACCTCGTTGAGCGTCTGGCCGCGCGCCGCATTCCGATCGAGGAGGCGCAGAAGAACATCGAGGACTTTCTGGCCGCGGCGGGCGCTGCAAAGGCCGACAAGGGGCTGCTGTTGTTTGCCGGACTGTTTGAGACGCTCAATCGCCAGCGCACCGAGGTCATGAACGGGCTTGAACGGCTGCAACGCCGCCAGAGAGAGCTTGCCGACCGCATCAAGGCAGATGTCTCGGCACAGCATGAACTGCCGGATAATGCCCATCCGGATCAGGCGAAGCTCGATGAGCTTGGCACGCGGATCGAATGGAGCACGCGCATTTTCGACGAGCGGCGCAGATCGGTCAGATATGCTTGCGAAGTGCCGGTCGCCATCGAACGACGATTGTTTGCGCTTGCCCGCGCGATCCGGCGGCAGATGGAGTAGGGTGCGTAGCGCCAACAGGTCCCGCCTTTTGCGGGCCAGATGACAGGCTCCGCGAAACCCGCCATCGCATCGGCCTCGCCTCCCCGTCCTGCCCGCTCCGCGCTATTCGCCGACGGCCGGCGCCGGCCGCGCGTCGACGAGCGGCAATAGCGCATCAGTCCATCCGTCGGTCCCCTCGGGATACCACGCGACATTGCTGTAGCCCATGGCGAGGATGCGCCTCGCCGCATTCCACGACATCCAGCAATCGCGCAGACAATAAATCACCAGGAGCTTTGTGCGGTCGCCGCCGGTGGCGCGCTCAAGGTTTTGGCGCAGATACTGTTCGGTAACCGGCGCGAGTTCGCCATACCCGGTATCCGGGAGCCAGATGCTGCCCGGAATATCCGATCGCGGACGGTCGCGCCAGATTGTGCCGGGCGGCAGATTGGGGGGGCGCGGCGCGCGCGGCATCACGTCGACAAAAATGGCGGACTTGTCGCGCCATAGCGCTTCCGCCTCCTCGGTCGTCACCACGCGAGCGCCGGTGAGCGTTGCGGGAGTGGGTGCGCGATAACTCTCGGTACGATAGCCCTGCGGCTCCGGCGCCGCCTCCTCGCCGCGAACGGCGGCGCAAAGAAATGCTGCCAGTCCCAGGATCAGACCCAAGCTAATGCGAGACTTTGTCATTTCGCTGGCGCGTCAATGGTGATGGGCTGATCGCTTTCATCGAGCAAGGGCACGCCGAATCCGATCAGCAGCCGGTTTATGTCGGCTCGGTTCTCTGCGATCAGGCGATTGAGCAACCGTTTCCAGTTCTGGTCCGTCGCGCGAACCCCCATTCCGATGCGATAGGCAAGCGGCGGCCCGCCGGATTCCTTCAACAGCAATTTCACGCGCATCGGCGGATTCGCCTGCTTTGCGTAATAACCGGCCATTGGCCCCCAAAGGACTCCCACGTCAATCTCGCCGCTTGCGAGGTCTCGCATCATTGCCTGCGCCGAAGAATCCACGCGAGTGTCGACAACCAGGGGATAAGACTTGGCATTGCGCATCAGGCCATTGGCGACGACGTAGGTCGCCGGCGGCGTGCCCGCGACAATGCCGACGCGCTTTCCCTTCAAGCGCGGGTCGGAAAGCGTATCGAGGTCGTCGAGCCCGGCATTCGGCTTGACGACGAGTGCATACGCGGTCCGATAGTAGGGATTGGTGCTCTGGACCAGATCGTCGCCTTGCGGAAACCCTGGGATAAGGTCGCAGCGATGGGCCCCGAGCGTGTTGCGTACGAAGCCCGTCGCTTGCGGATACCACACATAGGCGAGCCGCTTGTGGAGCTTTGCCGCCAGCAGCTCTGCAAGCCTGTTTTCGAATCCTTCGCCTTTTTCGTTAGAGAACGGCAGGTTGTTGGGATCGGCGCAGACCCTCAGGACCTTTGGATCGACGAGTTCAAGCTCCGCATCGAGCCCCGCGCCCTGGGCGCGCGACCGCTCGACCGATGCAACCGCAAGGCCCACGCAAAACATCGCCCCGACCAGCATTGCGCGGGCGCTATTCGCTATGATGATGGGCATCGACACTCCTGAATTGCGAATTCCGTTCAGAGTCACTTGCAGCGCCGGCAAAGGCGCGCGCTCTCGCATGCCTTGCCCGCCAGCCCTTGGGTTGGGCGCGCTTCGCTTTGCCCACCTTACGGCGTTTCCGTTTGACCGGAATACGCCTTGCTCGAGTCAATCGACTCGAATCTTTTTTCCTTCAAGGCTTGAAGCCCATGCAGGCATCTTCAGCCTTGGCAAAGGCTTCCGGCCTGTCGTCGTGTTTTTCGGGCCGCGCGCGCCCGACGGCGTCATTGGCGCGAGCGCGCAAGTAAACGTATATATCGTCAATATAGCACATTACGTTCCGATTATCGCCGAACGCCGGCATGACGTTCTCTTGTGCGGTCGTCACGTTCTTGCGCCCGCTCGCGACGATGCCGAGAAAGTCGGCATAGCTGATCCGTTTGAGCGAATCCTTCAATGCCGGCGCAAAGCTTGAGCCGTCACCGGCGGGACCGTGGCAGACGTGGCACTCCGAATGATAACGACGGAATCCCGAATAAGTATACCAGTCGACGGCGCCGTCCTCCTGCACTTTGTAGGTCGGATTGCCGGCCTTGTCGAAATACTTGCCGTCCTCGGAGGTGGCGGCGGTCGGATCGCCTGAGCCGTCGGCGCGCGTGGCGCCGGTCCCGCAGGCAAGCGTCAACGCGATGAGTCCTATCATAGCAACGCGAACTTCCACGAGGCGTCTCCTCCACGGCGAGGCCGCTGTCCGCCCTTCTCTCCCCGCCTGCGTGGGAGGGTTAGGGAGGGCTGCCAGCGCGTCGGTCGCGCGCCGGCAGCCGTTGATGACGTGGCAGTTTTTCGTCAAGCCTCAGGGCAGCGCAAACACGGTGAGCTGGCCGCCCAGCGCAGTGTAGTTGCGCAGGCCCGCATAGCCTCCCACCGCACCAAGGCCGTCAGTCGGGTTTGTAAGCCCGGCTGCGAGGCCGATGCCGGCCCAGCCGCCGACGCCGGACAGCACCGCGACGTATTGTTTGCCGCCATGCTCGTAGGTCATCACGTTGCCGATGATGCCGGACGGAGTCTTGAATTTGTAGAGCTCCTTGCCGGTCTTGGCGTCAACGGCCTTCAGATAGCCTTCCAGCGTACCGTAGAATACCACGCCGCCGGCCGTTGACAGCGCGCCCGACCACACCGAGAACTGCTCTTTATTCGACCACACGATCTTGCCGGTCTTGCCGTCCCAGGCGATGAAGTTGCCCATGTTGGTCTCGCCTTGCGGCGGGTACATCGACAGCGTCGCCCCGACATAGGGCTGGCCGGCGGTGTAGCTCACCCTGAACGGCTCGTAATCCATGCAGACGTGGTTGGTCGGCACGTAGAACAGTTGGGTATCCGGCGAGTAGGCCGCCGGTTGCTCGTCCTTGCTGCCGAGGGCGGCAGGACAGATGCCCTTGTTGTTGTGATCCTCGCCGTTTTGATCGGTCGAGTACTGCGAGACCACCCTCGGGCGCCCGTAGGTCGGCGACGACTTGTTCATGTCAACGCCGCTCGTCCAGTTGACCTTGGGGTCATATTTCTCAGCGACGAGCAACTCGCCGGTATCGCGATCGAGCGTATACCCTAAGCCGTTGCGGTCGAAGTGGGTCAGCAATTTTCGCGTCTGGCCCCCGATCTGCTGATCGGTAAGGATCATCTCGTTGACGCCGTCATAGTCCCACTCGTCGTGGGGCGTCATCTGGTAGACCCACTTGGCCATGCCCGTATCGGGGTTCCGGGCGAAAATGGTCATCGACCATTTGTTGTCGCCGGGCCGCTGCTTGGGGTTCCAGGTCGACGGATTGCCGGAGCCGTAGTACACGAGGTTAAGGGCCGGGTCATACGCCATCCAGCCCCAGGTGCAGCCGCCGCCGATCTTCCACTGGTCGCCTTGCCAGGTCGCCAGGCTGGAATCCTTTCCCACCGGCTTTCCGAGCGCAGTGGTCTTTGCCGGATCAAACAAGATCTGGTCGTCGGGCCCCTCGGAATAGGCTCGCCACACCCGCCGGCCCGTCTTGAGATCGTAGGCAGTGACATGGCACTGCACTCCGAACTCGCCACCCGAGATCCCGACGAGCACCTTGTCCTTGATCACAAATGGCGCGGAGGTACCGGTTTCGCCTTTGCCTGGATCTCCGTTCTTCACCGACCATTCGACTTTGCCGGTCTTCGCATCGAGCGCAACAAGAGTTGTGTCTGCCTGATGCAGGAAAATTTTGCCGTCTGCATACGAGAGGCCGCGGTTGACGGTGTCGCAGCACATCACCGGGATGACGCTCGGATCCTGCTTGGGCTCGTACTTCCAGAGGATCTTGCCATCGTTATTGAGGTCGAGCGCAAAGACGTTGTTCGGAAATGGCGTATGCACATACATCACGTCGCCGACCACCAGCGGGGCGCCCTCGTGGCCGCGCAAAACGCCGGTTGAAAACGTCCACGCGACTTGCAGCTTGCCGACATTGTCCGCAGTGATCTGCTTCAGCGTCGAATGCCGCGTAGCAGCATAATTGCCGGCCGGCATGACCCACTGCTTGGCGTCCTGCGACAGCCTGATCAGCTCCTCATTTGCGTAGACCGATCCGGCAGCCATAACGGCCGTCGTGCTTAGCGCTGTACCGATGAGAAATTTTCGCATCCCATTCCTCCCTGTGAGGTTACCGAGAGGGTGTTCCGATGCGGACAAGCCCAAGCGTGCCCGATCTCGGCACCAACCCTCGCCTGGGGAAGCATTTCCGGCAGCGTGTCACAACCCGTGAGGTGCGAGGACCATTTTTCTCTCGGACCCACATGGCCTACGAAAGAAACGCCGACACTCCCGAACCAGCCGACGTCCTTGAAGCCGGAAACTATTACCAATACTATGCCCGCAGTTTTGAGGGCGCAATAGAAAATGATGGCGTGATTGACGCCCACTGCGACATAGTTGCTTCACAAGGGTTGTCACGATATCGCCTTAATGTGCATGCGAGGCAGATTTGGAATCGGAAGGGGCGATCGTTTCATCGCGGGCGACGGCGGCGCGCGCCGAAGGCGCGTCTGAGGGCGAGCGCAGAGTTCGTTTCCACAGTTGTGTCTGCGGTCTCCCGAACCGGTTCGCCGCGGCGCTTGCGGCGCTGTTCGCATCGATTTTTCTCGCCTGCGCGCAGGGGCCGGACACCGCGCTTGAGATCACCGAAATAGCCGCCGGAGTTTTCGTACACTTCGGCGTGAATGAATTGATGACTGCCGAGAACGAAGGCAGCATCGCCAATGTCGGTTTCGTGGTCGGTGATGAAGCGGTCGCGGTGATCGACACAGGCGGCAGCGTACGGGAGGGGCGCCGGCTCCTCGCCGCAATCCGCGCCGTTACCCGCAAGCCGATCCGCTACGTGATCAACACGCATGCGCATCCGGATCACGCATTTGGCAATGCCGCCTTCGCACAAGAGGGGGCGGTATTCGTTGGTCATCGCAATTTGCCGCGGGCGCTTTCGCTGCGCGGGCCGTTCTACCTGACGGCATTTCGACGCATCATGGGAGACGCGCTGGACGGCGTGGAGCTTGTTGCTCCGCAGCGACAGATCGGCGACGAGGAAATTCTCGATCTTGGCAACCGCGTCCTGAGGCTTCAGGCTTGGCGGGTTGCTCATACGGATAACGACCTCACGGTCCTGGATGAGGCTACCCAAACGCTGTTTGCGGGCGATCTCGTGTTTTTGCGGCACGTTCCTGTCGTGGACGGCAGCTTGCGCGGCTGGCTTGCGGCGCTCGCGCCGCTTGCCCGCATTCCGGCCAAGCGTGCGATCCCGGGCCATGGACCGGCAGCCGCCTGGCCGGCCGCGCTCGATGACGAGCGCCGCTATCTCGAACGCTTGGCGGCAGACTGCCGCGCGCTGATCGCGCAGGGAACGCCGCTTGCGCAAGCCGCGGCAACCGCTGGTCTCTCGGAAAAATCACGCTGGGAGCTGTTTACGGAGTATAATGCCCGCAATGCGACGGCAGCTTTCGCCGAATTGGAATGGGAGTGACTCATGACGCCCGATGCGACGCCCCGAAGCGGAATGGGATCAAAGGTGCGACAAGGCCTGCGGGTCCTCCGGGGCGCGGCAATCGCCCTGGTGCTCGGCAGCTTGGCGAGCGCGGCGGGCGCTGCAGAGCCGGCGGATCCTTGGCCCGAGCTCGCCCGCGACATCTTCAACGGACGCGATCTTCAGGATGGCGCCTCTCTGATTGCCATCGAGATGCCTTCTCGCGCCGAGGACGCCGCGATCGTTCCGGTCACGTTGCGGACGACGCTGCCGGCCGGAGACGCCCGCACCGTCAAGACGATCACTCTCGTGATCGATCAAAACCCGGCGCCGGTCGCGGCCACGTTCCAGGTGGGCGCAGGCGTGACGATGATCTCCACGCGCGTGCGCGTCGATTCCTACACGAATGTACACGCGGTGGCCGAGCTGAGCGATGGCCGGCTTTACGCTTCTGCGGCGTTCGTGAAGGCTTCGGGAGGCTGCTCGGCGCCCGCCGCGAAGAACGCCGAGGAAGCCAAGGCCAGCCTGGGGCAGATGCGGTTTCGCCAGTTCGCCAAGCCTGGCGACGGGCCGGTGAGCGGCCCGCGCGAAGCGCAGATCATGATCCGCCATCCCAACAATTCCGGCCTGCAGCGCGATCAGGTCACGCTGCTCTACGTGCCGGCTTTTTTTGTGAGGGAGCTGCGGGTCTGGCAGGGCGACGAGCTGGTGCTCGCGATGGACGGCGGGATTTCGATCTCGGAGGACCCCAATATCCGATTCACCTACCTGCCGAACGGCGCGACGCATTTCCGCGCCGAGGCGATCGATACCGATGGCCACGTCTTCAAGGGCGAGTGGCCCGTCGCGGCGGCCTTCTGACGGTCAGGAGCGCGTCCCGGCGGCGCGAAGTCGCGGGGCGGGCATTCTTCGACATGCTCAGAGCCAAGCGTGCCCACCGGCCCCTCCCTACCCTCGCCCGTGCGGGCGATCGGGAGGGGGCGGGCACGGCGCCGCGCCCTTCGACAAGCTCAGGAGCGCGCCTTTGCCCCGACTCTGCACGAGCGATCGTCTGCGATCGAAATCCTCACTAGAAGCAGCGGACCTCGGCTTCGGCCTGCGCGCGGCGCAATTCGTCGACCGCCGCCTTGGCATATTCGGTCGAGCGAAATTGATTGCCGAGCGTTCCTTGCACCTGAGCCATGCTGAGCACAGTTTCGGCAGTGACATAGCGGTCATACGGCAGGATGGCCGCAATCACGTCGATCGAGCATGAGCACTGCTCCAGCGCGCGCCGCGTTTCGCCATTCGCCTTCATGCAGCCGAACACATAGTCGGCTCGCGCCGCGGTCGGATAGTCATTGAGGTCGTCGGCGCGCGCGAGCGGAATTGCGGCGGCGCAAATTGCGGCGCCGAGGCCGAAGATCGTTGCAGCGGTTCGCATGTCTGACGCTCTGCTTCTGGCGGTCGCTGAGTGAATAATCAAAGGCGGGAGGCTGCGCGCCCGAGAGCCGCCCGGTCGCGAAGGCCTGGATCTTCGCAATGGTAGTTCCTCACGGTCCATCGCGGATGCTCGCCGATCCATTGCGCAATATAGGGCTGCGCCGCCATGGCGCACTGTCGCAGCGAGCCTTGCCAGGCGAATTGGAGGCGTTGTTCCTCGCACAGGTCGGGCTGCCCCAATCTGCAAACCATCACGACGATCTGGATCATGCTATGCCTCGCCGGAGAAACGGCCGTCCACATTATGCCACAAGCCGCGGGGGCGGTGGCGGAAACAACCTGAGTGACAGCAGATGGGGAAAGCCTGTGCAGGCTGGGCGCTCTTCGACAGGCTCAGAGCCAAGCGCGCCCACCCGCCTTTGGAACGTCGCGCGCCGGCGGGCACCGCGCTCCTGAGCTTGTCGAAGGGACGCCTTTACCCGCCGATCCCGCTACGCCCGCAACAAAATCTCACCCTTGCCGAGCGCCGCCATGTCGCCGGCGAAGCGCCGCAAAGGCCGGCTTAGCAGCTTCGCGGCGCGTGTGCTGTAGCTCCCGATGAAAGCCGCCATAAGCCGTGCGGCAATGAGATCGTGCACGCCGCAGTCGATGAACGTTGGCGATAGCCTGACGGCCTTCTTACCCAGCACAATCGTTCCCCGCTTCATCAGGTAGCCGGGGAGCGGGCCGCTGCGGCCTACCACCACCAGCGTGCCGGCGATCATGCGGCTGCCCGCATAGGCGCCGGCGTCGCCCTCCACCACGATTGTGCCGCGGCGCATGCGGTCGCCGACGCGCTCTCCGACGGAGCCGCGCACGCGCACGACGCCGCCGCGCATGCCGGCAATCTCGCCGGCGATCGGTCCGCCCAGGCGCTCATCCGCGTCGCCAAGAATGTCGATTGTGCCGCCCTTCATGCCGGATCCGGCCCACGGACCGACGCTCCCATGGACCGTGAGGCTGCCGCCAGTCATCAGGCGCCCAGCCTGGGCGCCGATATCGCCCTCGGCCACGATTTCGCCGCTCGTCATTTCGTGGCCGATCCGGTCGAGGCGGTCGCAGGCCCCCTCGATCCGGATTTGGGCGACATCGCCCATGCGGAGGTGGAAAATATCGGCGAGAAGGACGCGCCGGCGCGTCGTCTGCACCTCTACCCGTTCGATCTCGGCTGCCGCCATGCCGGCGAGCCTGTGGGGCACCAGCGGCGCGAGATCGAGGCGCTGATCGGGACGTGCGCGCAAGGTCAGAACCAGCGGCTTCACGGCGTCAGATCCCGCAGATGGTACTGATGTGGTCCAAGCTTGCCGCCGTAATTGCCGGCGCTGATGCGCACTGCACCGCGCCTCGGACCAAGCTTGACGAGGGCAGCGATCCCGGCGCCCATGGCCGCGGCGACCGCCTGTGACGTCAGTCCGTCAATCACGATCTCCAGCACGCAAGCCGCATCAGGGTCGAGCGCCGTGTCGGCGGCGCCGCGCAGCGTCGGGCAGAAGGCATGGTTGGTTGATGCCGGAACGCCTTTATATTTTGAACCCACCTTGGAGCCTGAGCGCACGATGCCGCCCGGGAACGGCATGATAACGTTCGGCACCTTCGCAATTGCGGCCGCTGCTGCCTCCGCCGCGGCGAGTGTCGTTTGCGCCGTGCGGCCCATGATCAGAAGGTTGCCGCCGCCAACCGCCTCCTTGGTGAGCCCGGTCGTTGCCTCGCAGACGAACTCCCCATCCATCACCGGGATCCGCCAATAATGCTTGCCGCCAAAGCGCTTGGAGATCTGCCAGCCGTCGCCGAAATAGCGCAGGGCATTGCCGAGCCTGAGCCTTTCCTCGCCATCCAGTCCCGCATAGCAGGCGGAACCGGGGCTCGTAAGCACGCATTGGGCGACGCGAGCCTGCAATTGCTTCTGCAACTCGGCGGTCGAGACCGCAAACAGCAGCACGCGGACGCCCGGGCGGCGGTCCGGGGTTTGCGCCGCCGTCAACTCGCTGTCGATGCCGGCCTCGCAACCGCAACCGATGACCGAAGTGGCGAATCCCGTCATGGTCAGCGCCGCTTGATGCGCCCAGCGCGGACTGTCGGCGGTGATAATGACCGCAGTCGCCCGCATGCCGAACGCTTCCGCAAAGGTGTCATCGATGCGCACGCCCTTGACCGTCAATGCGCGCATGAAATCAACTCGAACGGCGCCGGTCTCCCGATCGCATGGTCGGGAACCTTGATGATGTCGTCGGATATTCCGTAGCGCTCCTCGTAATAGGCCTTCAGGCGCCGGTCGATCGCCCGGTCGCGCTCCGGCTCGACCGCGAGCGCGCATCCGAAGACCTGCTTCGTCGGCTTTCCGTCGCGCACGACCAACTCGCCCCGCCTGAAGACCAGAGCGGCGGCGCGGAACATCCTGGCGCGGTCACGCTCATCCTCATAGACCGCGACATCCGCGATGGCGCCCGCACCGAGATGCCCCCGGTCGCGCAAGCCAAGCAGCCGCGCCGGCGCCGCGCGGGTCATGGTGGCGATCTCGGTAAAGGTATATTCCCGGCTGATTGAAGGCAGCGTCGTCACCGCCACGGCTTCCGCGGGCAGCCCCGCCATCCATTGCGCCCGCAAATCACGGCTCATGAGCAATGCGAGAATCTCCGGATAGGCGGTGAAAGGCGCGCCGTTCGGATGGTCGGTTGTGAAGAACACTCGCCATGGGTCGTCGATCAGCAGGAAGAGTTCCATGCCGACTGCCCACTGCACGGCATTGTAGAAATCGGCGGAGCGGTAGTTGTACGGAACGATGCCGGCGCCATTGCCGTCGCCGTCGAGTATCGCCCACTTTCTCGGCCGCGCCTGGTTGCGCGCATTGAACTGCCGCAACACGTCGAGCGACACCGTCACCGTCTGGCCAAACATCACCTGCCCGACGTCGATGGTCACGCTCTTGGCTGCGTTGACTGCCTCGGCGAGGCGCGCGGCCTCAGACGAGAAGCCGCGTCCGCCTTCCTTGCCGTAACCATAGAACTGCAGATGAGCGAGATGAAGCGGCAATCCCTCGGCGGCCGCGATGGTGGTAAGGGCAGTGTCCGCGCTGCCGGCGATCCCGAGATTGTTGCAGTGGACGTGAAGCGGATGCGGCACGCCAAGCGCGTTGACGGCGTGTTGCAGCGTCTTGACGATCTCACGGGAGGACACGCCGCACGACGGCACCACGTCGTCGAAGGAGAACGTGCGCACGTTCTCTTTGAAGGCCGCCGCCCCCCCTGGATTGATGACCTTGACGCCAAGCGAGCGCGTCGCGCCGAGCGTCCAGGCCACGTAATCTTGCACAGCAGCGCGATCTTCCTTGCGGTGTATCAGGCCAAGCAGGAAATCGTCATTGCCGAGCACTGCGAGCGTCGCCTTGTCGATGATCGGAATGTCAGCGAGCTCCAGATGCGCGTGCAGCGCATAGTGGGGCGATACTGCGGGTTCGACCACCGTAGTGAAGCCCATTGCGGCATAGAGGCAGCCGATCTCAAAGGCGGGCCATCCGGCGCTCGACAAGGGCTTGGCTCCGGGGCGCGCGGGGGACCCCAGGCGGAATTCCGGCAGCAACAGGCGCGCGGTGTTCACGTTCCAACCGGCAATGTGGGAGTGGATATCGATTGCGCCTGCCATCACGATCTTGCCGGTCGCATCGTATGTTGCGTCCGCACTGGCTCCGGGCGGCGCATCGACGATGCGGCCATCGCGCATCCAGATATCGCCGATCTCGTCACGGCCATTGGCCGGATCGATGATCCGGCCGCCCTCGATGCGCGTCAGCATGACGGCGGCGCATCGGCGAGATGCGCAGCGATCGCCGCGATCGCATCGGCAACCGAAAGGGCCCCGCTTCGGCGCGCTGCCGTGACCGCAGCGAGGGTTCCCATCATGGGATGGTGCTCGACGCCGTCATGGTCGCGGCCGGGGGCGCCGACCGCGATATGAACGCGCGGCGGTTTCGGAAATCGCGTGTCGGCCGGCGCCAGCGCAACGGTTGGCCGACTGCCGCTCCATTCCGGCGCCTTTGCGCGATAAGCCGAAATCCACAGCACGCAATCGGCTTCGCCGCTATCGACCAGCCGGGCGGCCCGGTATCGCCACGGGTCGTGGTCCGGGTAGGAGCGGCCGAGCCCGGTGCGCGGCGGAAAGCCTGTCATCCAGCCGCAGACTTGCAGCACGCCGATGGCATTGTCCCCGGGCGGAAGCGGCAGCCCGGAGAAACGCGTCGTTGCGTTCAAATCGGCGACGAGGCCGCACAGCATTTCGACCGTGAGGGCGTCGAGTTCCGCGGCTGACCAGACCGCAACGCCGAACCGCGCAGCCTTGAGGGCGTCGGCCAGCCCGTCCAGCGCCTGCGGGAAAGACGGAGAGAGGCGCGCAAACCCATGCGGGCGGCCATTGACGCGCGCGCGCAAGGCCGCAAGGAGTACGGGCAAATCGCCGGTTTCGCGGCCGATCACGCTGATATTGTGGATTGAGCCGGAGCGATCGTCGTCGTCCAGCCAGGACGCGCGGGGACACAGCCAGAATTTCCGTCTGTCCGCCCCGGCGCCGGGCTCGACGGTCCGCGCACACAACAGACGCTGCGGAAGCTCATTCCATTCCTCGGTGAGGCCGGGGCCCGCCAGAAGCAGCGTATCGGCCCGCAAGCTCGCCTCACTCGGCGTCGTGAGCATCACGCCGGCTTCACGCATGACATCGAGGTCGCGCAACAGCGCGTCCGCATTCATGTGGTCAATGGCCGCACCGATTCGCTGCGCCAATGCGGTTGCGGCACGGGCGCCGGCCACGTCGGCGCCGAGGCCCGCGATGACAGGCTGACGGCTCGCATCGAGCAAGCGGGCTGCCGTGGCGGCTGCGGCGGCGAGTTCCGCCGGCGCGCCATCGATCCAGGCGTGGTGCATTGCGATTCCCTGATCCGGCACGGCGCTTAACTGTCATACTTGATGTAAGCGAAGCGCTGGTCACCGGCGGGCGTCCCTTCGAGCGCTCCGCCGGCCTTCCCGGGTTGCCATTGGATGACCTCTTCGATCTTTTTTGCCAATTCAAAATCTTTGTCGGTTATGCCCTTCGCCGCATGGTTTTGCAGGCGGACTTCGACCCACGCGTAGGATGCTGTGATATCCGGATGGTGCCATGCGGCCTCTGCAAGGTGCCCGACGGTGTTGATCACCATGAGGGTGCCCTTCCAACTGTTGGTGCGGTATCGGCGGCGAATCCAGCCGTTTTCGAGGTACCAATGCGGCAACTCCGCCTTGAGGCGCGCTTCGATCTCGGCATCCGCGTAGGTCCGTTCTTTGCTGCGTTCCGTCATGGGACAAACTCCCGGAGTTCTCCGCGTGTTGAGAATTGCCAACCCGCCCAGGTCTGGCGCATTGTAAGCTTGTCTTTGTTTTCGAAAAGCCCGCTGAAGTAAAGTGAAAGGACAGGGAGTGAGTCGTTTGGCGAGCGCGGCTGACCCGATGCGGAGGTGCAACGCAGCCAACCGGCTGCCCGAAAGCATAACGGTGACGATACCGGCGCGGCTGCATCTGGGTTTCCTCGACCTCAATGGCGGTCTCGGTCGTCGCTTTGGCAGCGCCGGCCTTGCCATCAGCGGCCTGCGCACGAAGATCGCATTCCATCGCGCTGCGAAAAATCACGTGACAGGGCCGGAACGCGAGCGTGTCATGCGCCACGTCGACAAGATGGTGGAGCGCCTCGCGCTCGGCGACGGCCACGCGGTGGATGTTTTGGAGGTCGTCCCATCCCACGCCGGGCTCGGTTCGGGCACGCAACTTGCGCTGGCGGTAGCGGCCGGCATTCGCCGCCTGCACGGCCTGCCTCTCGATATCGAAGCGGATGCGATCCACCTCGGCCGCGGCGCGCGCTCGGGCGTCGGCATCGGCTTGTTTCATCGCGGGGGGCTCGTGGTCGATGGCGGTTGTGCGAACGGGAAAGCCCCGGCGCCGGTTGTGAGCCATATCCGCTTTCCGGATCGCTGGAGGGTCATCGTGGCCCTTGACCCGGCATATCGCGGCATCCACGGCGCCGACGAGGTCGCCGCGTTTGGCAGGCTGCCGGCCTTTCCGGAGGACGATGCGGCCCGCCTCTGCCGGCTCGTCATCATGAAGATGCTGCCCGCTGTGGCCGAGGAAGACATCGCCAGCTTCGGCGCGGCGGTCACGGAAATTCAGTCGTGTCTCGGCAATTATTTTGCGACCGCGCAAGGCGGGTCGCCGTTCACCAGTCCGGACGTCGCCGCCGTGCTGGCGGCGCTCGATCGCGAGGGCGCGTGCGGAATCGGCCAAAGCTCATGGGGACCGACCGGATTTGCGTTTGCGGCGACGCCGGAAGAAGCTCAGCGCCTGGCCGCCATCGCGCGCCGGCATCCGCGCAGTCGGGGCCTGGACATCCGAGTGTGCGCGGGCTTCAATCGCGCGGCTGAAATCGCGGTTGATCGACCGAGCGACAGCGCCGAATAGCGGCAAGGGAGCGACAAGGAGCGGATCTTGGCCGACAAGAATATTCTGCACATGGTCACCCCCCTCAAGCACATGTCCCCCTTCGATGTGAACATGGCGCTCGATGCCGGCTACGACGCGGTCGTCACTTATACGGGCGTCACCCTCGATGAGGTGACCGGTCTTGTGCAGGATGCAATTTTCTCCCGTCCGCCAAAGACCGGCGCTCGGACCGGAATGTTCTTCGGCGGCAAGAACGCAGGCCTCGCTCTCGACATGCTGGCGAAAGCCAAGGCGGCGCTGGTGCCCCCGTTCGCCCTCTCGCTGTTTGCCGATCCGGGCGGATCATTCACAACCGCAGCCGCAATGGTGGCCTGCATCGAGAAAATGCTGCGGGAGCGGAGACGGCGCGAGCTCAAGAACGTAAAAGTGGCCGTGTTCGGCGGGACCGGCGTTCTTGGATTTGCGGTCGCGGCGATTGCGGCGCTCGAAGGCGCTGATGTCACCCTCGTAGGCTACGACGGCATCAGGCGCGTGAGCGACAGCGCCGCCGAGATCAAGACGCGCTTCGGGGTCGAGGTGCAGGCGGCGGACGGCAGCGACGAAACCAGGAAAGCTGCGGTCCTCGCCGCCACCGAAGTGGCCGCCTGCTGCGGGCGGGCTGGCGTCCGCGTCCTCGCCCGCTCCCAGCTTGAGGCCGCAAGCGGCCTCCTGGTGGCGGCAGACGCCAACGCCGTGCCGCCATCCGGAATCGAGGGCCTTGACGCGATGGCGAACGGCGTGGAACTGACAACACACGGAGCCCTGGGGATCGGCCCGTTGGCCATAGGCAATATCAAATACAAGACCGAGTCCGGCCTGTTCTCCCGCATGGTTTCCGCAGTCAAGCCCACGCAACTCGATATCCGCGAGGCATTCATCCTCGCGCGCGAACTCAATGGCTAACGAAGCAGTGCTGATTGCTGCGATTTCCGGGCGCGCGCTGGCCTCATCGGCGCGCCGCGGCGGATATTTGCCCCTTGTGGCGGACTTTTTCGGTGACCAGGACACCGTAGCGGCGGCGCAGGCCCACGTGGCCCTCCGGACTTCCCTCGCACAAGGTTTCCGCGAACAGGATCTCGCGAGCGCATTGGAGCGCCTCGCGGATCATCACGTTCCGATCGGGATCGTCTGTGGCACCGGCTTTGAGGATCGACCGCGGCTGCTTGCGCGGCTGGAGCAACGCTGGCGCCTGTTCGGCAACGACGCCCACACCGTTGCGCGGGCGAAAGACCCCGAGACTTTTGCCGCGGTGTGCCGCGATTGCGATGTCGCGCATCCGCGAGTCACGCTGTCGCCTCCGCCGGCGCGCGAGGGCTTCCTGGCCAAGCGACGCGGCGGCGCCGGAGGAGCGCATGTCGGCGACGCATCGGCGAAAGAATTCGGCCAAGACGTTTATTATCAATCTCGCGCGCCGGGCAGGCCAGTTTCGGCGCTGCTCTTGGCAAATGGCGGCTCGGCGATCGTGCTCGGCTTCAGCAAGCAATGGGCATGCCCGACAGTGCGTCAGCCGTTCCGCTACGGCGGCGCGGTACGGCCCGCAGACATTGCACCCGGCCTGGCCAAACGCCTTGCGGAATCGGCGTGCCGACTTGCGGTGGCGCTGTCGCTGAAGGGGTTGAACAGCGCGGACTTCATGGTGGATGGCGATGATTTCTCGATCCTGGAGGTCAATCCGCGGCCGGGGGCGACGCTCGACATCTTTGAAATTGATGGCGGCTCGCTGTTTGCCCTTCACATGGCGGCGTGCGAAGGCAGCTTGATCGACGAAGCGCCGCGGTTCCACGCGGCAAAGGCCTCTGCGATTGCCTATGCTGAGCGCGACGTCACTGCGCCGGCGCGGTTCGAATGGCCGGACTGGTCCGCGGACCGGCCGAGCGCCGGCATTGCGATCAACAGAGGCGAGCCTTTCTGCACAGTCCACGCGGGCGGCGCCACTGCATCGGAGGCAAGAGCGCTCGTCCATGAGCGGCTGGCGCAGGTTCACAGGTGGATGCAGGATTGGACGCGGGATTGGATACACGCGAACGCGCCATGAGCACCGCGCTTAGCGTAAACAGGCGAGCGGCGGATCTCGTCGGTGCCTTCGTGGCCGACGCAGCTTCGCTCAGGATCGGCGTCGCGCGGGGGCCGCTGGGCGAACAGCTGATCGACGCCGGGAGCAGCTTTCCGGGCAGCATCGCGGCGGGACTGCGCATCGCCGAAATCTGCATGGGTGGTGTGGGCCACGTTGCCCTCCTTCCGGCGGGGACAACGCCGAATTGGCCATGGACCGTTGCAGTGCGCTCGTCCCATCCGGTGATCGCCTGCCTCGCCAGCCAATACGCGGGCTGGAGACTTTCACACAAAGCGGCCGATGGTTCGTTCTTCGCGCTGGGCTC
Organism: Hyphomicrobiales bacterium; assembly: GCA_021323775.1. GTDB lineage: Bacteria > Pseudomonadota > Alphaproteobacteria > Rhizobiales > Xanthobacteraceae > JAJPKK01. Next base: position 24,158 of record JAJPKK010000035.1, read on the forward strand.
TGGCCCGGCGCGCGCGCTCGCCCGGCGCGAGCCGCTTTTCGAGAAGCTTGGCTACGTCGACCGCGCCGAAAGCGGCGCGCTGGTGCTGGAGTCCGCCGCAGCGCCGCCGCCCCCGGTCGTCGAAAAGATTGCCGATGATTGCGGGATTTCGCCCGACTCGCTGACGATCATCTTTGCGCCGACCCAGAGCCTTGCCGGCGCGACGCAAATTGTGGCGCGCGCGCTGGAAGTTGCGCTCCACAAGGCGCTCGAACTCGGCTTCCCGCTCGATCGCATCGTCGACGGCATGGCCGCCGCGCCCCTATGTCCGCCGCATCCCGATTTGGCAACGGCGATGGGGCGCACCAATGATGCGATCATCTATGGCGGACAGGTGCATCTCTTCGTATCGGGCGACGCCGCGGCCGCGCAGTCGCTGGCGGAGCGGCTGCCGAGCAAGGGGTCGCGCGACTACGGGCGGTCGTTCGCGGAACTGTTCGCGAGCGTTAACGGCGACTTTTACGCGATTGATCCGATGCTGTTCAGCCCCGCCAGGGCCATCGTGACGGCAATTGATGCCGGCGCGACCTTTCGCGCCGGAGAACTGAATCTTGGCCTTCTCGATGCGTCTTTCTCCTGAAGCGCTCGCGACACAACGGGCAAGGCGGCACTTCCAGATCGGCCTCGTTGTCGACAACATGGATTGGCATGCGCGTGCGTTATCGCGCGCTCTCACGGCTCTGGGCGCGACGTCGACGCCGATCAGACTGACGGCGTGCGGCGTTGCGACCTCAAATCCCACGGGCCTGGTGATCGACGGGTTCGGGGCCGGCCTGCCTGACGCCATTCTGGTGCGCAGCATGTCGGGCGGGAGTTTCGAGGCCGTGACGCTGCGGCTTGGGATCCTCCATGCCGCCCGCGATCTCGGCGTAATGGTTTGCAACGACGCCCGCGCGATCGAGCGCTGCGTCGACAAGTCGATGACCAGCTTCTTGCTCGCACGCGCCGGCGTGGCGACGCCGCCGGCCTGGGCGGTCGAATCCCGCGAGGCCGCGATCGCCATTGTGGCCCGCGAGGCCGCCGATGGCCCCCTCGTTCTCAAGCCGCTGTTCGGCTCGCAGGGGCGAGGCCTGCGGCTGATCCGCACGCCGGAGGACGTGCCGGAGCCGGCCGCCATCAACGGCGTCTATTACCTGCAGCGCTTCGTCGGCGTCGAGCATGACGGCTTTCGCGATTTTCGCCTGCTGGTGTCACAGGGCCGCGTCATTGCCGCAATGGCGCGGCATTCGTCCGATTGGATCACCAATGTCAAGCGCGGCGCGCGGCCTGTGCCGGTCGTCGCCAACGAGGAAATGCGGGATCTCGCGCTGCGCGCCGCCGCCGCGGTAGGGACTGCATTTGCGGGCGTGGATATTCTCTATGATTTCGACAACCGCCCCACGGTGCTCGAGGTCAACAGCATGCCGGCGTGGTCCGGTCTGCAAAAGGTGACATCGTTCGATATTGCCGCCGCCCTTGCGCGCGACATGGTGGCCGCGATGGCGGAACGCATGACGCAAGGATTGGGCGCGTGATATCGCGGCGAATCGTCGCTGAGGCGTTTATCGCCGCATGCCGCGACGAACTTGACGCGCCGAAGCCGGGCAACGTTCACATTTACGCGGGCGGCCACGGCATGACGGCGGCGCAATTCATCGACAGCGCCGCGGCGGCGGCCGATCCGCTGTGTGCGCCCGCCGCGCGCGTCGGGGCGCGCATTCGAGGCGCAGTCGAGGCGACCATTAACGCCGTCGGCGCCAACACCAATCTCGGCATCGCGCTGCTTTGCGCGCCGTTGGCGGCTGCGGCCGAGTTTGAGGACCTTGAGCTGCGCGCCGCGCTCGTTCGCGTGCTCGATGGCCTCGATATTCGGGATGCCGACGATGCCTTTGCGGCCATTCGGCGGGCGTCTCCCGCGGGCCTCGGACGCGCGGAAAGGCACGACGTTTTTGCGCCGGCGCAGGCCACTCTGAAGCAGGCGATGAGCGAAGCCGCCGATCGCGATCGGATCGCCCGGCAATATGCGACCGCATTCGCCGATGTCTTCGATCTCGGCATGGCGCGTCACGCCGCCGCCGCGGCGCGCTGGTCCGACCCGAAGTGGGCCGCCGTTGCGGTTTATCTCGGCTTTCTGTCGAAGTTTCCCGACAGCCATATCGTCCGCAAACAGGGCGCCGAGGCTGCGGCGGACGTCTGTCGGGATGCGATGAAATTTGACGCCTTGCTGTGGTCGGCGCAAGAACCGGCCGATCTGCTTGACAAACTCCTGGAATGGGACGCCGCCCTCAAGGCGCGCGGCATAAATCCCGGCGCCAGCGCCGACCTGACAGTCGCGACCCTGTTCGGCCGCCGCCTGCAATCTGCCTTGCCGTCCGATCGCAAGAGTGGTTGACTGACACCAGCGGGAGTAAGTTTCCGCCGCTATCTGGCTAACCGGTCCGGCGCTTTCTGCCGGGCGCTGACAACAAGGATAGACGAGGTACGCCGGCCGGACCTCCGGCGCGGTAACGTCACAAAATTCCTCGCAAGGGAGAGATGGCCATGCCAGTAATCAATGGGCTCTGCGTCGGTGAGTCACTCGTGGGGGAAGGCAACGAGGTTGCCCACATCGACCTTATCATGGGTCCGCGCGGCAGCGCCGCCGAGCAGGCGTTCGCAAATTGTCTGACCAACAATAAGGATGGTTTCACGTCGCTTTTGGCGGTGGTGGCGCCAAACCTGCTGTGCAAACCCGCAACCGTCCTCTTCAACAAGGTGACAATCAAAGGCGCCAAGCAGGCAGTGCAGATGTTCGGGCCGGCCCAGCATGCGGTCGCCAAGGCGGTGGCGGATAGCGTCGCGGAAGGAATCATTCCGCAGTCCGAGGCGGACGATCTCTTCATCTGCGTCGGCGTGTTCATCCATTGGGAGGCGGCCGACGACAAGAAGATCCAGGACTTCAACTACCGGGCGACCAAGGAGGCGATCGCCCGCGCCGTCAGAGGAGAGCCGAAAGCTGCGGAAGTGGTGGCGAAACGCGACCAGGTGAAGCATCCGTTTGCGGCCTAGGGCGCATATCCGGACAAGGGCGCGTTTCGGCCATACCGAGCCACTTGCAGCCATTTATTCGGAGTCATGGCCGGGCTTGTCGCCCCCGGAGTTGATCCGGGGGCCGTCCACGTCCTTCCCCTTGAAGTCCTTCCCCTTGAAGCATGCGAGATCGTCGCCGCGAAGGCGGCCGTCATGAAGACTGCTGGCGATAAGCGCGCCGGCAATTCCTTCGCGCTTGAGCGCAAGGAGATCGGCGCGGTCGCGGACGCCGCCAGCGGCATAGATCTGTCGAGCCTGCGCGATGTCGCGAACTGCGCGCAGCCGATCAAGATCGGGCCCGGCGCCGCTGCCGACCCGCCCCAGCGTCATGACGATCAGCCTTTGGGGCCAGGACTTAACCTCGGTGAGCAGCGCCGGCGGCCCCTGAAACGCCTGTTCGCGAAAATCAAGCGACAGCACGACGCGGTCGTGTGCGGACACGCCCTGCGCCAGCCTTGTGTCTCGCTGGCTCTCGCTGCCAACAACCAGGTGACCCAACCCTGCTTCGAGCCAGCTTAAGGCCGCGGACAGGTCGGCAACGCCGTTATCCACCCAGAACGCCGCCGCTGGAAATGCGGCTTTCAGGCGCCGCAGCGTCACGTCATTGTCTCCCGTGTCCATGATGGCATCGAGATCGGCAATGTAGAAGGTTTTGAAAGGATAAACCGAGCAGAAGCCCCGCATCACGTCGACAGGGTCGCTGGTGGGGGACAGAGCCGATTCGAGCGGCCGATATTGGTCGCGCTCACCCCTGCGGGCGCGCACGACGATTCCGCCTCGCAGATCGAGCACCGGAATGATATCCATCGAACCTCTCCGCCGCAGGTGATTTCAGTAGATTCGGACGGCGCGCGAGGCAACATGAGCATTGTGATTGGTTGGGACATCGGCGGCGTCCACCTCAAAGCTGCGCGCGCCGAGTCCGGCCGCATCGTCAAGGCGGTCCAAGTCGCATCCCCGCTGCGCGGCGGGGTGGAGCGCCTCGCTGAGGCGTTCAACCGGGCAAGAGCCGACCTGGGTGCGGCCGAGCGCCACGTCGTCACGATGACGGGCGAACTCGCCGACACCTTCCCCTCGCGCCCCGAAGGCGTTGAGCATCTTGCCATGCTCGCGGCGCACAAGCTCAACGGAACGCCGGTATCCATCTATGCAGGACCGGCCGGATATGTTCGCCCCGAGGAGGCGCGCGAGCACGCAGGCCTGGTGGCATCGGCCAATTGGCACGCCTGCGCCTCCTTTATCGCCTCCCGCTGCCCCAATGCCCTCCTGATCGATATGGGCTCGACCACGACTGACATTGTGCCGGTCATCGACGGCAAAGTGGCGGCGCGCGGCTACACGGACGCACAGCGGCTTGGCACGGGCGAGCTTGTGTACGCCGGGCTGGTGCGAAGCTTCATCATGGCCTGCGCCGACCGCGCGCCGTTCAAAGGGGCCTGGACGCCGTTGATCAACGAGAATTTCGCCAATATGGCCGACGTCTACCGCATTCTCGGCACTTTGCCCGCGGAGGCCGACCTGATGGCGACGGCGGACGGCCGCGAGAAGACGCGCGAAGGCTCCCAGGCGCGGCTCGCCCGCATGGTCGGCGCTGACGATGCCGACGCCGACGATCGGGCTTGGATGGCGCTGGCGCAGTGGTTTGCGGAGATGCAGATGCGCCGCGTCATCGACGCCGTCATGCTGGCCGACTCGGAACATCTGCTCCCGGCCAACGCGCCGGTGGTCGGCGCCGGGATCGGCGCGCATGTTGTGAGCGAGATCACGCGGCGCTTAGGCCGCAGCTATGTGGGCTTCGATGCGCTTCTGGACGCGATGCCGCAGGCCCGCGCCGCCGCATCGCAATGCGCTCCCGCGGCGGCCCTTGCACTCCTGAACTCGTGAGGGAAAAGTGGTTTGACTGAGGAGCAGTGGTTCGGGATGATGGGCACATACAAGACGATGAGCACATACAAGACGATGAGCACATACAAGGGGAAGGAGCACATGTCCGCACATCGCTATGCCAAGTCATCAATGTTTGCCCTGGCGTCGCTGCTGCTCGCCGGCGCTTCGGCATTCGCGCAGGGCGTCGATCCGACACGAAACCTGACGCCGGTGACCGACGCGATGCTGCGCAATCCGCCGGCCCCCGACTGGCTGATGTGGCGGCGCACGTTTGACGGTTATGGTTACAGCCCGCTCGACCAGATCAACAAAAGCAACGTCAAGGATCTCCAGGTGGCGTGGACGTGGTCGCTGGTCCCGGGCGCCACGGAGACGACGCCGATCGTACACGACGGCGTGCTCTATATCTTCAACTACGGCAACAAGATTCAGGCGCTCAACGCCGCGACCGGCGACCTGATCTGGGAATACAAGCGCGATTTGCCGGCCAAGCTGATCGCCGACACCATCAATCTCTCCTCGCGCAACATGGCGATCTATGAAGGCATGCTGATCGCTGCGACCTCCGACGCCAACCTGATTGCGCTCGACGCCAAAACCGGCAAGCTGGTGTGGGAGCACGCCACGGCCGACTGGACCAAGGGCTGGCGCTATACGGGCGGCCCTTTCATTGTTAATGGCAAGATCATCCAGGGCATGACCGGCTGCGGCAACGCAGAGCCGGGCGGCTGCTTCATCACCGGGCACGACGCCAAGACCGGCGCCGAGCTGTGGCGCGTGCACACGATCGCGCATCCCGGCGACCCGAACTTCGACACCTGGAACGGCCTGCCGCTCGAAAGCCGCTTCGGCGCCTCGGCGTGGATTACCGGCAGCTACGATCCCGAGCAGAACCTCGTGTTCTACGGCACTGGCCAACCCTATCCGTGGATCGCCGAAATGCGCGGCACGCTGCCGAAAAAGCCGGGCCTGAAGACCAATGCGATGTATTCGGATTCGACCCTCGCGATCAATCCTGATACCGGGAAGATGCAGTGGTACCACCAGCATCTCGAGGACGACACCTGGGATCTCGACTACGTCTATGAGCGCATGCTGGTCGACCTTCCGGTCAATGGCGAAACGCGCAAAGCCGTGGTGACCAGCGGCAAGCTCGGAATCATCGAGGCGCTTGACCGCACCAACGGCCAATGGCTGTGGCACAAGGAGACGGTGCCGCAGAACGTGGTGGCTGCAATCGATCCGAAGACCGGCGAGAAGACCATCAACGTCGCAGCGATCCCGCATATCGGTCAGACCACCGTCAACTGTCCGTCCGATCCGGGCGGCCGCGGCTGGCCGGCGACCGCCTACAATCCGCAAACCGGCATCCTCTACATGCCGCTCAACGAGTACTGCTCGAACACCACGCCGACGCCGCTCGATCCGGGCCAGGCCTATACGGGCGGCGGCCGCGCCGTCTTCGCCCGCACAAAGGTTCCGGGCAGCGACGGCAATATCGGGCGTGTTGACGCCATCAGGCTCGCGGACCGCTCGCAGGTGTGGTCCTATCGGCAGCACGCGCCCAACACCAGCGCAGTGCTGCCGACCGGCGGCGGCCTCGTGTTCTCGGGCGACATCGACCGCTATTTCAAGGCTTTCGACGATGCGACCGGCAAGGTGCTGTGGCAGGTGCGCACCAACAACATGGTGAACTCGTTCCCGGTCACCTACAGCGTCAACGGCAAGCAATATGTGGCGGTCGCAGCCGGCAGCGGATCGGGGCTCGGGCGTTCACTGTCCACGCTCGTTCCGGAGATGAAGAACCCGGACGGCGGGTCGACGTTGTGGGTCTTTGCGCTGCCGGAGAGGTGAGGTTGCAATGGCACGGTTCAGGCGCGCGTTCGCGCGTGCCTGAACTTAGGAAAGCGGCAACATTGCGGGCTTATCGTCCGATGGGCGACCTGAGTCTCGTGGCCTCGGCCCGACGCCCCCGACCGCGCGCCGACTTCCGAAAGAAACCTCTGGACCGCACTCCGGAACCTCTGCCTTGGGCCAACGGCGGACCAAGACGAAAGCAACGGCCAACCTCAATCCGGCAAACGTCGTTTTGATTGTGCTTTGATCGATGCGTCACGCAGGCGAGGGATCCGCCCTCTCCGTGCTTCCAATCGCGCGGGCAACTGCGGTACGATGTTCGCGGCTGCAAGCGACAGCTCTCGCCTGAGAACATCAAAAATGCGCCTCATTGCCTTCATCGTCGCCATGATTGCCGCAAGCACGCCGGCTGGTGCGCAGGGCTGGAGGGAATACGAGTACCCGAACGAGGGCTTTACGGTCGCCTTTCCCGCTGAGCCCAAGGTCGAAACCACGTCTTACCAAGCCTCCGGCGGCCGCTTGGTCGAAGCGCGCGTCTATTCCGTTCTGCAAGGGGGCGGCGAGATCAAGGTCACGGTCGCCGATCTGCCGCATACCGAGATGTCAGAAGGCAACGTCATGGCCTATGCGGTATTGATGCTCTCGCGACGGGGTGAGGTAAAGATCGACATTCCCCATAGCACGCGTCGGATCATTGGCCGGCAAGCCAGCATCGACGGCGTGGACGGCAGCCAGATTTATGCTTCCGTTTTCTTTCACAATCGGCGGCTTTATCAGATCGAGGGGACGGTGCCCGCTGGCGGTTCGACCGCGGACGCCATCCGATTCCAGCAATCATTCGACTTCACCGATGGGTGGAGGCTGCCTGATGCCCTCAGCAATGAGCTTAGGACGCGATAACAGGATTGCCCGCCGATATGGCAGCTTTCTCGATCCATGGGGAGACAGAGCAGCGTTTCCTTAATTCAAATCATATTCACGGCGCCGCACGATGAGTGGTCATCCTGAAGGTGCCGCCGCGCTCTTTGCGCGGGCCCGGACCTGCAGGGGCTGCCCGGCGTCGCTCAACCGTCTGAATTACTCCCGCGGCGACGTTTCCGGCCGGATACCCCGGTCATTGCGCGCGCGAGTGATCGCCTTGGCCGCAAGAGTCGCTCTGGTTTGTCTGCTCAGGGCCAGGAGCAGGCGCGAGCACCAGCAAATAATATACCACGTCCCTGGCGGCGGGATTTCAGGGCTGCTCCATCGACGCTCTTCTCCGCATTTGCGACCGATTGACGTTCACAGCCGGGCTGTCAACTGGTATAGTTTCCTACAATCGCGACGGGCTAGTTCATGTTTCCCTTAGTCCGGCCGCAGGATGCGTTTCGGCCGGAGGCAGGTAGTCGATGCCGACCTACGAATATATGTGCAAGAAGTGTGGGCCCTTCACACAGCAGCGGCCAATGGCGGAATGCGAGTTACCGTCCGCCTGCCCGGAATGCGGCACGCGTGCCCCCCGTGTCCTCCTGACCGCGCCAGGCTGCCTCACCATGTCCGCCGAAGCGCGCCAGGCCGGCCTAAAGTACGAGCGCAGCACCGACGGATTGCATGACCCGCCGCCATACTTGCGCGATCCTGCCGGATGGGCCAAGAAGCTGAAACGTGCCCGGAAGCTGAAACGTGCCCAGGCGAGAGCGTCTCGGCCAGCTTGACTGATCTCGCATCGCGAGACCCGCCGAATTTCCCCTCAAGCCGACCCGATTTTCTCCGTCAGGTCGATGGCGCCCGTTGCGGCGCGCATGCACCTGCCGGTACGTCGGGCCGACGGCCGTCGCGGCTGGTGTTGGCGAACGGTGAAGGGGAGCGTGGCGATCGGCTGATCTTCTTCCGCAACACGCGTTCGCATCCGGCCGCCTTCAGTTGGGCAAGCCGGCTGGTGAGGTCCTGGGCGTCGGTCGAGACGTAAAGGGTTAGCGCTTCGCGCTCCGGCAGAGAGCCTGCAACACGAGATTGTCGGTTGTCGTTTCCCCTCACTTGCCGAACAGCTTCGATGCTCATTTGGAATTTACCGGCCAGTTAATGACCGTTTGGGGTCAAAAGCAGCCGCTACGGCGTGGAATACAAGCCTCTCAAAAATCCGGCTTCTCCGCCATCGGCATATGATAGTCGAAGAGATTGGTATTGTTCTCGGCGCAGATCTTTTCGTAGGGCTCCTGCTCCACGCGCCGATAGCGCCGCATTGCGGTCCAAGGTTCATAGAAGGCGTCAGGGTCCTCGACCGTAAAGATGACTTGCATCCCCTTGCCGCCGTCAACCATGCGCCAGCGCTCGACGACGTGCAGCTTCTCGGTGTGCGGGGTTCGGTAGACGTCGACGACCGTCTTGTCATTCAGGCCTATAGTGTCGACGACAAGGGTATCTCCCTCGTAATGGCCGACAGATTCGCCATACCATGACGGCTTCAGGTTTGCCGAGTGCGGTGTGTCCATGTAGATGCGGCGGACCTGATTGTCCTCCCGCCAGAGGATCCAGACTTCCTTGGGCGTCTGCAGGAATACCAGAGGGTCCGGTCCGCCATAGCCCATGAAGAACGGAACGCCCGCAGGCACGCAGCTTGACTGCGGCGTAAAGGCGCTTTTCTTGCCCTCAAGCACCTCGTCGATGTCCTTCTGCATGTGCTCCTTCACCCAGGGCTTCAGGTTCGGGTTGGAAAGATCGGCAATCCGGAAAGTCGGCTGCTTGCCGACGCCGTTGGGGGTGAACGGATGCGCCGGATCGCTGACGACGGGCGGCAAGCGGCCGGGAACCGCCTCGTAGGACGGACCGCCGCCGTTGAGCCCGACCCAGCCGGCCAGATTTGATGAAAAGTCCGGCGGCCCCGCCGTTTGCTGTGCCCACGTCGGAATGATCAGCGCCGCCATCGCCCAGCAGGCCGCCATCAGGGCTGCGGTGACTCTCCGTTCAAGGATGAATGCGCACATTGTTGCTCCTCCCTGTTTCATTCCCGTGATCTTCCGGGAGGATCATTTCATATTGGCCGGATCACGCAACTCAACGGCATCGTGGAGACGCCTTCATCCGCTACACCCGCTCCAAAATCGTCAGTCCGCGTAGGCGATCGATCAGATAGATCAACCCCCGCGCATCGACCGTCACGTCATTGCTCTGCACGCGGTCTGATCCCGGCGGCAGGTCCGGCATGAAGTGCGCAACCTCGCGGATCGCGTGGGGATTGGAAATATCGATGATCCGCAAGCCGTGGGAGAACCATGCGCAAGGGATCTCCGTGCCGGTGACCTTCTCGCAGGGCTGGTGGCACCCCGTCATAAGCGGCTGCTGCGGTTTGTCCTCGATGCCGTCGACCTGAAAGCTGCCGACCGGCACCGGCCGCCCCTCGTCGGTGATGTCGACGATCCAGACGAAAGCCGGCATCGCGTCGACCGGCCGCTGCACGTCCTCGTCGGCCACCAGGAGATAACGGCGGCCGCGGATGTCGAAGGGGATCGGCAATGCGGTGTGGGTGGGGCAGGCGAACGGCGGCGACCAGTCAAGGCCGGAAACGAGCTTGGGCTTCGCGAGGTCGTCGATGTCGAGAATGACGAAGCCGCCGAACCAATAACTGGTGTAGAGCCGGTTGCCGAGCCGCAGCGGGTGATGACAACGATGCGCGGTCTTGGCCCAGGTCGGCTTCTCGCCGCCCTCGATCCACTGGCCGGGCATCCACCAGCGGGCGACCTCGGCGGGGTGCGCCGGGTCTTTCAAGTCCATGATCATCGCGATATTGCCGACATAGCCTTCGAGCGTCGGCGACATGTAGACGTAGCGGCCATCAAAATCGAAGCGATGCACGCCTGAACCGGCGGTCTCCCAGCGCCTCAGGAGATGCGGCGAACCCGGCTTGCTGACGTCGTAGATGCCTATGCCGCCGCGGAAATCCGCAGGCAGCGGCCGCGTGTCCGCGTGATTGATCTCGTGGTTGACCACCATCAGCCCATTGCCGACGCGGACTTTGTGGGAATGCGCCCCCTGGGGCATGCCAAGCGTCGCCAGCTCCCTGGGGCTCTTGGGATCGCTGACGTCGATGATGGAGGTGCCGTGCGGGCTCTTCATATGCGCCACATAAGCGATGTTGTCCTGCACCACGACCTGCCCGCCGCCAGCGCAATCGAAGTAACCGACCTGGCGGATGCCGACCCCAGACCCCATGAACGACTCCTTGCGTTTGATAAGTGAAGCGCACCCCTGTTTCCGTCACCCGCGGCTTGACCCGCGGGTCCACCTTCTTCGCATGGAGATGGATTCTTCGCATGGAGATGGATTGCCGGGTCAAGCCTGTTCAAGCCCGGCAATGACGACAGAAGAATGTCAGCGGAATCCGCTCATCATTTCAATCCCAGAAGATCGGGCGCGCTTCTTCAAGCCGGCCGCCCAGGCGGACGGCGGCGACGCGCCGCGCGAGGCCGGTACCATCATCGGTCTCAACCGCAAGGCCGCACAGCGTGGCGGGCCCGAGCGCCGGCTCGAACTTGGCGCCCGGAATGCGCCGGATGAACCGGGACAGCGGTTCGTCCTTCATCATCCCGATGCACGAATTGTAGTCGCCCGTCATGCCCACGTCGGTTACGAAGGCGGTGCCGCCCGGGAGCACCTGATGATCGGCGGTGGGCACATGGGTATGGGTGCCGACCACAAGGCTCACCTTGCTGTCGAGAAAGTGCGCCATCGCCTGCTTTTCGCTGGAGGCTTCCGCATGCATGTCGACGATGATGGCGTCCGCGCCGGTCTTGAGCGGGCACGCGGCGACCTCGCGCTCCAGCGCCGCGAAAGGATCATCCAGCGGGTCCATGAAAATGCGGCCCATGGCGTTGATGACAAGCACGCGGGCGCCGTTGCGCGCGTCGATCAGCGCGACGCCCCGTCCCGGCGTGCCTTTCGGATAGTTGACCGGGCGGATGAGCCGCGGCGCGCGGGCGATGAACACCAGCGCTTCTTTCTGGTCCCAGGCATGATTGCCAAGCGTAATGGCGTCGGCGCCGGCGCCGACAAGGTCTTGGTAGATCGTTTCCGTGATGCCGAAACCGCCCGCGGCGTTCTCGCCGTTGATGACGACGAAATCGAGCCGCCAGTCCTGCATCAGCCCAGGCAGGCGCTCCATCACGATGCTGCGCCCGCTGCGCCCCACGATGTCGCCAATAAACAGAATCCGCACTCGGTCACGTCCTGAAATCGATGGCTTCGCGTTCCGTTAGCACGAGATCGAGGCGTGCGTCGCGGGGGGTCGCCGGCACCGCGGCAATTTCTTGCATCGCAAACGCGACGCCGATCGCGGTGACGGTCTTCATGGCGCGGAGCCGTGCGATCGTCATGTCGTAATATCCAGCGCCGTAGCCGATGCGATGGCCGCGCCGATCGAACGCAAGCAGCGGCACAATCAAGATGTCAGGAAATAATTCCGGCGCGTCGGCCGGCGGCTCGCGGATGCCCCAGACGCCGGCCACGAGCGGCGCACCGAACGACCATGCCCGCATGATGAGCGGCTTGCCCCGTCCGACCACAACCGGCAGCGCCAGACGTGCGCCCGCGCCGGCGAGGCACCGCAGGAGCGGCAAAGGGCTGATTTCGCTCTTCAGGGGCGAGAAGCCCGATACAACAATTCCAGGCGTGACGTCGACCGGCAATCCGCGCTCCGCGATGGCGAACGCCGCCGCCATCCGCTCGGCCGGCGGCAACGCGTCCCGTCGCGCCAGAGCGGCCCTGCGCAGATCCGCCTTCAATTGCTCGGGAGATTCGACGCTGTTTGCCATCCGGAACGGTGCGGAGCCACTTGAGCCGTTGGAGCGACGATCCCGGGTTCCCTACGAAAGTAGGTGGGCGCCATATGTCCGAGCCCACGAGCCCGGTCAGGGACAGCTCCCTTCAGGATCGATAAGGCC
>JAJPKK010000151.1 GCA_021323775.1 Hyphomicrobiales bacterium
CAGCAGCAGCTATGCGCTGCCTGATGTGGTAAGTGAGGAGATCGGAGCGGCCGAGAATCCAATTAACAACCCGGTCGGAGTGGTCCTGCCCACGGGGTCCACTTCAGAAGTACCGCCACATCACGCCATTTATGCCGGGACCAGGCATGATGAATCCCGCCCGGTCGATGAAAAGCCAAACCTCGGCCGAATGATCCTCAATCTTCTGCTTGTCCAGTGGCGAGTAGCGCGGCGCGTTGCCGTGCAGAAATTGATCGCCAAGAGCGAGCTGATGACGTAACTCGGATCAAACATGCTGTTTTGATTCTTTTCTGCAATGCGCGCGAATTCCAAAAGCACCGGCGCCAAGTCTGCTGGTGGGATGGCGAGCAGATCGTCAACATTCGGATAAAGCTTTGGCAATGTGTCCATGTCGGTACCCATCCTGATTTCCGCATGACGAACGGAAGCGATCTATCGTTCGGGAACGCCGGCTCCTTGCCTTCGGGCATTTTCTGCGAGTGAATCCGGAATCACATTCACCTTTCGTACATGTCCCAGGCGGGCTATAATTGCTTCGATCAACGCCGCCTCGCTTTCGGAAGGCGCGAGGGCAAGCCACTCGGCGTGAAGGTGCCCGACGAGCCGCAGAGCGCTGCACGAGCGTCAAATATGGCGCCTATACGCGACGCATTTCATCGTACGTTGCTGGTCTCCCGAAAGAATGCTGCCCCTGTGTCGGACATTGTCCCCACCAGAAGGCTCCGGTCGAGAAACAAGTTCCGCATCTCGCAACTTGTCTCGGCGATCAGGAGGCATCCGTGGCAGGCGGCGCCATGAGTCGCCCGGTCTCCGCTGCGGTCGTCCGGTTCGTGGTCTGCGCACACCGGGTCGTTCGAGCAGATCGCCGATCGCTCCAATGCGCGCCGCAGGATATGCGCGAAACGTGGTGCCGTGCCGACCAGACCGCCCAGCGTTCCCTGGGCTCCAGCGGTCGCCGTGTAAATCAGAATCCCGCAGCAGTCGCAGGCGCCATTCGACGAAGGGCTCGACAAGGCGTACACGCGCTCCTTCAAGGAACTCGCCGGATAGCCGCAGTCGAGCGCGATCTCTGTGATCAGAGCGTGGGACAGGCTGTGAAGCAGCACGTAGGCTGTACCGGGATATTTCGGAGGTTTGCCATTGAAACGCTTGCTCCAGTGGCCGTAGCCGACGACAAGCTTTTCATGACGCGCTTTTGCTGCACCTTGCAGCCACCCTCGAATCGCGGCTTCGTCGAAATGCGCGAAAATTCCCTCGCCGAACTGCTCGATGGCAGGCAGCCAATCGGCGTCCCGCGAAATCGGCGCGCCGCGCACGGCCAGCTGCACGTCTTCAAGTTCTCCGTCGGCCGACGTCGGAGCGGCGTCGAAACGCGTAAAACCGTAAAGACACGAGACTTCCCGCAGCCGGTGCACGGCCACGACGTTCTTTATTGCCGAGAGGTCGACATCAGCGCTCGGCTCTGCCCAGACGGACCGGGCCAATGTCTGAGCGTGGAGTTTTGCGCCAGGATGATTCTGACCAATCTCCGGCCGGCCGCTGGCGAACTGTTCAAATTCGGCAAGTTTCGGCGACTGCTTGGCGTTACTGCCGGCAGCGCCCTGCCGGAGGCGCACCAGCCGGGCGTAGATATCCGCGTCGGAATAGGCGCCGACCGTAGCGTCCACCTTGGAATTGAAGCGTTTCGCCATGGTCACGTCCTCGACAGACTGAACCTTGGCCAACTCGCCCGAGAGATCATCGACCATCTGCATCAGCGCATCTTCCTCGGCCGGGAGTGAGATGACCGTGTAGACCTGCGGGAAGTAGGTGTTGGTCGCGGTGCGTGTCAGGAGCTTAAGCTTTTCGGTGCAGCCGTTCGGGTCGCTATCAAGGAGCCAGGGCCGCTTGCCGGAGCACGTCCCCAGCCGCCCAGCCTGAAACAGCGTTTGCAGCGAGGCCTGCTTGCCACAGCCGCAAACAACGGACATGTCGGCGGGATCGGCGCTCGTACCCCTCTCCTCGACCCACATAGGTTCCAGGCACCGCTCCGTCCCGTGGACCACCCATTTCCAATTGATATCGTCGATGTGTCCCTTCTCGCAGGCACAGACAAAGCGGATCGGCGTCACATCGGACTTCTTGCCGTCATCGAAGACGAACTTACGCCGGCCGCCAGCGGTGTCGAGGTCCTGCCAGCGCACCAGCCGCCTCCGGCGCACGGGCTTTCCACCGACCGTTGCGATCTCAACCTGGTCGCAGACGAAATAGGTAGGGAAGACCGGAGCGATGACGTAGCTCGGGAGTGCACCGGGCTTGTTGTCGCTGACTGGAGGGGTGCGCAGCTGCAGGACTTTGTTTTCACCCAGGCGGCCTTGCGCCTTCAACAGCTGCTCCAGGCGCACGGTAATGCGTTGCTCGGAAATTACTGAGAACGAATTCCCCTTCATCTCCCAGAGGTCAAGGCCGCCGACGATCACCGAACGGGTCGGCAGGTCGATCATCGCTCCCGGGCCAAATGCGGAGACAACCTGGCTCAGGCGCTGCGCGTTCTTGTTCATCATGTCGCTCTTAGGTCAGGTCGCTCGCATTGGCGATTGTCGAGCCCCAGGGATCACGCGGGCTCATGGCCACGGTCGGCTCGACATCGCGCATGGAACGGCCTGCAACGAATTTCTGATGCGGCGGGGCGAGGTTCGGGATCTCGGCTGCAAGCGGCAGGTGGAGGAGGCGGTGCGGACTTTTCCTTTCCGCATAGCCGAAGACGTTACCGCCGGCGCTCTGGGCATCGGCAGTTTCGATCCAAGCATCGAGAAGGTCATCCACCAAACCCGATAGAGCCGCTGAGCCTCCAGGAACCGCGCTCGCTGGCGCCCGCTTCACAATCGCATCGCGAACCGCAGCGCGCGTCGACGGCTTGTTCTTCAGCGCCGTCACAGCCGAATCTGGCGTAAGACCCGGATCGATGTGGCGTCCGGCAGCAACCACGACAGCGGCAAGCGCACGGTCGAGGGCGCGGGCGGCCCAGGGCGTCACGCTTGTCGCTTCGACAGCGCGGTAGAAGCTGCGGTGGAAGGCACCGAATTGCTCGTAGTGGGTGCGGTCTCGCGGCTTGTGAAGGTTAAGGACAACCACGACGATGCCCGGCCGCCTGTGGTCGCGCCCGATACGGCTCGTTGCTTGAATGTACTCGGCTGCCGTTTTCGGCTGGCCTTGCACGATCATCAGCCCGAGTCGCAGAATGTCGAGACCGACCGAGATCATGTTGGTGGCGAGCGCCACGTCCACTGGTTCCGCATCGCGGTCGAACACGCTGTTAAGGCGCTGCTTCGCCAGCGCGACGTCATCCGTCGAAACGCGAGACGTGATCTCCATGGGTTCCCTGATCGTCCGGTCTGCGAAAGGATTGTCCTTCGGGTCCAGCCGGCGCCGCTCGGAGCCGTATCGCGCCGTGCGGTCCCTCACCTCGTCCTCGACGATACGGCGGGCGCCACCTAGTTCGCGCAGCGCATTGAAGTAGCATAGCGCCGTCATGTAGGGGTCGGCAGGGTTGGGGGTTGCCGTCGCAGAAGCTGCGTGCGCATCGAACTCGGCCTGCGCGGCAGCCAGCAGCGTTGTCAGGGTGCGCAGGAATACAAGCTTCGGCCCCCGCCCCTGTGCTGCGATCCCGACATACAGACGGGCCGGATCCTGCTCGGCCGACACGGTTCTTGCAAAGAAGCTGTCTGTACGATCGATGCCCGGCGGCGGAAAAAACGCCGTCTTCGGCCGGTCAAACAGCGCCCTGATCTGATCGCTGGCGCGGCGCACGGTTGCGGTCGAAGCCACGATCTTGGGCCGGATTCGCTTATCGCCGACGGCGCGCGACGCCAGCCAGTCGATAGCCGTTTCGTAAAGTCCCGCGACGGTGCCAAGCGGACCCGCGATCAAATGAAGTTCGTCTTGAATGATCAGATCCGGCGGATCGAGTTTCCAGCCGTTGTCGAGCCGCCGGCCACGCGGCCCCGGTTCGGCTGCTCCGTAAAAACCCTCGCCATCGATGAAGCGATCAACATGACCAAAGAAGGCGCCGGTCTCCCCGACCCATGGCAGACTCGCGAATTTGTCGACCGTAGCGATCAGAAAAGCAGGCAGCCGCCGGTAGATCGGCTCGTCCACAGTGAGGATTGGCAGCGGACGGTTGCCGATAAAGTCGCAGCTTGTGCTGACGCAGCGAATTTCCATGTTCGTCGGCGCGTTGTCATTCGGTACGCAGGCGAACGACGCCGGTTTGAATTCCGTGCCGCACCACGGACAAGCCTTGAGTGGGGCCGGCGCGCGCTTGTCCTGACCGGATTTGTATCGTCGCACCCGTCCGACCGCCGTTGTCTTGTCGGCATCGCCCTGCCCGCCGAGCCGGTTCGGCGAGGCGTCCGAGCCGACCCACAGGCCGATCTCGATCGGCCAGTCGCCAAGCAGACGGCGGCCTTTCTCATCCGTAAACTTTGCGTCATTGCGCATCAGTTCGAGAGCGCAGATCACGCCGGCGGCGCGGCCGAGCTGGTCGAGCGTGAGCAGGCGCAGCGTGTAGCGCATGATCACCGCGACACCCGCCCCCAGTAGTCCCGGCCCCGTGAGGCGGCGCAGGGCGATCACGTAGGCCGCAAGGCCGAGATAAGCTTCCGTCTTGCCGCCGCCGGTCGGGAAGAACAGCAGGTCGGCAACTTCGCGGTCTGTATGCGTGCGGTCAGTTAGCCCCGCAATGTTCAGCAGGATGAAGGCAAGCTGGAACGGCCGCCACTCCGGCCTGGGCTGTGCGGCGGGATCGCCGGTCGCGCCGGCATTGCGCCGCCGCGCCGCCATGGCGATAGCAAGATTCATGAAACGGAATGCGGTCCGCGGAGTGTCATTTTGCGCCAGGATATCGATGCCTTGCGCGATCCGGCCGCGGGCGACTTCCATCTCAGCAACAAGCTTCTCGGCCGTCTCGCGGCGGCGCGAAGGCAGCCCGCCAGTCCGGTTTCGCTCTTTCGCGATCCACTCGGCATATTGCCCTGGCAGCGCGGAGAGTGTTCGCCTCAGTGAATCGCTCCCCTCTGCCGCGCTTTCGGCCAGCGCCTCCATGTCGAACGTGACGGCGCCTTTCAGACTGGCATCCTCGTTCGGCGCGACGCGCTCGACCTCGGCGCGCGGCAGTGTCTCGGTCCAGACCCGCGTGACGTGACGGGCCTTTTCCTCCACCGGGTCCCAGGCCGCGGCGGAGTTGCGCCCCACCGCGTATTCACAAACATCGCGGTAATGCAGGTCGGCGACCCGCAAGTCGAAATCCTCGGCGCGATAGCCGGACAAATCCACGCGCTTGTGGAATCCGTCCGGGCAGATCAACTCGATCTGCGCCTGAAAAACGAAGCTCACGTCCGCATAGAAGCGGTGTACGATAGCGCGGCGGTTGACGAGGAATACGGTGAGCGCGCGCACTTCCTCTTGGCCGTTCGGCGTCGCGAAGGCGAACCTGCGCGAGTGGCTTTCGAGCACGAGGCCGCCGCCGGAACGCTGCGGCGCCGCGCTTTCGGGGATGACGACCTGGGGGCCGCGGCCATCGGCGATCTTCAGGCGCACCGTCTGCTGTTTTGGAATGCGCACCCAGTCAACCGGCGGCCGCTCCTTCTTCTTGCTCTTACCGTCCCCGTCCGTCGCTTCCGGTTCATCCGGGAGCAAAACAGCCTCCGGCAATGGCGGCTCCGTGCGATAATCGCCCCAGGTGACGCGCACCTCAATCTCCTGCACATCCGGCGGCAGCAGCACCGTAAGGCCGATGGAGGAAGGCAGGAAACGGCGCTTGGCGACGGGCGCATCGGGCAGGTCGGCGTCGCCGGCCGCACCGCCGGCGCCGTCGTCGGCCGGCTCTGCCACTTCCGCGTCGGCGTCGTCCTGAATATCAGCCTGTAAATCCGGTTGTCCTTGGCCGTCCGCACCTCCTTCCTGCGCCAGCGGATCGTCCGCAGGCGCCAGGAAGCCGGCAAGATACCAGCGCGAGGGATTTTCCTTCAGTCGCTCGGTCGCAAGGTCCGCGTCCTCCGGCCTGGGCGACGGGCCGATCAGGTCGCGGCGGAATTTTTCGACGATGGATTTGCGCACATCGACGGGTTTGACGAGTTCGGTCATGAGCGCTTCGGTCCTTCCTGCGCGGCGAGTTCACCGAGCGTCTTTGTGTGCCAAGCCGTCGTGTAGTTGCTTCGAAAGGTTGCGGCGGGCCGGTGCCCGGCGTCCGCGAGCAATTTTTCGAGCGCCAGAAGGCGCTCGCCACAGCCGAGCCGGACGCCGAAGCGCAGGCTCGCCTTGTCAGGGCCGCAGAGCACCCAGGCGTCCGGCCGCGTCAGCGCATGCGCCCACAACGCCTGTTCGCCCGGATCCAGCGAGGTGAACAGCGGCTCGCGCGTGCTGGCGGCCAATTCACGTACGATCGCAGCGGCGCGCTCCTTGTTGCCGACCTTGTGGACAGCCTTCAGCGAGCCGATGAGCGCCGCCTGGTCGATCTGCTGCTCCTGCCGGCGCCGCTGATAGCCAGTCTGGGTCTCGATCACGCAGTCCTCCATGGTCTCCACGCCGTAGCCGCCCGCGAGGGCGCGCCAGGCCTTGATGCGCCAGCATTCCAAGATCACATTGGTATCGACGAGAACCGCCCCCCGGTGCCGCGCCATTGATCCCTCACAGGTCGAACGGGACTTCCACCCTGTGAGTTACACATAGCGCTGCAAGTTCATCGAGCGACGTGTCAAGCAGGTCCGCCGCGCGGCGCGCCGACAACTGGCCGTCCGCGATCGCAAGCGCAACGACTTCCATGAAGGGCCTGGAGAATAGCGGCGGAAGCTCCTGTGGCGGCGACGTCTTGCCGCTGTTCCTGGACGAGCTTCTTCCGCTCCGGCTCATCTTTGCGAGCAGCGGCGGCGGCTGGCCATTGTTGCGCAATGCGGCGTCCGGTATCTGCTTCGCCGCCGCTGCCGTGAGCCACCCGAGCGCGACCAGCCGCCATTTCATCGCCGTGGCCGTGACTTGCAGCGCGTCGGCCGCCGTATTCAGCCGGTCGATAATGTCGCCGCTCCACGAGCCGTATGACTCAAGGACGGCGGCAGGCATCAGCAGCGCCGAGGCGAAATTGTTGGCGAGCTGCTCGACGCGAATCCGGCTCTGCTCCACCGAGTCCTCAATGTGTTCCGGCGGCATCGCATCCCAGGTGAGGATGTGGAAGAGTTCGTGCGCCAGATCGAAGTTGCGCCGGCCGGGGACTTCGTGGCGGTTGATCAGCACGGCGTCAAGCTCGGGCAGCCGGCAGGCGGCGCCGGACACCCCGTCGATCGCGTCGACCATCAGCACAAGAACGCCAAGCTCGCGCTCCATGGCGCCGATCAGGTTCGCTGCTGGCACCGGGCCAAGGTTGAAATCGGCCGCGAACCGCTCGCCG
Source organism: Hyphomicrobiales bacterium (assembly GCA_021323775.1). Lineage (GTDB taxonomy): Bacteria > Pseudomonadota > Alphaproteobacteria > Rhizobiales > Xanthobacteraceae > JAJPKK01. The sequence goes on from JAJPKK010000151.1 coordinate 7,442, forward strand.
GCCGCCATGGCGTCTTCGAAGCTGCTTTTCGAGGTGAGCTTGAGGGCTTGGCGCAGGTTGGGCGCAGGCCGGCCGACCCGGGGAGCGAGCACCTTCTGGGCGGCGATCCACCGCCCGGCGCTGCGCTCGAAGGCGTCAAGGCGCTGCGGCGCCACGCTGGACTGCCGCCACGAGAACCTGCCCTCGCCCGCCAGAAGAAACGGATTGGTGAAATAATCGAGCGGCGCGCCGAGCTGCTCGACGGCGATCAGCAGTTCCTCGGCCGACAGGCGGCGCTCGCCGTTCTCGATGGCCGAGACGGTCTGCCGGTCCTTGAAGCCGAAGATGCGCGCGAGGTCGTCCTGGGAGAGCTTGCGCTCCTCCCGCAGGGCCTTGATCCGCGCGCCGATCAGATTGCTCATGTTGTCGTTCTCCCTGAGCAATGTAGTCTTGCGAAATTCAGAATGCAAGATTATGTTGCATTAGCGCAGACAGATCGGCGGTGATCCAATCGGGAGTATCCGATGGCTGATAAGAGAATGTTCATCGAACGCCGCCCGGAGGGCGACTATGCGGTTCGCAAGCCTGATTCGGAGCGGGCGAGCGCCGTGTTGCCGACGCAACGGAATGCAATCGACTGGGCGGACCAAAGGGGGCGACGTTTTCGTCGAGCGCGTCCGCAAGACGAATCGGGGACACCCCGATGAGTGGCGCCGACCCTAACGGCTTCAGGCCGGCCCGGATTTCGTTCCCAACGCCACGCCGAGGTGAACTTCCTCGGTGTGGCGTTCGGCCGTTTGGGACTACCGTTGCGGTCCAAGATCCTCTTGCGCGACGTGCAGCCGCTTGTTGAAATCCTCCAGCTTCCCTTCGCCGCGCCGCCGCACTTCCAGCATCGCCCGGCGAACGGCTTCCGGTGACGACTTCTTAATCCACGGCAGGTGCGACCGGTAGGCGTCAGGCTGGCTGGGCAGCATGCGGAGGAAAACCTTGAGTGCGCCGGGATAACGGCGTTCCAGGCGGTTCAGCACGCGGTCTGTGTAGTATTGCGCGAGTCCTTCCTTCAGCGCCGTCGCGGCGCGGGCGAAGGCCGGCGCTGCCCATCGGCGGCCTTCGATGTCGGCGCCGAGCTGTGTGTAGGCGTGCGCCAGTTCGTGGGTGAGCACGACAATGGCCAGATCCTCGACGGCGCAGCCGAGCCATTGCGACACCAAGCCGATGACGCCCCAATAGAGCTTGATCGACGCGCGATTGACCGCCTGCTGGTCTTCGAAGAGGTCCCGCGCGTCGTATTCATAGACGCCGAGGAAATCCTCGCTCACGAGCAGCACCTTCTTGAGCGGATCGTGCTCGTTGAGCACCTTGAGAAGCTGTGTCGCCCAGTTCCCCACCAGCAGTAGTTCTGACGCGCCCGTCGGCGCCCATTTGTCCGGTTCGGGTAACCCCCGGAGGTTGTCGCGCAACTTAAGCAGCTGCGGAATGCAATCGCGCGCGTGTTCGAGTGGCCTCCGGTAGCGTCCAAGCAGCAGGATGCGCGCAATGTCGGCAGGAAATTCGATGTTCTTGAGCACCAGTGGATGGCCGGCTGCGACCTCGACCGGCACCTGCGCCCCCTGACGGCGCTGTTCAGTCTCTTCCTGCGTCCGCATGACCAGACGGCATTCCGCCCGGAGTGCGTCTTGAAGAGTGGATCGCGCATCATCGCGGACGCGCTGAACCTTGGTTTCCACCTCGCGCGGAACCTGCGCAATCAGATCTGTAAGCTTAATCGCCATTGGCTCGGTCCAAAAAGACGGAATTATCGACGCCGAAACATGCAATTCAGGGCTTCAAACACCATGTTGCCCCCCCGCCCAGGTACGTCAGTTGGAGTATTCAAGATTTTCGCCACGGCGTCAGGAGGCCCGTGACAAGCCGGCGCTAGATAATCGTCGGTCGGTGTTTTTGGAAAGTACAGGCCAGCAGCGGACCCTACAGAGCAGAGTGTGTCTATGATCGAGCGCAACAGAAAACTCCCCCAGTCGCGATATTATTTGCAAGTCGCGAACTACGGAATCGAAAGCCTGGTTGCTCTGAAGCCGATGAACGAAGGATTCCTGTTCTTCTCGGTTGGGATACTTGCTTCGTTGCGAGCTGTACAGCACGCGCTTCTCAAGCACGACAGGACGCTCTCGCCACGGCATAAGGAAGTTATCGAGGCATGGAAGCGATCGACTCCGATGGACGGTCCCGAGATCACGTTCATTAAAACCTCGCGCGACCACATCTTGAAGACCGGTGCCTTTAACGCTTATGCCGGGCCACGCCAGGGAGGTACCTTCGAAGGAGAGCACTTCAAGGTGACGCGTGAAATTTATGATACCGGATACTACGTGGGCGAAGAGCGCCGCGACTTGATTGCTGATATGCGCAGCGCCGCAGAGTGGTGTAACAAGGAACTCACCGCTATCGAGGCCGAGGTGCCTGCCGTCGACCTGCCCGGCGATATGGCGGAATAAGCTTAGACATCAATCACCTTCGACCTCGTCTTCCTGCTCACTTGCAGCCCTCCCCCGCATCCCCGGCGCGATGCCGAGGCGGACTTCTTCAGCGTGGCGTTCGGCGTTGAGGGCGAGGAGGCGGGCGAGGACTTCGTCGCGGAAATCGGAGGGCCAGAACAGGCGGCCCTGGTAGGTGTGGTCGTCCTCGCTGTCCTCGTTGAGGAAGCGCGGCTCGGCGCGCGCCGCGAGGTCATGCCAGCCATAGGCTTCGAGCACGGCGCGGTCCATGGCGGCGTGCAGCTCGCGCAGGCGCTGGATGTCGTCGCCGGTCTCGGCCGGATTGTGGAAGCGGTTGTAGGTCTTCGTCAGTCCCTCGTTCCGGGCCACCATCAGCGTAGCGCGGTGGTCGTGATAGGCGCGGCCGGCGGCTTCGAGCGCGGGATCGGTCTCGAAGCCCTCTGGGAAGGGGAAGGTCTCGAAGCAGTCGGACGGAGTGTACCGGAGGTCATCTTTCATCGAGGACGCGAAAGCTCGCGTCCAGTTCTCGTGAGAACGCGACTGAAGCATGGCCAGCGCGCCTAGGCTGGCGTTCGCAATAACAGCAAGTGTATGAGCAAAGATGTACCCCGAGGGCAATTTGCTAAAAGCATGGTGAGGGGCTGCACCGCAGTTCGTCGCGAAAACCGAATTGTACCGAGCGATAGCGCTATACAGGTTCCTGCGCCTCTCCGCATATCGCCACCAGTTCCTCCTATACGAAGCTCGCTTGTCCTCGGCCCTTTTTTCTTTGACGCGGGCCCTCACGATGGCTAGCAGCTCCGGCCAATCTGAAGCCACCGGCCCATTGTAGTCGGCAGGAACAATGCCCTGACTCAGGCATGCCTGCCGCTCGAAATTGTCCATCAAGGCCCACGGCTTTAGGTCAAGCTCACGACAATGCGGCATATCTTCGAAGTCGATCACGTAGCGGCGAGGCTTCTGCTCGGGATCATTGTTTACCTCCTCACCGCCGATGTAAGGCTTGATACGCTCGGAATTCCGAGGGTCTTTTGCGATCAGTGCACGCATCGTGTCGAGACACTCGGCCTCGCCCTTCGCCGCAGCAACGTCGTCAAAAGTGAAACCCATGCCAAGCACATACGATCCGATGAACGCCTTGCTAGCATTCGCCGCAAGTCGCGTTGGTGCATAGTCGAGATTGCCGTCCACGAGATAGGCCGAGATGCGTCGTACTTGACGCCCGTCGAGGATCGGCGAGCAGACCGTACCCTTTCGAACGTGGACAACGCTCACCACCACCGCCGCCTCGCCCGGCCATTTCAGCCGCCGCGTGGCCCGGACGATACTGCCGCCTTGCCCGAGGATCGCGGCGAGGCCGGTCGCGCGCGTGTCGCCCTGGCCGATGGTGTTGGTCGCGATCAGGCCAAGCGTCCCATCCCGCCGCAGCAATTCGAACGCGCGGCGGAAGAAATGCGCCACGAGATCGGCATTGCCGTGCGCGCCCGCGTGCAGCGTCTGGAGCCACGGCAGGTAATGTTCGCGGTTGCCGGCGATGATCGTGTTCTTGCCGGCAAAGGGCGGATTGCCGACGACGGCGTCGAAGCCCGGATTGCCGCCGCGGCGCTTGGGATCGAACACCTCGGGAAATTCGATCTGCCAGTGAAAGGGCCGCAGCGGATGGTCGCCCGCGCGCAGGCTCGCCGCGGCGGCGGAGAGTTCGTCCCATTTCGCCTCGCCGACCCCTGAAACCCAGCTCTCGATTGCCGCCCGCTTCTCGTCACGCGTTTTCGGCGCTTCGTCCGCGGTCTTCTTCTTCCGACCCACCCGCTTTTCGTGGTTGAAGAACGCCGCTATCACCGCGTCGCCTAGGACGCGCACGTGCTTGACGCTCTTTTCCACCTGTTTGTACTTCTGCTCCAGCACGGCGCGCCGCGTGTCGTCGGGCGCCGACTGGATTTCGGCGCGCGCCGTCTCGGCCTGCGCGACGCGATCCGCCACGAACTTGCGGAACAGCGGCAATCCGGGCTTCGACGTATCCCAATGCGCCGCCGCAATCTGCGCCCTGGTCAGCCCCACCAGGCTGTCGCCCGACTTCAGCGCGTGATCGAGGAACGTGAACTCATGGTCGCGCGCCAGCGTCGCGAGCCACAGCGACAGCTTGGCGAGATCGGTCGCCAGCGGGTTCTTGTCTACCCCGTAGAGGCAGCGCTGCGCGACCAGGCGGCGGGCGTGCAGGTCCTCGTCCTCGTCCGGCGGAATGCGCGGCTTCTTCGCCGGCCAGCGCTCCCACGCCTTGACGAGCCGCGCCGCAAGGGCGCGGCAGGCCTCGACCAGGAAGGCGCCGGAACCCATGGCGGGGTCGCACACCTTGAGGTCGAGAATCTGCTCCGGCGTCGCATCCGGACCGAGCCGCTCGAAGGCCGGCTCCAGGGCGTGGCGCACGATCGGCTCGGTGAGGCTGCGCGGCGTGTAGTGGCTGCCGGTGCGGCGGCGCTCGTCGGTCGGCTGCAGGATAGGCGTGCCCGGCGCGGCCTCGTGCTTGCGGGGGGAGGCGCGCTCGTCGACGATGGCATCGAGCGCGGCGGCGAGGTCGGCGGCGGTCGTCGCGGCTTCGACGGCCCTGCTGACGCCGGCGGAGAGCTGGCCGCGGTCGGCCTCCTCCTTGAGATACTTGATACGCTCCTTGCCTTTTTGCTTCAGCAGCGCATCGAGATCGACGAACACCGGCGTGCGGTTGTTCTTGCCGGCGCGGATCGCGAGCGCGCGGCCCTGCGCCGTCTCCACCTTGAAGCCCATCACGATCTCGTAGACCGAGCCGATCTGCTCCACGTCGAGCGAGCGGTAGGACAGGCGCTCGCGGCCGTTCGGACCTTTGAGAGTCATCAGCCCTTCGAGGATGCGCAGGATGCAGCCGTCGGACACGGGCAGCACGCGCGGCGTCTCGTCGTGCGCGCCGTCCCGCCCTTCGAGGAAGGGGAACGCATCCGGGTCAAACAGCTTGCCGCCGCGGGCCTGCACGAAATGGGAGTGATGACCCTTGTGGATCAGGCGGAACAGCGCCAGCAGACGGCCCCAGGCGCCGCGGCGCTCGTCCATGGTGTCGGGGTTGAGCGCAGCGTCTTCAGTGAGGCGGCCGAACAGGCCGCGCACCGAATAGCCGATTTCGTAGAGTTCGCGGGCGCGGGCGTCGTCGCGCGACGGCAGCAGGTCGCGGTCCTCGGCGTAGAGGATAAACACGAGCCGCATCAGGACGGTGAGCAGGCCCTCGTAGAGATGGCCGGGGCGCGCCGCTGCGAGCGCGCGGATGCGGGGGCCGTCGGCGAGGTCGAGGCCGCGCAGCAGTTCGTGCAGCGCGCCCAGCACCTGCTCGGCCAGCGCAGTGGAGACGGCGGCCTGGGCGTCGCGGCTCTTCTTCATGAGCGCCGGCAGCCGGCGCGCGTCGGCGTCGGTGAACAGCCGCACGCGGTCGAGCAGCAGCTTGAGGCCGCCGAGCATCGGCCGGCCGGCCACGGCGCCGAGCGCGCGGATCGGAAAGCTCAGCCATCCCGACGTCTCGCCGCGCGGGGCGTAGACGAGGCGAAGCTCGGTATCGGTGATCATGAGGCCGGCGAAGACCTCCTTCTCGCGCAGCAGCCGCTCGAAGCGCTGATGCGCCGTCGCCTCCCAGCCTGCGAGCGCGCCACGCTCGTCGGGGTCGACGCCGGTTTCGATGCGGACGAGGAGCTGCCAGGGTGGCGTGGCGTTGCCGGGTTCGCGGACGGCCCAGGTCGGGGCAAGGATCGTCTGCTGCTCTTTCAGCGTCAATGTCAGGGAGTCGTCCAGCGCCGGACCGCCCGGGCTGCCGGCGACAAGATGCGCCTCCCAGCCGAGGATCTTGGTGAAGAAGCCCCACGGGTCCTTGAGGGCGGGCCTGGCAGTATCCGCCTCGATAAACGCTTCCGCTTCGGCGCTCGAGACCTTGGTCTGGCGCTCCGGAATGAGGCCAAGCTCGCGCAGCAGGTTACGGCCGACCACGAGGCCGGTGGGCTGGAGCATGTCCAGCCAGTCGAAGTCAGGATCGCGCGGGATTTCAGTGGCCATGGTTTGATGAATGTTATGTTACGCCGAGGATAAGTCTTAACGTATCGGAGGGCGCACGTCTCGCGGGCCATGGGTAGCTGCGAAGCCGACGGCGGCGGGACGCCGCCGCTCCGTGAGCCTCAGCTTGTCGCCGGCCAGAGGTAGACCACGCCGACCGGCTCCAGACGGTGGGCGCGGACCTCGTAGGAAGCGCGGATGCGCGCTGGCTCGTCCCTGATCTCGCGCTCCAGCCGTTCGAGCCGCTGCGCCCAGTGCCGCCGGTCGGCCTGGCGTTCGCGGCGCTCCTCATCGAGCACACCGGGGAGCGTGAACTGGTTCGGATCGTCCTTCTCCGCATCGGCGGACGCTTTGCGAATGCGCTTGCGCTGGCTTTCAAGAAGGGTCGCCAGCGATCTGGCCTCCTGCTCGCCACGCCGGGCGAGCTGCGCTTTCGCCTTGACGAGCTGTTCCTGCGCCGTCGCTTCCAGCGCCGGCACGAGATCGGCTATGTCCTGTTGCACCGTGGCCTGCACGCGCGCCACGGCGCGCTCCGGCGGCGGGCGCGACTCGCGTAACGCATGCTCCAGCTGGTCGAGTGTTTTTGCCTCGCCCACCTCGCCGAACGGCTTGAGCGGCTTGCGGCCGCGATCGGCATCGGTCCACACCGCGGTCACCTGGATGATCTCCTCATGCAGCCGCGCCGCGGCGGGCCCGTAGAGCGACAGCCGCGCCATGACGATGATCCGGGGCTGCGCGCCCGGCCCCTCGATCACGCTGACGCGCGACAGGTTCGACTGGAAGCCCTGGCTGAGAAACCGCGACAGCAGCCGCCGCACCAGCCGATGTTCGACGTGGACCTGCACCACGTCGTCGGCGTCGCGGTTGTCCGGCAGGACCGGCGGCTCGAACGCGATGCTGCGGATGGGGGCGTCGCGACGCCAGTCTCCCAGCCGTTCGCCGCGCTTGCGCGGACGGATGCGCAGGTCGTCGAACGCATCGTCCCAGCCGGCGTCTTTTGCAAAGGCGCTGTTCTTCGGATCGAAGCGGTATGTCTTGACGCGGCCGACCGCGTCGCCCTCTGCCTTGTCGAGATCGAAGCCGATGCGGGAAAGCGCAGCGCCAACGACGTGCCGCAGATCCTCCGGTGCGACGCCGACGCGCTGGCGCGACTCCTCCAGAACGCCGGAGAGATCGGCTTCCTCGCGCCGCAGCCGCTCGTCGCGGGCGCGTTCCTCATCGTCCATCTCGGCGACCGCGCGCCTGAGGCGATCGGCATCGTTTTCCTCCTCGATCTCGCGGGCGAGGTTCTTGGCCTCGATGATGCCGTTCTCCGCCAGCCGCTTCGTGATGCGCTCCTCGATCACCTGGCCGGCCGAGCCAAGCTGGTCGCGGATGCGCTCCGTCTTGCGCACCAGCGCATCCAGCACGACGTCCGTCTCGCGCTGGGCATAGCGGAAATAGCGGCACACAACCTCCTTGGCCGGCTGCAGCTTGCGGTCGATGCGGCCATTGCGCTGCTCCAGGCGCGACGGATTCCACGGCAGGTCGATGTGGACGAGGTCGGCGCAATACTTCTGCAGGTTGATGCCTTCGCGCGCTGCGTCGGTGCAGATGAGGATGCGCAGCGGTTCGGTTGCCGGATTGTCGTTGAAAGCGCGCTTGACCTGCTCTCGGCGGTCGGCGCCAGTCGCGCCGGTGAAAATATCGATGCGGTCGTCGGCGCGGTCGGTGTCGGCGAACGCCTCGCGCAGCCGGCGCTCCAGCCAGCGGCGGGTGTCTTCATATTCGGTGAAGAGGATCAGACGGCGATCGTTCCACGCGTTGCCGTCCAGCATGTTCTGCTCGATCCACTGCACGAGCCAGCGGACGCGCGCATCGGGCCGGCGCGCGGCCGGTTCGGCGATCCGCAGCATTTCGTCCACCATCGCCAGTTCGGCACGCAGGGCGTCGGTCGTGGCGCCCTCGGCGCCCGCCACCGTCGCGGCTTCCGTGGCGGCGTCCTCGTCGGCGTCAAGGACCTGTTCGGCGGTAGCGCCTTCAAGGTCGAGTTCGGCCGAGTCGTCCGGCGAGACTGCAGCGACAAAGGCACTGGCCGCGTCGATCTCTGCCGCAGCGACCTCCCGGTCGAGAAGCCGCTGCAGGCTCGTCCGGTGGACCTTCAGGGTGCGCTCGAAGGCGGCGATCGAGGACAGCAGGCGCTGCTGCAAGCCGACGAAGGCGAGCTTCGCAAGCGCCGCCTTGTGAGCGGGCAGCTTCGAAATACGCCTCCAGCGCAGCTTGCCGTATTCATCCAGTTTCCGGCTGAGCACCAGTTCCGGGGCATCATCCGGCAGGCCGTCGAGCACGATGGCATCGATCCGGCGGGCCGGAAAGGCGTGGCCCAGCCGGCGCAGATCGGCCTTGAGGCGGCGCACCATGACCGGCTCAAGGTCTTTGGGGCGCACGTCGATGCCGCGCTCGAAGCGCTGCGGGTCCAGCATTTCGAGCAGCGCCGCGAAGGAATTGGAATGACCGTTGTGCGGCGTCGCGGACAGAAACAGCCGGTGTTCGAAGCGCTCTGCGATGTCGCGCACCGCCTTCGTGAACTGGCTTGATATGGCGTAGCGCGCGCCGCCGGACGGCGCCGCGTGGTGGGCTTCGTCGAGGATGAAGAGGGCGCGAGAACGGAACTCGCCGAGCACGTCGCGCAGGCCGGCGGCGTAGGTCTCGTCGGCCAGGAGGCTGTGCGAGATGATGAAACGCGACCCCGTGCGCCACGGATTGTATGTGAAGCCGCGGGTGCGCCGGATTTCGGCGACCCGCTCGCGGTCGATGATGACGAACGACAGACCGAACTTGGACTCCAGTTCGTCCTTCCATTGCGCCGTCATGGACGCAGGCGCGGTCACAACAACCAGATCGATGCGGCGGCGCAGCAGCAATTCCCGCACCACGAGCCCGGCTTCGATCGTCTTGCCAAGACCGACGTCATCCGCAATCAGGAGGTTGACGCGGGGCAGCCGCAGGGCTTTCCGCAGCGGCAGCAGTTGATAGGAGTCGAGCCGGATGCCGGCGCGGAACGGCGCCTGGAGGAGGTCGCGATCGGCAGCCGTCGCCGTGTTCCAGCGGATGGCCCGGATATGGGCGGCAAGCACCTGCGCCGTGTCCGGCGCTCGGCGGCCGACCTGCCGCCAGGTGTCGTCATCAAGGCTTTGCGCGCCGATCTCGGCGTCCCACAGCACTTCCAGGGCCTCGCCCTGGGCATCATCGGAAATGCACGCCAGCCTGACGGCTGCAAGGTCGGAACCTTTTAGGTCAGCAGCCTCGACCAGCCAGCGGCGGCCTCGGAGTTCGACGAAATCACCGACCTCTGGCATCCTGGAAGCCTCTGCGAACTAGCGACCATGCCTTCTGCACAACTTGTCACGCGATCAGTGCTAGCACATTGATGCGCCCGTTTTCGTCGTACCGGCGTGCTGATTCTCGGAATGCCCGCGCGACCGCTTTGGTGAGCGCTTCATTCCAGTGTCAGTTCATGGAGATTGGCATCGCCGCCATCGCTTGATGCCGTCGGTTGCATTCATGCTGTCAACGAATAGCCAGAAGCCCACGCCGTTGATCTATTTAGCAAATAACAGACGATTTGATCAAATCACAGGCACTTCCATTTCGGAAGTGCGCCCCGGTCCGGTTTCGTCACGTCGATCACGATGATGGCGGTTCGCGCTGCACGGGCCGACATGTTAAACCCAAGCTCGATCAGGTCAGACGCTGCTTGTAGTCGTGCCGGCGGCTTCGGGTCCGCTGAATCCTGATCGACGCCGCCGTCACTGTGCTCGACTGTCAATTGCAAGCTGGCCTGCCGCACCGGAACCGCTGTTGCCCCGCGGCAAAAACGCGGAGTTCCTCATCCGCAGGGAAATCGAACCAGATCTTGCGGTAGTTTCGTAGGTCCGTCATCGCAGCATCTTGAGGGGCGGCTTCGAACCGCTGCACTTCGAAAACGCCAAGCAAAATAGGCGCCCAAAGAGCACATTCCCGGAGCGACGAAGGTGCCACCGGCAAGGCACCCGAGACTTGCTCGCCGGTCGCAAAGGTTGCATTGTGGTGCTGTTACATGTGATCGCCCATGGGGCCGGGTTGGGGCATGGTCGCGTCCTCGTCCGAATTCCAGACCAAGATTCTGCGCAAAAACCTCGTCGAGGACGAATACAAGCTTTATCGCGCTGCGCTGGAGTGGGATCTCGTCGACCCCATCGTCATTGAAACGCGTAAGGACCTGAAGTCCCAAAAGCGGTGGCAGGAGCACCTCGAGCCCTACCACCACCAGGTCACCAACCTCATTACGTTCTGCCGTCGCCTGCCGGTGACGCTGCTTGCGGACGACGTGGGCCTTGGCAAAACCATCAGCGCCGGGCTGGTCGCCAGCGAATTGATCGCGCGCGCTCGCGTCTCGAAACTGCTGATCGTGTGCCCGAAGCTGCTCGGGCCGCAGTGGCGGGACGAACTCAAGACCAAGTTCGACATCCCAGCCGAGATCGCGACCGGCAGGAAGCTGATTGATGCCGAGCCGGAAGACGTGGGCGCGGTGATCACGACCTATGCCTCGGCACGGCTGCACCTCGACAAGCTTCCCGAGGACCGGTTTCAGATGCTGGTGCTCGATGAGGCACACAAGTTGCGCAATCTTTATGGTGTCGATCCGCCGCCGCAGGTGGCGGTGCGCTTCAAGAAGGCGCTCGAAGAACGCCGCTTCCGCTATGTCCTGATGCTGACCGCCACCCCCATTCAGAACCGGCTGTGGGACCTTTACTCGCTCGTCGATCTATTGACCGTGGCGCGCGGCCACGAAAATCCCTTCGGCAGCGAAGGAATGTTCGCCCGCAAATTCATCGCCGACAACCGCGACCAGGCACGCCAGCTCAAGCCGGAGGCGCACGAAGAATTTCGCTCGATCGTCTACGGCTACATGTCGCGGGTGCGGCGAGGCGACGCCAAGCTCTATTTCCCGGACCGCGTCGTCCAGCTACACCGCGTCGATCCGACTCCGGAAGAGCTTGAGCTCATTGGTGTCATCGCCAAGCCCATCCGGAAGCTGAACCGGCTCGCGCAGATCGGCATCCTCCAGGCGCTCACCAGCAGTCCGCATGCGCTGATGGCGCAGCTCACCAACATGGCCCGGAACGGCACTGTGCCGCAGGACCTCGCCGCGGCGGTCTGCAGCATCATCGGCCGAATGAAGACGAGCGCGAAGCTCAAGGGGCTCGGCGCGCTCACGGATGAGCTGACGCGCAAGAACCCAGAGCGCTGGCGGATGGTGGTGTTCACCGGGCGAATCGAGACACAGACGACCATTCAGGCCTTCCTCGAAGGGAAGGGTCTTAAGGTCGGAATCATCAACGGCTCGTCCGGGCAACGCAACCAGAACACCATCGCGCGCTTTTGGAATAATCCTCCAGACTGTCATGTGATCGTATCGACCGAAGCGGGATCGGAGGGTGTCAATCTCCAGGTCGCCAATGTGCTGGTGAACTACGACTTGCCCTGGAACCCCATGATCGTCGAGCAGCGCATTGGGCGCATCCAAAGGCTCGCCTCCGAACATGCCAGCGTCAGCATCCTCAACATCATCCTGAAGGGCACTTTCGAGGAATACATCGTCGGCCGGCTGATGGAGAAGCTGCAGATGGCTGCCCACGCCATCGGCGACATCGAGGCCCTCCTTGAAGCCTCCGGCATTGACGACGAGGAGGGCGGCGACAGTTTTGACGACAAGATCCTTCGGCTGGTGCTGAAAGCCCTCGCCGGCAAGGACGTCGAAAGAGCGACGCGCCAGGCCGAGCAGAGCATCACCGAGGCCAAGGCCAAGCTGGAAGCTGAGGAAGCCAACATCAACTCCATGCTGGGCAGCATGGATGGCGCCGAATATGTCGGACCGCGCGCACCCAAGCTTCCGCCAGTGGTACGCTCGATGGACGCGCGAGAATTCGCTTTGGCGGCGCTGAAGAGCTTTGGCGCAGAGGTCACGCCGCAGAAAGGCGGGCTCTACCTCGTCGAGGAGAACGGTGGCCGGGAATGGATTCGCTTCGATGAGAGTGCCGGCGGGGAACGTCGCGCCACCCTCTATGCGCCCGGTTCCGCGGCTTTCTCGCGCCTCGTGAGCCGGATGATCGCAACCGGCCTCCACCGGGTGGAGGATGCAGATGGCGATACGGTGCAGCAAGCGGATGAGATCGCCCGCGCTTGGGTAGGAAGTTTTGGAGGAACTCCCGTCGGGGCGAAAGTGGTCGGGGTGCGGCGCTGCTTCGAGGGCAAGGCGCTGGTGCGGGTGCGCGCCACCGTCGCCCATGACAGCTACGAGCGCCTCGTCGAGGTGACCTGCGCCCCGGGCGAACACCGCGCCCATGCCGTGCGCTCGGGCCTCTACAAACTCACGGACGTGATCGAGAATGCTCAGCATCTCGGGATCGATACGGAGCGTTTGGCTGACGCCGCCACGCGCGATCCGGGTATCGCGGAATTCTGCCGCTTCTACATTGAGCGCCGCGCGCACGAGGTGAAGGCAGCGGGCAGCGATGCGCGCAAGCGCAAGAAGCTTGAGGATGACTTCACTCCGCGGCTCGAATTCACCGTTGTGGCCCTCGAGGGTAAGATGCACCGCGAGGTGACCACGGAGGCGCAATACCAATTTGGCAACACCCCGCCTTATGCCAGCCGCCTTACGGTGGTGCCCCATACCGGCAAGTACATTGGCGCGCCCGAGCTCGGGCGCTGCGAAAGCACTGGTCAGACCGTGCCGCGCGAATGCCTCGGCCGCTGCGACATGACTGGCGTCGAAGTGCTGCGCCACTTGCTCGTGCCATCGGAGCTCAGCGCGCGTCGCGCGCTGCCGGAGCACACACTTCGTTGTAGCTTGAGCGGCAAGCGCGTCCTGTTGGATGAGGCGGAGCTGTCGGCTGTTACCGGAAATCCGGTGGCAAGGTCTCTGCTCAAGACCTGTGCCTTGACTGGCAAGCGGGCTGAACCGGAGTATTTCGGGCGCTGCGAGTTTACCGGCGCCGAAGCGCTGAATACTGAGCTCGCTGTCAGTGACGTCTCAGGCAAACGCTACCGCCGCGATCAGCAATTGCGCTCGGCGGTCTCGGGAAAAGCTGGCCACAAGGACGAGTTCCTGTTCTGCTACGAGACCCGGCAACCGATGATGCCGCAAGAGGCGGAGCAATGCGAGGTTACTGGAAAATTCGTGCGCAAAGGCGTGCTTGAGACGTGTGCCCTCACGCGCAAGGCCGTCTTGCCTTCTGAGCTCGAGCGGTGCGTCGTCAGCGACGAGAGGGTGCTCAAGACGTTGCTCGTGACCAGCAACGTCTCCGGGGCGCGTCTGCAGCATCGTCTAGCGGTGCGCTCCATCGCCGGCCAGTATTGCGCACCCGCCGAAGCCAAAGTCTGCATCTGGAGCGGGCGGCGCACCCACCCCGACGACGTGCGAGTCTGCAGCCTCACAGGGATTGCATTTCACGTCGCGTTTGCCGCACCTGAGGACAAACCCTATCTGCAGCCGCTCGGCGATCTACTGCACGGCGTATGCCGGACCGTCGATGCACCGGATCGTTGGGAGGATGTCGCCTCGAAAGCGTCAGCCGCGCTACGCAGCCGTTGCCGCGTCGAAGCCGCGCACGTCTCACCTGACAATCGTCACCTCGCCATCTGCTCCGAGGTCCGCACGCTTCTCGGATTACGGGTGCAGCAGGCCGGCCTCCTCTATTCCATCGAAGATGGATCGATCGTGGGCCGCATCGCCATCGGCAAACGAACGGCCAAGGGATGGGTTGGGGCAGATAACTGAGCTAGCGCGTAGCACTAGCCCATGTTTCCCTATTCGCACGATTGGGCGACGGTAAGTGACTGATTTTTCCTTGGGTCGGTCCTGGGTTTTCGTCGAAACGTAGGGACAGAGAGTGATCTATTTGTACATTATTTGTAGTTGCCATTTACTGATTCTCATCTGATGTTGACGGGGACAGGTTTCGGGGGAGGCCATGTTCCTGCGGGTGGTTCGGGCGGCCGGCGGCAAGGGCGTCAAGCACGA
>JAJPKK010000068.1 GCA_021323775.1 Hyphomicrobiales bacterium
CAGCAGCAGCTATGCGCTGCCTGATGTGGTAAGTGAGGAGATCGGAGCGGCCGAGAATCCAATTAACAACCCGGTCGGAGTGGTCCTGCCCACGGGGTCCACTTCACCCTTAAGGCTTCTGCACCACTTCTGCACCCACTCAAGATTCAAAAGAGGCAATAATGACAACGAAGCGCTTTCTAGGGATCCGAGCGCAGGACGCGGGCGGTTGAACCTCGCATGCGCGCCGCGCAACTATGTAGAGGTGCCGCGCCGCTGATTCCGTCGTTTCCGGACCCCTCCCTGCCGGCCCCCGCATGCAGGCGAGGGCAGGTTGGGCGGCTGGCGTTCGGAGCCGGCGCCGCACAGCGAAGAGGGTCTGGCATGAAACGCTATTTCGCCGCTCTGTTGGCGACCTGCGCCGCGGCGGGCTGGGACGCGGGAGCCTCGCTGTCGCGAGCCAACGATAGTTCGGCTGAGCTGGCGGTGGGCGGGCTTGTCTTCACCAAGAACGCGGACGTTTCGATCGAGTCGGAAGACCTCACGATTACGCCGGACACTGTCACGGTGCGCTATGTGTTTCTCAACCAGAGCGCCAGTCCGGTCACGCTCACGGTCGCGTTCCCGTTACCGGATATCGACCTGGCCGACGGCGCGAACGTGGCATTCCCGACCGGCGATCCGGTCAACTTCGTCGGCTTTTCCACCAAGGTTGACGGCAAACCCATCACCTTCACCATCAATCAGCGTGCGACCCTCGACAACAAGGATGTCACGGCGACGCTCCGCGACATGGGCATCCCGCTCCTGCCGATCGGCGCCCGCCAGCTCAAGATCAACGAGCTGTCGCAGCAGACGCGCGACCGCGCGGTTGCGGCCGGCCTCCTCCTGCAATCCGGAACCAATGACAAAGGTGAGCCGCTCTACGAGCCGACCTGGACGCTGAAGACTTCAGTGGTGCGCCAGCAGACGTTTCCGCCCGGAAAGCCGGTCGCAGTCGAGCATCGCTACCGCACCAGCGTCGGCTTGAGTTTCGACTCGGTGCTGCGCCAGGGGCTGCGCCAGAAGAAGGGGCTCGAATCCGAGGTGCAGCGGTACAAGACGAATTACTGCATCCTCGACGATTTCCTGCGGTCGATCGACCGGCTTGCCGGCGCCGACGAGGCCAACAAGGCCGGCATCGTGGAAAGACGCATCAGCTACGTGTTGAAGACCGGCGCCAACTGGGCCGGTCCGATCAAGAACTTTCACCTCGTCGTCGACAAGGGCCAGCCGGATCGCATCGTCAGCTTCTGCGGCGACGGCGTGAAGAAGATCTCCTCGACCGCGTTCGAGCTGCGGGCGAGCGATTTCACGCCCACCCGCGACCTTAACATTCTGATCGTGAGCCGCAGGTAGGGGTGGATCCCGCGATCGGCTTGTCCCGGCCGCCTCAATTATTTTTGGCTCTTTTGCATTCGAGTGGGTGAGCCCGAGCAGAACGGGCACGCCGTGATCGCTCCTTGCTCCCTGGAGCTTTGTGGCGGGGCGGCAGCCGGTCAAGGGGCTCGACCGCTCAAGCGGCGATTGGCGCGCGATTGAACGCGCGCCAATCGATCGGATGTACGCACACGCCTGCGTCTCAGAAGCCTATTCCGGTGGCATTAGGCGATCTCGGCGCGGTTGCAGGCGCCGCAGGACGTGATGGTCCGGCTACTACAGCGGGCGGTTTGGGCGCAGTTGCAGACGGAACAGGTTCTGCTGGCCGAGACGTCGCCGCCGCGTCTTTGGTGCGAGGCGGGCGGCTCGCCACCGGCGGCGCTGGCTTCCGCTCGGGCGGGCAGATTTCCCGGCGTTGTTGCTTAAGTTCTTTAATGAATTCGTCGGTGATGTTGATCTCGACGACGGTCTTGCGGGCGGTGTGTTTCCACCATGCCTCGACTGCGTTGCGGGTTGCCTCATTCAGTTGCCCGTCGGGCTTGCCCTCAAAGCAACCGAGCCGCCTGAGTTCGGCCTGAACCTCACGGATCTGCTCGGGGCGATTTGCCTTTGCGGCCGGCGGCTCCGCGAGGCCGGGCGCCGTTGTAACGGGAGCCGGCGCACTCGCCGGCGGCACATCCGGCTTCTGTTCCAGATTTGCGACGCGCTCATCAGCTTTTCGCTTGGCGTCGGCCTCATCGGCCTTGCGTTTAGCTTCGGCGACCTCATCAGCCCTTCGCCTGGCTTCGGCGGCGGCAGCCTCGTCGGCCCTGCGCTTGGCCTCCGCCGCGGCGGCCTCGTCGGCCTTGCGCTTCGCCTCGGCAGCCTCGGCTGCTTTGCGCCTGGCTTCCGCTTCGTCGGCCGTGCGCCTGGCTTCTGCGGCGGCGGCCTCGTCGGCCTTGCGCTTCGCCTCGGCAGCCTCGGCCGCTTTGCGCCTGGCTTCCGCTTCGTCGGCCCTGCGCTTGGCCTCCGCGGCGGCGGCCTCGTCGGCCTTGCGCTTCGCCTCGGCAGCCTCGGCCGCTTTGCGCCTGGCTTCCGCTTCGTCGGCCTTGCGCCTGGCTTCTGCGGCGGCGGCCTC
>JAJPKK010000057.1 GCA_021323775.1 Hyphomicrobiales bacterium
CCGCTCTCCGAGCGCGAGCCGATCATGGAAATCATCAGGCCGATGCCCGCAACGGTGAGCCCCTTCAGCGGCGCGCGGCCCGACAGCGTCGCCACCATGGACAATCCGAACAACGAAAAGGCGAGCAGCTCCGGCGATCCGATTGCGAGCAGGAGCGGGCGCAGGATCGGAATGCTCAGCGCGAGCACGACGGCCCCGATCAGTCCGCCCGCGAGCGAGGCCGCAAATCCCGCCCCGAAGGCGCGGCCCGCCTCGCCGTTGCGGGCCATCGCATGGCCGTCGATCACGGTTGCGGCGGCGCCAACGTGACCGGGGACGCCGAACAGCACCGCGCTGATGAAGTCCGACGAGGTGATGACGGCGGCCATGCCAAGCAGGAGCGCCATCGCGGTGTACTGGTCCATGTTGTAGGTGAACGGGATCAGCATCGCCATGCCCACGATGCCGTTGAGGCCGGGAAGGACGCCGATCGCAAGCCCGATGACAACGCCGAGCAGCAGAATGAGGAGACGCGCCGGTTCCAAAAGCAAGGCCAGGGCATGCCAAGCCATCGACGCCATATCAGCCGGCATTCGCGCGTTCCTCGCCCGTCGCTCAGGGTCGGCGGCCGTGCAGCAGATTACGCCACGTTTCGGCCTATGGCCGACCCGATGACAAACTTAAGCGCAATCCGCCTCGCGTCGCGGCGCAATACGCTGATGCTCTTGCGCCCTACGCTACCGCCAGGGCCTGAATTTCGTATCATTTTATATCATGCGGCGGCGCTTGCCGCCGCTCGCAAGTTTACATCGGAAAGCTCGCAGAGCGTCAAGTCGTCGCGAGTTCCGCCGCAGTTTCTGACAAGTTGGCGCAAAGCTGGTAGAGTCCGGTCCCAGCCGAATGACAATTAATAGAGTCGGCGCACCGGTTTGTCGCCGAAATTCGCACGCGGCGCCAGGCAGGGTCGGGTGCGTGCCGTCCGGGAGGAGAACAAGATGACGTATCGCATGTGGGCGCGCGCTGCGACAGTCGCGATCGTTTTGTCCATTGCCGCGGTGGCGGCGCAGGCGCAAAACGTCGCCGACTTCTATAAGGGCAAGAACATCGAGCTTTACGTCGGCTACAGCGTCGGCGGCGCCTACGATCTTTATGCCCGCGTGCTCGCCCGGCATATGGGCGGTCACATCCCAGGCAATCCCACCATCGTGGTGAAGAACATGGAGGGCGCCGGCAGCCTTCGGCTTGCCAACTGGCTTTATCGCGTCGCCCCCAAGGACGGCTCGGTATTCGCCATCATCGGGCGCGGCACCGGCTTCGACCCGCTGCTCGGCCAGAAGGCGGCGCAATTCGATGGCAACAAGTTCGTCTGGATCGGAAGCGCCAATCACGAGGTCAGCGTGTGCGTGGCTTTCGAGGGGCGCGGCATCACCACGTTCGACGACCTGCGCACCAAGGAGATGACGGTCGGCGGCACCGGCGCCAGCGCCGACACCGACCAGTTCCCCAAAGTGGTCAACGGCGTGCTCGGCACCAAGATGAAAATCGTGAGCGGCTACCCGGGCGGGAACGATGTCGTGCTCGCCATGGAGCGAGGCGAGCTGCAGGGCCGTTGCGGCTGGTCGTGGTCGAGCGTGAAGGCGACCCACGGATCCTGGATTGCCGAGAAGAAGCTCAACGTCCTTGTGCAGTTGTCATTGCAGAAGCATCCTGACTTGCCCGATGTTCCGCTCATCGTGGATCTCGCCAAGACCGACGAGGATCGGCAGATCCTGCAACTGATTTTCGCCCGCCAGGTCATGGGTCGTCCGTTCCTTGCCCCACCCGGCATCCCGGCGGAGCGCGTCGATGCCCTGCGCAAAGCCTTCATGGCCACCATGACGGATCCCGCCTTCATGGCGGATGCGGAAAAATCGCAGCTCGAGGTCAACCCGGTCGCAGGCGATGATTTGCAGAAACTGGTCGCCCAAATCTACCGCACGCCGCCGCAGGTGGCCCAAAAGGCGGCGCAGCTCCTGGCGGCGAAGTGAACCATCGGAGCGCGGGCGGCCCCGCCCGCCGCCTCGCGCGAGAGCCGTACGCTCGTAGCCCGGATTGAGCGGGCAGAGGCAATGCCGGCCCCGGTTTCGCTTGCGCTCGGCCCGGGCTGCGCTCAATAGAGCTCGTCAATACGACCTGGGCAAACCGAGCACGTGCTCGGCCAAAAAGCTCAGAATCAGATTCGTCGAAATCGGCGCCACCTGGTAGAGCCGCGTCTCGCGGAACTTGCGTTCGACGTCGTATTCCTCGGCAAAGCCAAAACCCCCATGAGTCTGGACGCAGGCTTCCGCGGCCGCCCAGGACGCGTCGGCGGCGAGCAGCTTCGCCATATTGGCTTCCGCCCCGCAGTTCATTCCTGCTTCGAACAAGGCCGCCGCTTTCTGCACCATGAGTTCGGCGGCGCGCATCTGCGCATAGGCGCGGGCAAGCGGAAATTGAACGCCCTGGTTCCGTCCGATCGGGCGATCGAATACCACCCGCTCCTTGGCATAGTCGGTGGCCTTTTCGATGAACCACTTGGCGTCGCCGATGCATTCCGCTGCGATGAGAATGCGCTCCGCATTCATTCCGGAAAGGATGTAACGAAAGCCCTTGCCCTCCTCGCCGATCAGGTTCTCGGCCGGAATGCGCACATTGTCGAAGAACACCTCGGTGGTGGAGTGGTTCATCATGGTGCGGATCGGGCGGATCGTGAGCCCCGCATCCGCGGCGGCGCGCATGTCGAGAATGAACACCGAGAGGCCGTCGGTTCGCTTGTCCGCCTGATGTTTCGGCGTCGTGCGGGCGAGCAGCAGCATGAGGTCGGAATATTCCGCGCGCGAGGTCCAGATCTTCTGGCCATTGACGACGTAATGACCGTCCTCGCGCTGCGCAAAGGTCGTGATCGAGGATGTGTCGGTGCCGCTCGAGGGCTCCGTGACGCCGAATGCCTGCAGGCGCAGTTCTCCCGATGCGACCGCAGGCAGATATTTGCGCTTCTGTTCGGCGCTGCCGTGCCGCAACAGGGTGCCCATGATGTACATCTGCGCGTGGCAGGCGGCGCCGTTGCAGCCGGCACGCTGGATCTCCTCCATGATTGCGGCGGCTGCAGACAGCGGCAAACCCGAGCCGCCGTATTCCTCCGGAATGAGGGCCGACAGATAGCCGGCCGCGGTGACGGCTTTGACGAAATCCGCCGGGTAGGCCGCCTCGCGATCGAGGCGGCGCCAGTATTCGCCCGGAAACTGGGCGCAAAGCTTGCGGACGCCGGCGCGGATCTCCTGATGAGGGTCGCCGTCCTCGGGGTCAAAATCGAGCGGCATCGTTTGAGGCCCCCTGCGCTAACACGTGGTGGGCGATCTGGGCGCGCGTCCCGATCCAGATATCGGGATCCCGAGCGGCGGCGTCGACGATCTTCTCATAGTAATAGGCGCCGCGCGGACGGCCGAAAATGTGAGCATGGCAGGTGACGTCGATGATCGACAGCTCGGACTTCTCCCTGGCGATTGCGATGTTCTCGTGGAAGGATTCCAGCATTGTCTTCGGAGCATTACCGTACTTCATGAACTGCATGTCGTTGACGTCGGTTCCGAGCGGGATCGCAACGATCTCGCCCTCGTCGAAGGTCCGCACATAGGGGAGGTCATCGTCGAATACGTCGCCGTACCAGCGGTATCCTGCCTCGATCAGCAGCCGCGGCGTTGCTGCGCTCGAGGTGCCGCGCGGGCTGAGCCAGCCTTCGATCCTGCGGCCCGAGGCCTTCTCCAACAGCGCGGTGCAGCGCGCGATGTTCTTGCGCTCCTCGTCGCTGGAGAGCAGCGCCGGTATCACGTCCATGGCATAGGAATGGGATAGAACTTCGTGCCCGGCATCGGCGATCGCCCTGATGGTCTCGGGCGCCCGCTCGGCAATCACTGCGTTGACCATGACGCTCGCCGCCGCGCCATGCTGCCGGAAACAATCGAGCAGCCGGTAGATGCCGCGCTTGACGCCATACGCAGCCCACGAGATCGCCATGGTGTCGAGCACGCCCGGCGGCAGCGGGTTTCCCATCGGGCTGATGCCGGGGGCCTTGCCGTCGGACCACGCCTCAAGGCACACGTTGAAGACAACCGCGGTTCGCTTGCTGCCGGGCCATAGCCAGCTTGCCGGTTTCGTCATGCCTGCGCCGCGCTCCTCGGTTTTCCCGGGCGTTGTAATATCAGGAGCCGCCATCATGGGCAAAGGCGCAGGAAACGCCACGCCAGCCGGCCGGCCATCCACCCGCCTTTGCCCGGCTGTGAACCTTCCTGTTGCAGGGTGGGGCGCCCTTCGACAAGCTCAAAGCGAAGCTTGCCTGCCTCGGCCTCGGAACGTTGCACTCCGGCGGGCTGGGCGCTCGTGCGCTTGTCGAAGGGACGCCTTTGCCCACGCTACGGGTTCATGTTAGGAACGCCTTGAGAGCGTGAAACATAGTTCGGCCCGTCCCGGAGGAGCGCCTTCATGCAGCTTGGATCGATCGTGATCGACGCAGCCACGCCCGTTGCGGTGCGGCCGTGGCATGAGATCGTACAGGAGACCCTGAAGCGCAATGACGTGAAGCTTGTCACCTACGTGCCGGACAGAGTGTTCACTCCGTTGATTAAAAACCTGCACGCCGATCCGGACTTCCTGACCTTTCCGACGGCCCGCGAGGAGGAGGCGCTTGGCATTGTGTCCGGCGCCTGGATGGGAGGGCGGCGCGGAGCGGTGCTGATGCAGACTTCGGGATTCGGCACGATACCGAACGTGCTGGCGTCGCTCGTCGTGCCCTACCAGGTGCCGGCCATCATGTTCGTATCCGAGCGCGGCACGCTCGGTGAATTCAATCTCGGCCAGGCGCTGGTGTGCCGCACGATGCGTCCGGTGCTGGAGTCGCTCGCTGTCGAGTTCCACACCATCACCCGCCATGACGAGCTTGAGTTCATCGTCGATCGCTCGATCAAGCAGGCGGTCGCGACGCAGGCCGCCGTGGCCTTCATTCTTTCGCCGCTCCTGACCGGCGGCAAGGTGTTTCAGGCATAAGGGGGCGCGCGATGAGATTTGGACCGGATTTCGATCGTGTCGAATCACCCGCGGCGGCGGCGCCGGGCTCGTCCCGGCGCCGCCGAGTCGTCCTGGCACTGAGCGCAAATAGCAGGCGGCCGGGACAAGCCCTTTCATGACTTCGAAATACGGCTCAATGTGATCAGAACGAGGCTCTGACTGAGATTGCCATGTCCAACCCTCTTTCCGCCGCCGCCAGCTACGACAATGCGAAAGTCCTCAACCGTTTCGACCTGACAAAGCGGCTGGTTGCGCGGCTCAGGAACGAAGAAGCCGTGATCGGCGGCATCGGCAACACCAATTTCGATTTGTGGTCGGCCGGACATCGTCCGCAGAACTTCTACATGCTGGGCAGCATGGGCCTTGCGATCCCGATCGCGTTCGGCGTCGCGTTGGCGCAGCCGCAGCGTCACGTTATCGCGCTCGAAGGCGACGGCTCGCTGCTCATGCAGCTCGGCTGCCTGGTCACGATTGCGGCGCAGCAGCCGAAAAATCTCACCATGGTGATCATGGACAAGGCCTCTATCAGATCACCGGCGGACAGCCGACCCCGGCGGCGGGGACCGCCGACTATGTGGCGCTCGCCCGCGCGGCCGGACTGACCAAGTGCGCCTGGGCGGGCGACGAGGAGGACTTCGATAGGCTTATCGACGCCGCGCTCGCGGGCGGCGGCCCGACCTTCATCGCCGCCCGCATCGACGACAAGCCGGGCGTCGGCACCACCGACCGCGATCCGGTGCAGATCCGCCAGCGCTTCATGGTTGGGCTTGGGGTGCGAAGGACGGTGTAGCCCGGAAGGAAGCGCAGCGTAATCCGGGCTGTAGCTGCGCCCTCACGCCGCAATCTTCACATATTCGAAATCGCCCGGCTTGTTGTCGATGCCGACTTTGGGAGGCGCGATCCAGCTTGCGAATTGCCCCGGCCCCTGCACCGGCTGCATTAATTCGGCAATGAATTCGCCGTCGGCGGCCGATGGCAGCCAGTGGTGACTGCGATGCCGCCATGCTTCTCGATCGATGAGTTCCCCGTAAGGCGTCGCGCAGATATCGCGAAATTCGCCAATCTGGCGGTGGAACGCCACGTGGGGCAGCCGCAACTTGAACTCAACCCCGGCTTTCTCGATGACCTTGTTCCAGCGCTCGACGCTCTTTGCGCAATCGGCCGCATAATCGTCGCGCAGGCGCATGTTCAGAGCGGTCAGCGCCGGCGCATCGACGCGTTTGACCTCGCCGTCAACGAGCTTGAGCACCGGGTAGGTCGCGTTCTCAAGCCGGTGATCATCGTCGATCCTCGTCTCGTGGAAGCGGCCTTTGAGGCTGGCGTTGAAGGCATTCGCGGCGTTGGTGGAGACCTCAGAGCCGAACAGGTCGAGGGAAAGCGAGTAGTGCAGATTGAGCTTCTTTTGAATAGTGGGCAGGTCGATGACGCGAAGCGCGCGCACCTCTTCGATCTTTTCGGCGTCCTCGATGCCGGCCGCCCGCATCGCCTCGCAGGTGCGCGCAATGATGCGCCCGATGCCGGTCTCGCCCACGAACATGTGGTGCGCTTCCTCGGTCAGCATGAAGCGGCAGGTGCGCGACAACGGATCGAAGCCCGATTGAGCGAGGCTTTCAAGCTGCATCTTGCCGTCGCGGTCCGTGAAGGTGGTGAACATGAAGAACGACAGCCAGTCGGGCGTCTGTTCGTTGAAGGCGCCCAGCATGCGCGGCGCGTCGGTGCTGCCCGAGCGGCGGCGCAGCAGTTCCTCGGCTTCCTCGCGGCCGTCGCGGCCGAAATACTTGTGCAGGAGATAGACCATCGCCCACAGGTGGCGGCCTTCCTCGACGTTGACCTGAAACAGATTGCGCATGTCGTAGAGGGACGGCGCGGTCTTGCCCAGATGGCGCTGCTGCTCGACGGACGCCGGCTCAGTGTCGCCCTGGATCACGATCAGGCGGCGCAGCATGGCCCGGTATTCGCCGGGCACGTCCTGCCACGCCGGCTCGCCGAAGTGCTGCCCGAACGGAATGGTCCGGTTCTCCTCCTGGGGCGCCAGCAGAATGCCCCAGCGGTATTCGGGCATCTTTACATAGTCGAATTTTGCCCAGCCTTTGGGGTCCACCGACACGGCCGTGCGCAGGTAGACCAGCGCCTCCTGGAATCCTTCCGGTCCCATGTCGCGCCACCAGTCGAGATAGCCGGGGTGCCAGCCTTCGAGCGCCCGCAGAATGCGGCGATCCTCGGTGAGGCCGACATTGTTCGGAATCTTGGTTGAATAATCGACATTGATGACATCCATGGAAGTCTCCTGTTCTTGTTCTTCTTGTTCAGGTCCTTTTAATCGAACTCCGGTCGCGATGCGCAGAACGGACAGACGCGCATCGCTCCGTGCTGGCCTCGCTCGCATGGTCTCTGATGCCGCTTTGCCCACGTTGTTCGAACTCGCCGTTTGACCGCGTGGGCACCCTACGTCTTCCGCCCTTTACTTCCATGGTCACGTCCTTCTGGTGTCGAACTCTGGCTTGCGGCCGGTCCCGTAGCGCGACAGCGCGCCGCCCTCGCCGGTCGCATTCGGCCGCTGGAAGATCCAATTCTGCCATGCGGTGAGGCGGCCAAAGATCTTGGTTTCCATGGTTTCCGGGCCGCCGAAGCGCAGATTGGCTTCCAGTCCCGTCAGGCTGTCGGGCGAAAAACTGGCGCGCTCCTCAAGAAAGACGCGGATTTCATCATCCCAATCGAGGTCGTCGAGCGCGAAAGTGACGAGGCCGAGCGCTTCCGCGGCTTTGGCGTCCAACATCTCGCCGGCCACGTGACGCACCCTCTCATGCGCCTCCGGTTCGCCGAGAAAGCGCGTGCGCAAGCGATCCAGGCCGTTGCTCATCGCCAGCGCGCCGGACAGATTGACGTCTCCCACAATGATCGCAGCCGGCGGCCGGTTGTCGCCGTCGCGGCTGCCGATCAGCATATAGGAACGGTCCGCCGCAAACACGATCTCGGCGAGCGTGCCGGCAAAGCAGGAGCCGGGCTCGATCAGCGCGACCAGGGAATGCGAGGTGAGATCGATGCGCTTGAGCACGCGTTTCCATTTGAGGCGGACTTCGCGCGCCAGCCAGTGCCGGCCCTGCCGGTCGAGAAAAAGATCGTAGCCGAGAACGGCTCGCGGTTCGCCCTCGGACTTGAACACGATGGCCGCGACGTCGAGTTCATTGAGACGGACATCCAGAACGGCGTCATCCAGTTCACGCGCAACCTGCAGCGGCCAGAACGCTGCACCCTGGCTCATCATCTCGGCGGCCGAATTCGGAGGCGGCGACGCGGGGCCGCGCAGTATGATCGTAGCGACCCGTCCGGCGCGATCAAACGCAACCGACACGTATTTGTATTCGCGGCGATCCTCGCCGAGCTTGCGTTCCAATGGCGTCAGCGTGATCCCCACCCCCTCCCGACCTTCAGTACCCTCGCTCGCGGCCGGGACCATCGCATGTGGCGCGGCCATCTCTTCTCCTTCCCCCCTTATGGGGGAGGCTCGGGGCGGCGCGTCGGAAACATCGGCTCCGAAAGCGCCCGCCGGCACAGCCCCCACCCCCGACCCATCCCCACAAGGGGGCGGGGAGCCGGCGGCGAATTCTCGCACGCGCGCCGCAATGAGGGCCTCAAGCCGCGACTGCGGCGCTACCTCGTCCACAAGGCGCCATTCGACCGCGCGCTTGCCCCTGATGCCCTCTTCGGTGGTGCAGAAGACATCGGCGCGGTCGCGCCGCACCTTGCGCTTGTCGGTGATGCGCGTCAGCCCCCCGGTCCCCGGCAGCACGGCGAGCAACGGGACCTCGGGCAGCGACACCGCTGATGAGCCGTCGTCGACCAGGATAATGTGATCGGCCGCAAGCGCGAGTTCGTAGCCGCCGCCGGCTGCAGTCCCGTTGATGACGCAGATGGTGCGCACGCCTGATCCGGCGCTCGCGTCTTCGATGGCGTTGCGCGTCTCGTTGGTGAACTTGCAGAAATTCACCTTGTGGGCATGGGTTGCGCCGGCCAGCATCCGGATGTTGGCGCCGGCGCAGAAGACCCGCGGCTTGCCGGACCGAAGCAGCACCACCCGCACCTGCGGATGCTCGAAGCGGATGCGCTCGAAAGCGTCGGCCAGCTCGATATCCACGCCAAGGTCGTAGGAGTTGAGCTTGAGCTCGTAACCCGCGAACAACGCGCCTTTCTCATCGACGTCGAGCACCAGGGTCGCGACCTTGCCTTCGACGGCAAGCTTCCAATGCCGGTAGCGCGACGGATCGGTGGCAAAGTCGATCCGCGCCGCTCCGGTTGCGAGTTTCTGCTCGGCCTCAGCCATTCGCTCCTCCCCAAAACAGATGGAGTGCCGGTTCGAGCCCGGCAATGAGGCGGATTGCGCCTTATGGCGTCATCACTCTATTTGCAACCGCCGTGCAAAATCCACTATCGCGGCCATCGTCGCCTCGGGCGCCTCGCGATGCGGGACGTGACGGATACCCTTCAGGATCACGGCCTCCACCGGACAGTAGCACTCCTCCTGGGCGACTTCGACCTGCCGCAGCGTGCCGTATTGGTCCTGATCGCCTTGAACGATGAGGATCGGCACGCGAATATAGGCAAGCTCCTCGGTAAGGTCCCATTGTCGAAAAGCCGGGTCGAGCCATGGGCCGCTCCAGTTCTCGAACGCATTGTCCGGATCGGCGTGCCACTTTGCGAGCTTCGCACGCAAATCGGTGGTCTCATATGCTTCTCGCATACGCGCAATCTCGGCGATGCCCAACTCCTCGGTGAAGAAATGCGGCGCCAGAAGCACCAGGCCGCGAATCCGATGGTCGGCGGCGCTCCCCGCATAGATGGCCGCAATCGATGCGCCGTCACTGTGGCCCAGCAGGATGCCGCGGCGCAGGGAGATGGCGTCGAGCACGCGAGGCAGCACGTCGCGCGCCTCCTCATGCATGAACGTCACACGCCGCGGCAGCATCGACGGGCTGGAGCGGCCATAGCCGGAGCGGGAGTAGGCGAACACTCCGAGGCCGGTGGCCGCCGCAAGCCGCAGCGGAAAGTCGCCCCACAGCCCGACTGAGCCCAGGCCCTCATGGAGCAATACGAAAGTCGCGGCTTCGTCGGGACGGGGGCCAATCATTTTGTATTCGAGCCGGCTTACTCCGATGTCGAGAAAGCCGTCGTCGGCCAATTTCATGTCGCCCTTGTTCCTTGCGGATTCCGATCAAGTCCGCGGCAGGGTGCAAATCCGCTGCCGCAGCGGATGACTATAGCGTCGGTCAATTATTTGGCCTCTTTTGAATCTTGAGTGGGTGCAGAAGCCTTAAGGGCGCGCCGCCCTTGGAGAGGGCCTTGATCGCTCGGATGCAGTCTTGCGGGCGGCGGCAGCCGGTCAAGGGCGATTGGCGCGCGTTTAATCGCGCGCCAATCGCCGCTTAAGCGGTCGAGACCCTTGA
>JAJPKK010000119.1 GCA_021323775.1 Hyphomicrobiales bacterium
AGCGGCGATTGGCGCGCGATTAAACGCGCGCCAATCGCCCTTGACCGGCTGCCGCCGCCCGCAAGACTGCATCCAAGCGATCAAGGCCCTCGCCAAGGCCGCGCGCCTCAGGCTTCTGCACCCACTCAAGATTCAAAAGA
The DNA here is from genome assembly GCA_021323775.1 of Hyphomicrobiales bacterium. Classification (GTDB taxonomy): domain Bacteria; phylum Pseudomonadota; class Alphaproteobacteria; order Rhizobiales; family Xanthobacteraceae; genus JAJPKK01. The sequence continues at coordinate 141 of JAJPKK010000119.1, forward strand.
GGCCAAATTCCCTCAGAACAGGGAAAATAACAGGGAATTTCGAAAATCTGAGGCTATTCCGGCGCTCTTACTTATCTCCTGATAACCATGATAACTGAACCAATTATCCTAAATCCGTGAGTTGGAAAGCATTCACCCCCGCAGAAAGCGCTGATAAATCGACGACCCTTTGAAAATCAGTCAGCTGCGGAGCAGTTACAATTTGGCGCCTCCAAGCGTTCTCTTTCTTGCTTGTGGGCCAAGGACATCGCGAAAATCAACGACGCCAACTCACGGATTTAGGATTATTATATGCCGCATCTGGGCTTTGTCAACTTCAGGTTGTTTCGCTTGCGCAAGATGAAGCCGTCAGGCGAAGCGGTTATTGTTGTGGCGATCCTTGCTACTTGCTTGCTACTCCGCGGCCTTGACATGGAACGCTTGCTCGCCATCAACCTCGCGCTTGCCGAAAAGCCAGGTCTGCAGGCGGTCGAGATAGAGATAGACAACCGGCGTCGTATAGAGGGTGAGCACCTGGCTGAGCGCGAGGCCGCCGACCATCGCATAGCCGAGCGGCTGGCGCAGCTCAGAGCCTGTGCCCGTGCCAAGCATCAATGGCAGGCCCGCGAGCATGGCGGCGGCGGTCGTCATCATGATCGGGCGGAACCTTAACAGGCAGGCCGCTCGAATGGCGTCGATGGGGGCGAGCCCGCGGTCGCGCTCAGCCGCAATCGCGAAGTCGACCAGCATGATGCCATTCTTCTTCACGATGCCAATCAGGAGAATGATGCCGATGATCCCGATCACTGACAGATCGATGCCAGCGAGAGAAAGCGAGAGGAGTGCGCCGACCCCTGCCGAGGGCAGCGTCGACAAGATCGTGAGCGGGTGGATGAAGCTCTCATAAAGCATTCCAAGAATGATGTAGACCACGATCAGCGCCGCGGCGATCAGAGCCGGCTCGCTCGCGAGCGACGTCTGAAAGGCTTGCGCGTTGCCTTGAAAGGTGGCGATGATCGAGGACGGTTTGTTGAGTTCGCGCTCCGCCTCCTCGATTGCCGTGACAGCCTCGCCAAGCGCGACGTTCGGGGCCAGATTGAACGACAGCGTGACCGCCGGAAATTGACTTTGATGATTGACGACGAGCGGCCCGACCTTCGTGCTATCGACAGTAACGAGTGTTGACAACGGCACCGCGGCGCCCGTCAACGGCGATTTTATGTAGATGCGGTCCAGAGTGGAGGGTAATCCCTGGAGTTCCGGCTTAACCTCCAAAATCACCCAGTATGTATTGATCTGGGTATAGTACTGCGCAACCTGCCGCTGGCCGAAGGCGTCGTTGAGGGTGTCGTCGATCAGTTGTGGAGTGATGCCAAAACGCGAGGCTTGGTCGCGATTGATGGTAACAGTAAGCTGCGGGGCGCTGTTGAGGAGGTCGGTGGCGACGTCGGCGAGTTGAGGCAGCGTCTTCATCTTGGCGAGCATCTTGCCCGACCATTCGGCAAGCTCCGCAATGTCGACATCCTGCAATGTATACTGGAACAGGCCGCGCGACAGTCGTCCTCCGACCGTAATATCCTGCGGAATCTGCATGAAGACGGCTGCGCCCTTGACCGCGGCGAACTGCGGTCGCAGCCGGTCGATGATCTGTGCGGCAGTCACGTCACGCTGGTCGCGCGGCTTCAACGTGGCGAAGATGCGGCCGCTGTTGGTTGTGTTGGCGCCGCCGCCGCTGCCCATGTTGGAACCGAAAGTCGCAATATCCGGATCCCGGGCGACGATGGCGCCGATCTCCTCCTGTATCCGCATCATCTCGGTCGGCGAAACATCTTGTGCCGCTTCGGTCAATCCAAACAGCTGGCCGGTGTCCTGAATCGGGAAAAAGCCCTTCGGGATGGTGAAGAAAAGGACGGCTGTGAGCGCCAATGTGGCAAAAAACACGGCAAGCGTGATCCTCTGGCGGGCCAGCGCAATGTCGAGCGTGCGCCGATAGCCCGCTAGCAGCATATCGAAGAATGCTTCGAAAGCCCGGTAGACGCGGCCATGCTCGTGCGCCGTCGGCCGCATGAAACGCGCCCCCAGCATCGGGGCAAGCGTGAGCGAAACGCAGGCCGATACCACGATCGAAGCCGTGACCGTGAGAGCGAACTCGCGGAACAGCCGGCCAATGATGCCGCCCATCAGCAGCAACGGTATGAAGACTGCGATCAGCGACACGCTGATCGACAGCACGGTGAACCCGATTTCGCGCGCGCCATTGAGCGCCGCTTCGAACGGGTGTTCGCCGTCCTCGACGTGGCGGTGAATGTTCTCGACAACCACGATGGCGTCGTCGACCACGAAGCCGACCGCAATGGTCAGCGCCATCAGCGAAAGATTATCGAGACTGAAGCCAAGCAGATACATCGCCGCGGACGAGCCGAGCAACGCCAGCGGCACCGTCACCGACGGTATCACCGTCACCCAAAAATCGCGGATAAACATCAGAATCACCATCACTACCAGGACTACTGTGATGGCGAGAGTGGACTCGACTTCGGCCACGGAGGCGCGGATGGTTGTTGTGCGGTCGAGGATGGTGGAGACCTTGATGGAGGGCGGGATGCTGGCCGTCAATAACGGCAGCCGCGCCTTGATGGTATCAACCGTTTCGATGACATTGGCGCCGGGCTGCTTGTAGACGACAAGCAGAATGTCGCGACTGAGGTTCTCGTAAGCCGCAATCGTAGTGTCGGCCGGCCCCTCGACGGCTTGACCGATGTCGCGTACTCTTACCGGCGCGCCGTTGCGGTAGGCAAAGATCACGTCGTCATATTCCGCTGGCCGCATGAGTTGATCGTTTGCAGCAATCGTGAAGCTCTTTTCGACGCCGTTGAGCGTACCCTTGGCGGCGGTCGTCGTTGCGGTGATGAGCCCCGCGCGCACGTCCTCCAGGGTCAGCCCGGTCGCCGACAGCTTGGCAGGGTCGACCTGGACCCGGATCGCCGGCTTCTGCTCGCCGGCGATCGTCACCTGGGCCACTCCGGGCACCTGGGAGATCTGCTGGGCCAGAATATTGTCGGCATAGTCGTCGACCCGGGTAATCGGCAGAACGTCGGAACGCGCCGATAGAATCAAAACGGGTGAGTCTGCCGGATTGACCTTCTTGTAGGAGGGCGGCGGAAACAGATTAAGCGGAAGCTGCCTCGCGGCGGCCGTGATGGCGGCCTGAACGTCCTGGGCGGCGCCATCGATGTTTCGATTGAGGGCGAACTGGAGCACGATTGTGGTGGCCGAGAGCGTGCTCACCGACGTCATCTGAGTGATACCGGCGATCTGGCCGAACTGACGTTCGAGTGGCGCCGCGACCGAAGCGGCCATCGTCTCGGGGCTTCCGCCCGGAAGCCCGGCCGTGACCTGGATGGTCGGAAAATCGACCTGCGGCAACGCCGCGACTGGCAGAAAGGGGAAAGACGCGAGGCCGGCAAAAGCGAATGCCGCCATCAGGAGGGCGGTTGCCACTGGCCGCCGGATAAATGGCTCAGAAATGTTCACGGCGCGCGTCCTTGAGCAGCGGAAATCGCAGCCGATCTTTCCCTCGGCGGCTGGATCGCCACCCGCGCGCCCGGCTGCAGCCGATAATATCCTTCGGTCACGACACGCTCGCCGTCTTGAAGGCCGTCCGCCACAATGGCGACGTCGTCTGCGGGCGGCCCCGTCTTGATGGGCCGCATCTGCGCTTTGTCATCGGCTCCGATCACCCAGGTGAACAGGCCGTTCGGACCGCGCTGCAGGGCCGCCAGCGGAATCGTGAGGGCGCCGCGCGCAGTGGTGAGCAGCGCGCGCGCATTGACGAATTCGCCGGGCCACAGTCGTTCGTCGGTATTGGGAAACAGAGCCTTGAGCCGGATCGTTGCAGTCGCCTGGTCGATGACCGCGTCGATGAGCAACAGCTTGCCGGCGCCAAGCGCCTTGACGTTGTTTTGATCGAACGCTGTAACTTCGACCGGACCGCGCTCCATCGCCTCGCGCAGCGGCTCGAGGTCTATTTCCGGAAGGGTAAACACAACCGCCGCCGGCTGGGTTTGCGTAAGCACGACGAGAGGGGTCGAGTCGTTGGCATGAATAATGCGGCCAAGGTCAATCTGACGGATGCCAGCGCGGCCGTCGATGGGCGACGTGATTGTGGTGTAATCGAGCTGAGTCCGGGCGCTTTCGATTGTAGCGTCATCGGCTTTGAGCGAAGCCTTCAGGGCGTCGACCTTCGCCTGCTGCTGATCAACCACCTGCTGGGTTTCAAAGCTGCGGGCGACCAGGGTTTTGGCCCGCGTCAGGTCTTTGTCGGCGGAAATCAAACTGGCTTCGTCTTGGGCTTTCTTCGCGACCGCCTGGTCAAGTGCAGCCTGGAACAGCCGGGGATCGATTTTGGCGAGCACGTCGCCCGTCTTGACGCGCTGGCCCTCGGTAAAAGCAATCTCAATGAGCTGGCCGTCAACCTGGGAATGAACCGGGACTGTGTTGAGCGCCTGAACGGTCCCAAGGCCGCTCAAATAGATCGGCACGTCTTGCCGGATCGCCGCCGCGACGCTGACCGGTATCGGCGGCGGCGCCGATACGCGCTTTTCCTGCGCGCCGTGCAGGTATCGATAATATCCCGCCGCTGCCGCCAGGATTGCCGCGAGCGCTATCGCGACCGGAAAAAGACGCCTCCTTGATTTCGCCGGGAAGCTTGATGACGTCACGAACACCCCTCTGCGGCCATACCGGCAAGCAAGTATCGTGCCGTTCGACCCCGCCGTTCTGATGGCACGTCGAACGATACATTGAAATGACCGGCGCGCATAGCCTGGAGGGAAGCGCCTGAATGCCGGCGGTTCAGCAGCGGCGTCGCGGGCCGCACCGGCCTTTCGCGCGCCTCGCGGAGCCTGTATGTTCCACCACAGCATGGGACCGAAAGCAAACAGTGGCTCGGCAAACACTGGAGGGACAACAGCGATGAATCTATCGCTTCGCTGCCTTTTCGTCGCGCTCGCATTGGCGCTGCCGGGGGCAAATGCTTTGGCGAAGGACTTTGAAGTCGTCACCCGCCCCAACCTGGAGTTCGTCGAGCACGATGGCGCTCGTCTGGCAGGCGATCTCTATCTGCCGAAAGGAGTGGACAAGGCCCCGGTCATCGTCGCCGCCCATGGCGGCGGATGGCAGGCCGGCAGCCGCGCGTCTTACAGGCATTGGGGGCCGTTCCTGGCGCGCAACGGCTACGCGCTGTTTTCCATCGACTATCGGCTCGGCAAGGCTGGCGCCTTTCCGGGGAGCGTCTACGACGTCAAAGCGGCAGTCCAGTTCGTGCGCGCCAAGGCGGCCGATCTCGGGGTCGACCCGGAACGCATCGGCATCATGGGCGATTCCGCCGGGGGGCATCTCGCCGCTCTTGTGGGGCTCGCGCCTGACCAGTTCGCAGCCGAATACCGCAGCGACGCCAATTATGCGGTGCCTGCAAACGTGAAGGCGGTGATTGCCTTCTACGGCGTCTACGACATGCTGGCGCAATGGCAGCATGACCAGCTCGCGCGCCCGCGCGACCAGATAACCGAGAAATACCTTGGCGCGTCGCCGATGCAGAACCGGCGTGTTTATTTCGACTCCTCGCCTATGAGCTATGCGACGACCGATCGCAACCGCGCCCGGTTCCTGCTCATTCACGGCACAGCCGACGATGTGGTCGATCCGGCCACCCAGTCCCAGGCGTTCCAGAACGCGCTCAACCAGGCTGGCATCTATGTGCGCCGGTTCGTGATACCGGGCGCTGGCCACTTCTGGGCGAGCGACCCGTTCGAAGGCGAGATCGGCGGCTACGGAGCGACGGCCGCGCCGACGATCCTCAGGTTTTTAGAGAACGCGCTTTAAGCGGCCGGGCCACGCGACCGATTCCATTTAACGCTGCAGAGTATTCGGTCGATTAATCCATTTGCTCGTCATGCGCGGGCCTGACTCGCGCATCGCTTCCCTTCGCACGAGTCTATATCGAAGCCGATGGATCCGCGGGTCAAGCCTGGTCAAGCCCGCAGGCGGGAGAAGTCGAGGTCGATCGAGACTGCAAGTTGCGCGCCTCGCCAGCGCTCCGCGACAGCCGCCGTCTCTCCGGAAAGCCATGAACAGCGCTCCCGCGGCGCGCCAACAAGCTGGGTTCGAGCTGATGTGGGAGGGCGCCGCACCTGATTCCACAGAGCGAGCGGCACGCCGGTTTGCGAGATGCCGCGTTGACGTGCTGCGGTTCCGGCGTTGACAATCGGCGCCTTGCGGGGCTTGTTGGCGCACCTTTTTCGGGATGCCCGCAATGATCGAAAAGACCTATGACCCCGCAGACATCGAGCGCCGCGTCTCGGCCGCCTGGGAGGATGCGCTAGCCTTTGCGGCCGGCCGGCCGGAGCGGCGCGGCGCCCACCCCTTTTGCATCGTCATCCCGCCGCCGAACGTGACCGGGTCGCTCCATATGGGCCACGCGCTCAACAACACGCTGCAGGACGTGTTGTGCCGGTTCTGGCGCATGCGCGGGCGCGACGTGCTGTGGCAGCCCGGTACCGATCATGCCGGCATCGCGACCCAGATGGTGGTCGAGCGTCAGTTGATGGAGCGCCAGCAGCCGTCGCGGCGGGAGATGGGGCGGGAAAGGTTCCTCGAACGGGTGTGGGCCTGGAAGGCGGAGTCGGGCGGCGTCATCGTTAATCAATTGAAGCGCCTGGGCGCCTCGTGCGACTGGTCGCGCGAACGCTTCACGATGGATGAAGGCCTTTCACGCGCAGTCCTGAAGGTGTTCGTGACCCTCTACAACGAGGGGCTGATCTACAGGGACAAGCGCCTCGTCAATTGGGACCCCAGGTTCCAGACGGCGATCTCCGACCTCGAAGTGCAGCAGGTCGAGACGAAGGGAAGCCTGTGGTACATCCGCTATCCGATCGAGGGAACCGAGGAAAGCATAACGGTCGCCACCACCCGTCCGGAGACGATGCTGGGCGACACCGCGGTGGCGGTTCATCCCGGGAACGACCGGCTGAAGCACCTGATTGGCAGGACCGCCATCCTGCCGCTGGTCGGTCGGCGCATCCCGATCATCGGCGATGACTATGCCGATCCCGACAAGGGCAGCGGCGCAGTGAAGATCACGCCCGCCCACGACTTCAACGATTTCGATGTCGGGAGGCGTCATCACCTGCCCCTGATCAGCGTGCTCGATGAGGAAGGAAGGCTCGACCTCGACGGCAACATCGAGTTCCTGGAGGACGTGCCTGCGTCACCCGAACTCGACGAAACCCTGGCCTTGCACGGCGTTGAGCGCTTTGCGGCGCGTCGGAAGATCGTGGACCGGCTCGAGGCGGCGGGGCTTCTCGCGAAGGTCGAACCGCACACTCACATGGTGCCCCACGGCGACCGCTCCGGGGAGGTGATCGAGCCGTTCCTGAAAGACCAATGGTACGTTGACGCCAAGGCGCTCGCCGTTCGGGCGATGGCGGCGGTCGAGGACGGCCGCACCGTGTTCGTTCCGAAGAACTGGGAGAAAACCTATTTCGACTGGATGGAGAACATCCAGCCGTGGTGCATCTCGCGGCAAATATGGTGGGGCCATCGGATTCCGGCCTGGTACGGCCCGGACGGCAGGGTGTTCGTTGCCGAAACCGAGGAGGAGGCGGTTTCGCGCGCGCTCGCCTACTATGCCGAGACCGAGGCGATCACACCGATGCAGGGCCACGACATGGCGATCGATCCGGCGAGCCGCGCGCCGTTCCTCACCCGCGACGAGGACGTGCTCGACACCTGGTTCTCCTCGGCGCTGTGGCCGTTCTCGACGCTGGGCTGGCCCGACGAGACGCCGGAGCTTGCCCGCTACTATCCGACCGACGTGCTGGTCACAGGCTTCGACATCATCTTCTTCTGGGTCGCGCGCATGATGATGATGGGCCTGCGTTTCATGAAGGAGGTGCCGTTCCGCACCGTCTATATCCATGCCCTGGTCCGCGACGAAAAGGGCGCCAAGATGTCGAAATCCAAGGGCAATATCATCGACCCCTTGGAGCTGATCGATCGCTATGGCGCCGACGCACTGCGATTCACGCTCGCCGCGTTGGCGGCGCAGGGCCGCGACATCAAGCTCGCCGCCTCGCGGGTCGAGGGTTACAAGCATTTCGCGACCAAGCTGTGGAACGCCTGCCGCTTTGCCGAGATGAACGGCTGCGCCACGTTGCCGGGGTTCGAGCCGGACGAGGTCGGAGAGACGCTCAATCGCTGGATCGGCCACGAGACCGCACGCGCCGTGCGCGAAGTCACCGAAGCGATCGAGGCCTATCGCTTCAACGACGCCGCGAACGCGATTTATCGCTTCGTGTGGAACGTCTATTGCGACTGGTATCTTGAGCTTTCAAAGCCGGTACTCATCGGCCCTGACAGCCCCGCCAAGACCGAAACCCAGGCCATGGTCGCCTTCGTGCGCGACCAGATCCTGGCGCTGCTGCATCCGTTCATGCCGTTCATCACCGAGGAGCTATGGAGCGTGACGGCGGAAGGCGGCGTTGCCCGCGAGAGCCTGTTAGCTCTCGCGCCATGGCCGCTGCTCACGGAACTTGAAGATGCGGTTGCGGAAGGCGAGATCGGCTGGGTGGTCGAAGTCATCTCCGCGATCCGCTCGGTGCGCACCGAGATGAATATCGCGCCCGCCATGCAGATCCCGCTGGTGCTGGCTGGGGTTGCCAGCGAAACCTACGAGCGCGCCCAGCGCTGGAGCGACGTGATCAAGCGCATGGCGAAGATCGGCGACATATCGATCGCGGACGCGCCGCCCGCCGGCGCCGTGCAGCTTCTGGTACGTGGCGATACGGTGGCGCTGCCGCTCAAAGGGATCGTCGATCTCGCCGCCGAGACGGCGCGCCTGGAAAAGGAAAAGGCGAAGGCCGAGGCCGACATCAACCGCATCGACGCGCGGCTTGCAAACGCGGATTTCATCGCCCGCGCCCCCGAAGAAGTGGTCGAGGCTGATCGCGAGAAGCGCGAGGAGGCGGCCGCCCGGAAGGCGAAGATTCTGGAGGCGCTGGAGCGATTGAAGCAGATGGAATGAGGGGCGTGTAGGGTGGGCGACAATTCAGAGCAAAGCGCGCCCGCCAAATGCCGACCGGACACCTGGGGCCGTAGCGTCGGATGGCTGAGGGCGACGAAACCCATCGCTGCCCGGCAGCGCGCCTCGGCTCAACCCACCCTGCGCGCCACGCGCTATTCGGCGGCCGTCTTGACCGGAGCGCCGACCGGCGGCCCGATGAGCGCCATCAGCTCCTTCTCGTCCAGCGTTTCCTTCTCCAGCAAACGCCTGGCGCTCCGTTCGAGGATGTCACGCTTCTCCGTCAAGATGCCGACCGCGCGGTCCATGGCGTGCTGCACAAGCAACCGAACCTCCTCGTCGATCGTGGCGGCGGTTTCTTCGCCATAGTCCTGCTCGCGGGGCGGCATGGGGAGATTGGGACCGGTCAAGAACGTCCGCGGATCGCGTTCGTAGGCCACGCTCCCCAGCCTCTGCGACATGCCGTACTTCGTCACCATCGAGCGCGCGATATCAGTGACGCGTCGCAGGTCGTCGGCAGCTCCCGTCGATAAATGGCCGAACACCACCTGTTCGGAAGCGCGGCCGCCCAGAAGAACCGCCATCTTGTTGTCCAGCTCTTCCTGCGTCATGACAAATCTGTCCTCGGTCGGGCGCTGGATCGTGTAGCCGAGCGCGCCGACGCCGCGCGGAATGATCGAGACCTTGTGGATCGGGTCGGTTCCGGGCAGCGAGACCCCGACCAACGCATGACCCATCTCGTGGTAGGCGACGATCTCGCGCTCCTTGGGATTTAGCAGCCGATTACGCTTTTCGAGCCCGGCCACGATCCGCTCGACGGCATTGTTGAAATCCGCCATAGTGACCGCATCGGCGCCGCGCCGGGTTGCGAGCAATGCGGCCTCGTTGACGAGATTGGCGATATCGGCGCCTGTGAAGCCTGGCGTGAGCGCCGCGACTTTCTCGGGATCAACGTCGGCTGCGAGCTTTGTCTGCCTGAGATGAACCCGCAGGATGTCGACGCGTCCCTTCTTGTCCGGCCGATCGACCAGCACCTGGCGATCGAAACGGCCAGCCCGCAGCAGCGCCGGATCAAGAATTTCAGGGCGGTTGGTCGCTGCCAGGATCACGAGACCAGTGCTCGAATCGAAGCCGTCCATGTCGGCCAGAAGCTGATTGAGCGTCTGTTCCTTCTCGTCGAGCCCGCCTGCGTAGGGGCCTAATCCGCGCGCCCGGCCAAGCGCATCGAGCTCGTCGATGAAGATGATGGCCGGCGCCTTGGACCTTGCCTGCTCGAATAGGTCACGCACCCGGGCTGCGCCGACGCCGACGAACATCTCCACGAATTGAGAACCGGAAATCGAGAAGAATGGCACCTTCGCCTGACCGGCGACAGCCTTGGCGAGAAGCGTCTTGCCGGTCCCCGGCGGCCCGACCAGCAGGATGCCCTTCGGCATCCGGCCGCCGAGGCGGCTATATTGCGGCGGATTCTTCAAAAACTCGACCACTTCGCGAAGTTCGTCCTTGGCTTCGTCGACGCCGGCCACGTCATCGAAGCGAACCCCTGTATCGGACTCGACATAAACCTTCGCCTTGCTCTTGCCGATCGCCATGAGCCCGCCACCAAGGCCTTGGCTCATGCGCCGTGCGAGAAAAGTCCAAAGGCCAAAGAAAACGACGGCGGGAACCACCCAGGAGAGCAGGTCGGTAAGCAGCGTGTTTTCTGCCTGGCCCGAATAGGTGACCCCGGACTTCTCAAGTTGGCTGGCGACTTGAGGATCGACCCGGGTCGTAACGAACTGCTTCTTTCCGTCCGGAAGCGGCTCCTTCAGGGTCCCTTGTATGTAGCGGTCTGATACCGCGACGCGATCGATCTTGTGCTCCTGCAGCAACTGTTGGAATTGGCTGTAGGGAATGGCTTCGACCTTCTGATTGACCGAGTAAAAGTATTGGAGAAGCACAATGCCGATGATGGCTGCTACCCAATAGCCGATATGAAAGCGCGTCTGCTTGTTCATGTGCGTCCGCCTGGCTCACGGGGCTGCCTGATCTGATACATAGGTGATGCTGAACGGCGTGAAAGGGCCGCGGTTGGTACCGCAAGTTGAGCGATTTGGTGAAATCTACCGCTCGGGGCAGGTCGAAACCGAAGCCCGTGCGCCCCTCCCCTCGCAAGCGCGGGGCCCCGGAGAAGCCGGGACCGACGATCTTGCCGCGGGCGTCGATGGTCTCGCCGGCATCGCCCATGATGTCGGCTTCGACAGCAACGATGCGGCCGCCGGCAATCGCCACGTCGCGCACGGCGTCAAGCCCGACTGATGGATCGATGACGCGCCCGCCCTTGATGAGGAGATCGTGGGTCGCGGCTCGGGCGTTCGAAATACCAGCCGCCATTGCAGCGCCTGCGGCAGCCGCACCCAGAATCTGGCGCCGAGTCATCATGGCATCGCCTCCTGCGGTGGAATGTAGCTTAAGCCTTACCGGCTGCATCCCTTCGCGGTCTCTTCAAAGCCGTCGAACAGGCGAGAGGCGTTCGCGCCTGCAAGCGTTTCGATCCGGTGCGGCTGATCTTTCTCGACGCTGTACCGCGCGACCGCGCCTCTGGAACGGAGAAATTCGGCTTCTCTGCGCATCTCGCCGTGCCACATATAGGGATCGTTTTCGCCGACATACATGAAAACGCACATCTTCGAGATCGCCTCAAGCTTGGCGGCGCTCGGCTCCCACATGTATCCTGGGAAAGCCGTGACGGACAGGAAGTATTGCGGATTGCCCGCTGCAACATGCAGCGCTGCGATCCCTCCGTTGGACACTCCCGCGATATGGAATTTGTTATCCCGGATTTTGTAGTCGGCCAGAATCATTTTCAGGAATTCGGGGAAGATGCGGTCTCCCTCATCAAAGAACAAATCGCCATCCGGCGCGGCCGGCGCAACAACGATGTAGCCGCGCCTTTCGGCCTCTGCACGGAAGTTGCGATTGAGTATGTTGTCGACGGTGTTCATGGTCTGCGGGCCGCCGCCAAAAGCGAGGATCGCCGGATAAGCCTTCGCGGAATCGTAGTCATTGGGAAGGACGACCTTGTAATGAACGGTCGTATCGCCGACTTTCTTCGTCTGCTCGAGCACTTCCGCCTGCAGCGGCAGGATCATGAGCATCACCGTGGCGGCCGCGGCAGCCGCCGGCAGCATTCCCTTCAAATTCGATTGCTTCATCGACAGTCCTCCCGCGCTATCAACTCTGTCGACTGTATATGAAAATGACATGGAAACACATCCACCATCGCCGGAACGCACAATCGCCGAAACGCGACGGTAGCCAATTCGGGGGACCGCCGTCTGGACGCGGCAGGTTCGGCTCGGATGTCAAGCGCGTTCGCTCGCCGTCTCGCAGGAATGCCTCATTCTCGCCGGCGCCGTGATCATTGGCGAGCGGAGTATCGAGGACGAGCCCTAATGTGTGCGGGCATACGATGTTTCCATGGGCACCTGACGCAATGCGATCGGTCGAGAGGCGCCTGCCCATGATCAAGTCGAAGCAACACTATAACCGCAAGAGAAGCGCCAATTTACCACCACATTACCGTATTCTCATGTTATTGTTAACTTAAGCGTTAAGTTGTTGTCCCTCTGGAAGAATTCTCTAAGTCATTGGAGCTTAAGCTCCAACCGAGTTGAGGAACGCCAGCGCAGGCAACGCATTGTATCCGGGCGCGCCATTCAGGCGCTGCTGCTTAGAATGCGAAGTGTGGCATGATTGTGTTTCTTTCATCTTCACAATTTTTGAGCTATACTTGAAAAATTGAACTTTGAGACAGTTGATACGGCAAAGATACCACAGGAGACGGATGGGGATAATGGTGACGAGACATAGACACACAGAGTCGGAAATCGCAGCGAAGTTAGCGACCGCAGACGGGATGGCCGCTCAGGGCGTATTGCATCGCGATATTGCTAAGTTGTTAGGGATCAGCGTCATGACGTACCACCGCTGGCGGAAGGCCCGCGGAGCGACCGTTCGTCCAAAGCCGCGCCTCCCGGCTGACGCCGGATGGGCTGAGATTGCAAACGATCGCGAGGAAATTGGCCAGATCAGGGAGCTCAAGATCGAGAACTCGCGTTTGCGCCGCCTGGTGACCGATCTTCTGCTCGAAAAACTAGAGTTGGAAGAGAGCCTCCGGGGCATCTCCAGGAGCCCAGCTCGATTTGATCACGGCCAACACGCTGCGGCAGCGAGACAGGTCGCCCAGAAGTAATTTCCCGCGAGCTTATCGTGGCGCGTGCCGGCGCGTATTGCACCGTATTGTCGGCGCCGTATTGTTGTGACGTACAGCCGCAGCCAAACACTGCTGCTTGACCGCCGGGGCGGGCGTGTGCACCGGTGCCCGCGACTGCGGGCCGCAATAGCCAGGCGGTCCCGGCCTTGACCCGTCACGTGCCCGAGACCGAAACACATGATGCCGACACGCAGGCTGCCAATCCTCCTCCACATCCTCGCCACCATTGTGACTGCAGCGACTGTGACTGCAGCGACTGGTCTCTGCATGGCGCGGGCGGCGAGCGCGGCGGAGCCGCCCAAGTCCGGCGGCGCCGAAGCGGCGGCGTCGCCGCCCGGCAGCCTCGACCCGAGTGCGTTCCTGCCGGGCGACCGGGCCACGGTGTGGAATCCGGGACTGATGGCAGTCGGCGGCATTCCGGTCCGCTCCACAATTTGCGCCAAGCTGGCCCCGCGCGGGGGAGGGCAGGACGACACGGCTCTCATCCAGGCCGCTATCCGGACCTGCCCGCCCGGGCAGGTCGTGCAACTCGCGGCCGGCACCTTCATCATCAACAGCGGCAACTTCGTGCTGATCAACAAGGGGATAACCTTGCGCGGCGCCGGGCCGGGCCAGACGACGCTGGCGAAGACCAATGGCGCCAAACCATTCCAGGAGGCTGTGAGCCCTCATCCCTCGCCGCTGATCATCGTCGGCCCGTCACGCTGGCCTGCAACGGCTGATTCCAGCGGCGTGGCCGGCTCCACCAACCTCACCGCCGATGCCGTCAAAGGTGAAAACATCGTGAAGGTAGCGAGCACGGCCGGGTTCTCGCCAGGCCAGGTCGTTCTGCTGGACGAGGCCTCCGGCGCCGGCTGGCAGCCCGACCCGCAGGGACGCGGGCAGATTTGGGCCTCCCCCGATTTCCGCGTGGTCTGGCAGAAGCATAACCCTCTCGTCCCTTACGTTGACGACTTCGCGGCTGATGCGTTTCCGACGACGCCCGGCACTGCCGGGCAATGGTTCTCCCGGCTGGACCGGCCTACCGCCGAACTGAAGCAGATCGCCTCCATCTCCGGGTCGATCATCACCTTCACCACGCCCATCCACATTTCCTACCGGGTGAGCCACACGGCCCAGCTTTCCCGGTATGGCCAGCCTCACGTCAAAAATGCCGGAGTGGAGGACCTGACGCTGACCGGCGGCGACAACGGCAACCTCCGCTTCAGTTGGGCCGCCCTCTCCTGGGCAAAAAACGTGGAGAGCACCGCGTGGCACGACGAAGGTGTCGCGATCGACGCCTCGTTCCGGATCGAGCTGCGGGAATTCTACATCCACGATGCCGCCTGGGCCCAGCCCGGCGGGGGCGGCTACGCCATCAGCCTCTCGTCTGGAACGGCCGAAGCGCTCATCGAGAACGGCATCGCGGTCAGGGCCAACAAGGTGATGGTGGCGCGCTCATCGGGGGCGGGCTCGGTGGTGGGCTACAACTACATCGACATGGGCTACATCAACACCATTGGCCCCTGGATCGAGATCGGGCTCAACGCCAGCCACATGGTCGGCTCCCACCACGTGCTCTTCGAGGGTAACTATGCCTTCAACGCCGACAGTGACGACACTCACGGCAACAGCATCTATCATACGTTCTTCCGCAATCACCTGCGCGGAATCCGGGCGCCCTTCGATAACCAGAACCCGGCGGGCGGCAGAATCGATGACGCCGCCCAAGCGCGCAACGGGCCCAAGCGCGCCGGTGGCTTGATGGCCTATTCCTATTGGATGTCCTTCCTCGGCAACGTGCTCGGGGCGCCGGGGCAGATGAGCGGATGGGCCTACGAAACCTCCTTCAGCGGCGGCAAGCCGGGCATCTGGATGCTGGGGTGGGATGCCGTGAAACCCTACCCGACTGACGCGCGGGTCGCCGCCACCGCGCTGCGGCACGGCAACTTCGACTACGTCACCAACTCGGTGAAATGGGATCCCTCCATCGCCAGCCGCTCGCTGCCGAACTCGCTATACCTGACCCGCAAGCCGGCCTTCTTCGATGCAGGGCATGGCTACACGTGGCCCTGGGTGGAGCCGACGGGTGCGACCAAACTCTTCACGCTGCCCGCCAAGGCGCGCTACGATGCCGGAACGCCGTTTACGCAACCCTGACCGCTGCGCCCGGGCCACTCATACGGTCCCGCCGCCACCGTTATCGTTTTCTCCAGAATTGATCCTGAACGACCTTACCCGCAATCCTAATCGGCTCGGTCATCCGAAACAGGCCGACAACGATAACGAGGTAACTGCAGGCACAGAAACCGGCGGACAATACGATACGCACGAAGGTCGAGTAATCGCTGATAACCGTCGTGTGCAGCCACCAGCCTCCCGCCACGGCGCTCATTGCGCCGATCAGTTGCGGACCTACGGCGCGCATCACGAGGTCGGCGCCAATGCCGATCGGGCGCCCCGCATAACTGATCGATGGTACGGCAATGAGCACGCTCGTGACGACGCCCGCGATGGCGACGCCGGTGGGGCCGAACGGCAGGCCTCCGAGAACCGCGGCGACCTGGATGACGAGCGTGACGATCCCCCAGTTTCGCCAGCGGTCCGCTCTCCCGATGGAAAGATGCAGCCAGCCCTGCGAGCCTTCAATGACCTGGAAAATGCCGCGTAGGGCAATAATATTCAGGAGTACACCGGCCGCTCGCCATTTTTCGCCCAACAACAAGACCGTCACGTCTTCCGCCGTAACCGACAGAACCGCCGCCGTGGGCATGACGAAGAACGCGAGCGCAGACAACGCCGCCTCGTATTTTTGGCGAAGAGCGGCAGGATTGGACTGGAGTTTGCTCAGCGCCGCGCTTCCGACCGTGTGGACCTGTCCGAGTGCCGAGAAGATCGAGTTCTCATAAAGTGTTATTGCGTTTTGATAATAGCCGACCTCATCAGGACGATAGAACAAACCCAGCCCAATCCGGTCAACCGCTCTTGCCAAAGTGTAGGTGACCGAAAAACCTACCACATGCAGCCCAAACCGGATCATTGACTTCACTTCGCCGTCAAAGAGCGGAAAGCCGGGCCTCCATCGACACGCGAGCCACGCTCCGATGGCAATGCAGAATGAATTGGTAATCGGCCGGAGCACCAACGCCCAGTAGCCGTAATCGCAAACCGCCATAATGATCGCCGTGGCAATTCCGGCCAAGGTGCCTAGAAGTTGAATTTTGGCGATCGCGCCAAACTGCATGGTCCGGCGTAACAGCGCCAGGTGCTGGTTTGACATCCCGAACAGCACGAAGGTGATCGCAGAATACAGCGCGATCGTCTCGAGCCGGGGTTCGCGGTAGAGCCATGCAATCAGCGGGGAGCATGCAGCCACAGCCCCTGCGATCGCCAACCCGATCGCGCTGCTGAGCCAGAACAGGCTGCTGACCTGGCTGCGCGTTATCTTGCTTCTTTGTGCGGTAGCGTCGCCAAGGCCAAAATCAATGAGCAATGGCGCAAAGCTCGTCAGAACCGTGACGATCGCAACCAATCCAAAATCCTCAGGCGCCAGCAGGCGCGCCAGGACGATTGCAGCGACGATCTGGAGAGCCCCATTGCCGTACTGCATTGCGACCGAGACAACGCCGCCGCGTAAAGCGAGGCGCCCCAGGTCCTTCGACTCCCTATGGTCTTCGAAATAGCCCCCAGCGCCTTCGGCCATGCGTCGTCAGTTGCCTTTGTTCACCAGGAAAGCGGTTGCGTACCGCAACTGCCAATCGTCTCTCTCTTTGTTGAGAGGCTCCAATCCCCACCACGCGAACGGCCAATCTCGGCGCAAGACGGGATCCCCTTCATGAATTTCGTCGATTAGCTCCGGAACCGGTCGCAAGCACATCTCGCGCGCTACCTTTGTTCGGACATCGAGATCGACACCCGTTGCGAACAGGTACCCTCCCGGCTTCACGATCGCGGCGATGTTGCGCAGGCAGTTTTCCGCTTCCGACGGCCCCATGTGGCAAAGGAAATTGCTCGCCACGGCCATGTCCTGCGGTCCAAGAATGCGCACCAGTCCCGGATCACCTGCGTCGCCCAGATGCCAGCTAATTCCTTCACGAAGCCATGGTCTAACTCTCGCTTCCCGCCGGTCTCCCTCAAACATCTCTGCAAACTCTGCATCCGTCATCCGCTCGAATATTGCTTCGCCGACGAAATTGCAAACTTGAGCGCTGTAAGTCGCCTGCCTGGCGACCTCAAGGACCTCCGGCGTATTGTCAACAGCGCTCAGGCAAACGTTGAGGTCTGGTCGGGCCGTGCGAATTGCCAGCAAGATGGAATAGACCTCCGCGCCAATGCTGCAGCCAAGAACCGCAATCTTCAATGTCGACCCCGGAGGTTTCTTTCCGGCCAGATGACGCATCAGCTCGAGCTGCGGGCGATTGCGGAAGAAAAACGTCCCGGTAAACTGCCTGCGGTTTGCGCGGCGCAACACGAGTCTGTGAAAAATTGTCCCGTACCAGCGCATGGGCCCGGTATTGCGCAGCCCGGAAGGCAGCCGTTTCCACACCCACGTGTTCAGCCGGATGTATAAATCGACTGGGGACCTTCTCCGCATCAAAAACTTTGCAATCTTTGTCATAGAACTAGGCTCTGCAGGCGCTTTCGCCTCAGCGGGAAACAGGGTCGCGTAAAGCGGGTCAAGAGCCCGGCGATATTTGTCCAATTCGGCCTTGATATAAGGCCTCAACCGCTCCGTGTCGTTCGCGAGTTGCTTGAATGTGCCGATCAAAGCGTCCGCGCTCAAGTTCGCCAACGGAAGAAGGTACTGCGCCAAGCCGAAATCAGTCGCCAGCGAGTCGAGCTTGGCGTGATCAGACAGCGTAATGACAGGCTTGTTCAGGATCAACGCCGTCACGAGATTGTGGTATCTCGCCGAGATTACGGCCTCGGTCTCGCCCACCTGGCGCAGTTGCTCCCTGACGGTCAGGACCGGCTCGACAAGTAGCAGCGGCGGGTTCGTGGGGACATTACGGCTCTTCAGGAGATCGACGAACGCCTCTCTTACCCAGGTATCGTACTGAATGTCGCCGATAAGCAGCCGAACGCAATAACCCTGCCCTTGGAGCCAGGAAACGAAGGCCGCCATTGTATCCAGATATTCCTGGAACGCCTCCGGCTCGGTTGTTCTGTAATCCTTGATTCCGAGTCCGACGATTGGCCTCTGACCAGCCTGGGCGCCGGACGCGAGGTCTCCCTGCGAGAGGCCAAAGACCACATCCGGGTACACGAAATCACGATCGGCGTTCAAGCCGATCTTCTGCATATATTGCTTCGATGCTTCATCCCGGTAGCTGCGGTGGCGGGCCAGCGCGAGGCTCCACTTCAGGAACCAGCGGCTGAGCGGATGGTGGATAGGCCCAACCCCAATGCAGAGAAACACGAGTTTGACGCGGCACAGGGCCGCAAGCGTCGATAGTTTGAATATATCGTAGGGCCAGCCCAGCGGCCCGGTCAGGTAGTCACCGACAATCCCCGTTCCGGCGACGATGAGCACGTCCGAATGGCTGACCGCGCGCAGGGTCTTCCCCCAATGAAGCAGCTCGAGCGGCAACCGCCGGAACGCAATGCGAAAGAGCCTTGCGAGGCGATCCCGCCGCCCGGGCGCGCTCAAGCTCTTTGCGGCAGTCTTTTCGACCGCCTCTGACGGAAAAGCCGCGATGTTGTGGCGCGTGCGCACATCCTGCGGGTTCGTGCAGAAACACAGCAACTCCGCTCGCGGCCAACGCTGTTGAACCTGTTCGATCACCGCTTGCAGAGTGGCTTCGTTGCCCAGGTTGCCGGAGCCGAAGTTTCCGTAGAAGCTTACTCTTACAGGTTTCGTAGATTTTGCTGACATGTCGCCAACTCAACGTGTTTGCCGGGCCAGGTCGCTGCTCGAATGACCTAACATCTGATGCCGTGTCGTGTGCGTAAAGCCCTGCGTCGAGCGCGCAACGCCCCTCGAAGGCCAGGGACGCCGCCCCGGCGCGCCGCATTCGCAGTTGTCGTACACCGTGGAATCTATCTTGGCACAGCCGTCAAATCCGCGCACACCGTATCCAAATCTTCGTCCAAGAGCGGCCGCAGGCTGATCACGCGAGCTTTCGTGATGGAAACCCGCGGCGTGACGCGCAGATCGCCGCGCCCGACGCCGCGAAGAGGAGGTTGCGGCGGAACACCTCCGCATCGAGCCAATGGGCCGCGCCTCGCATTGCACCGCGGCAGCGTCGCTACTTTCAAAGTCAAGCGTCCCCGACCGCGGCGGACAATACACTCCGGGTAGCGTCAGATCCAGGGTTTTGGCTGGAAAAAAACTGCGCTGGGCCGGAGGCTTGTCAGGAAATTGTCATCGCGAGATGCGCGTCACGCCGCAGACTCCTTCATCGCTCCGCCCGCAGCCGGGATCTTGTCACTATGACGGAAACGTGCTTTGGCATTTGCCTAATTTCGCTGACCTACGAATGAATGTCCGGTCGATCGGAGGCGCAGACTTATGCAAGGCAAGGTATTGCTGTTATCGCAGCGCCGGATTGCCGACCTCGTTGCATTTTGCTTCGCTTATGAATTCGAGGACACTTTCACAGCCGTTACGGATGCCCAGCGGATCGACGTAACCGACTTTCCAGGTCTGGAGTTTTCCCGGCGCGCCTACAAGCTTGCGCGTCTGGTATCGGGGTCGCCCACGCTTGCACGCAGATTTGCGCCTTACCCGCGCAGCAAGGTGGTCTTGGAGCGTAACTTCGAGCTGTTTTTTCCCGTTTTCAGCCACACCTACGAATTGTATTCACTCGCGACGATTCCCAACTGGCGACAGCGCTGCCGCAAGGCGGCGTGCTTCATCACCGAAGTCTGGTCGCAGTTACTGCCAAAATACCTGCTCGAGCTCTTATCCGCCTTTGATCACGTCTTTATCGGAAACCATCATTGCGTCAAGGACGTCGCGCGCATGACCGGCCGACCATGCACCTACCTGCCGCTCGCGGTCGACGTACTGCGTTTCGCGCCCGCGTCAATCGATCAGCCGCGCCCGATCGAGGTCTGCAATATCGGCAGGCGATCGCTGGTAACGCATCGGGCGCTGCTTGAGGAGGCTGAGCGAACGCGGAGCTTCTACTATTACGACACGGTCGCTGCGAGCGGCGCCGACCTGAAGCAGCGCACGTTCAAGGTCGACAACGCGCACGAGCATCGCGGGATGCTGGCGACGATACTGAAACACAGCCGCTACTACATCGCCAATCGCAGCTATGTCAACCAACCTGAGTTCACGGCGGGTCGCGACGAGATCTCTGGCCGGTTCTACGAAGGCGCTGCGGCCGGCACGGTCATGATCGGCGAGGCGCCGCGCAGCGAAGAATTCAAACGGCAGTTCGATTGGCCGGATGCAGTCATCCATGCGCCATTCGATTCTCCCGACATTGGCCATATCCTCGCGGACCTGAATGGCGCCCCTGAGAGGTTGCGCGCCGCTCGGCGCAACAATGTCCGGGAGGCCGCCCTCAGGCACGACTGGCTGCATCGGATTCAGGTCGTGTTCGATACCCTCGGCTTGGCGCCCACCGAAGAAATGCGGGATCGCGCGCAACGGCTCGACCGGATCGTTTCAGATATGCGATGACATTAGTCGACCGGATCATTCAGGCGTAATTTTGCGGGGACCGGCATCGCCAGCGTGTTCGCGGTTGGCGACAGCGCGGCGAGCAGCGCCTCTTTTCCAACACGACGAATCCACGCCCGCGAGGCGCACGCTGACACGACACGCATCGATCCGCTGCGCGTCCAGTTTCACTCGATATAGTAATCTCCGAATCTATCGCCCTTGTATGCTTCTGCCATCCGCAATGAGACAGGATCTACCTTGTTGAGGAGAACGCCCACGAGACGCTCGCGAATGATCTCCGCTTCGGACAGCGCTTCAAGGACGAGACTTCGCTTGGTCTGCCCCCACTCGACGACAAACAGGAACCTGTCAATGAAACGCTCGATCATCTTCACGTCGACGACCGACATGATTGGCGCAATCTCGATGACGATGTAATCGTAGGTTTTGCGCGCAACAGCCAGCAGTTGCTCCATCTCGGGCGACCCCAATAACTCGGCTGCGTTGGGGAGACGAGCGGAAAGCGCGCACGGCAATACATCGAGCCCGGAGCGCCGCCGTCGGCATACGAGCGTGGGAAGCCGCGATGGATCGACCAAAGCCTCGATCAATCCCTCGCGGGCGTCGGGCGCCAGCCTCGCTGTCAGGTTCCGCAGGTGGACATCGCTGTCGATAAGCAGCGTGCGAGCCCCCGATGATGCGATGATGAGGGCCGCCAGATTGGCCGCGATCGTCGTTTTGCCTTCTTTCGGGACCGACGACACGATGCCGATGACCTTCACGCCGTCTCCGAGATGAGCGGTATTGATCAAGGCCTTAATGTTGCGAAGCGACTCGGTGAAACGCGAGTAGGGCGCATCGAGGACAAATTCTTCTACGAGGATCGATTTTGTCCGCCGCTCCGGATTCGGTTGAACCTTCGGCAAGATGACGCAAGGTATGCCGGTGGCAGCCTCGACCGCGCGAGGTGTCCGAAACACGTCAGCCGCCCATTCTTTTCCGACCGCCGCCCCGGCGCCCAAAAGAAGGCCGGCTACGATGCCTCCTGCAAGCATTGCCAGGGCCTTTTTGGAATTCTTGGGCACCGGCGCCGCCCTTGTCAGGATACGAGCATTCTGGACCGGGATGGTCTCGGTCTGGATTGTGTTTATCTCTTTATATTTCTGCAGGAAGCTGTTGTAGAGATTGCGAAGGGTATCCGCCGAACTTTCAAGTTCGCGCATCTTGACCTGAGCCTGACTGGTCGTCCCTGCTTCGCCCATCGATTGGGCCATGGCAGCAGAAAGCTCGCTCTCTCTCGTCTTGGCAATCTGATACTCGTTGGCGTAGGAGTCGGCAATTCGGCGTTCCTCGTCCTGGATTGATTTGCGCAACTCGTCCATTCGCTTGCGAAGCTTGACGACAGCGAAATGCCCCGGGCCTACGCTGACCTCTAATTCGCTCGCCTTCGATGCCAAATCCCGATATTCCGAACGAAGTTTGGTCAGCGCTTCATTGCCGGTTATGGCTTCGCCGCCCATCTGATTGACGTTGTCGAGTCGCGCTTTGGCTTCGGTCAGCGCGACGCGGGCGTTTGTCAGTTGGGTGTTCAGATTCGCCAATTGCTCGTTATTCAGCAAGCCTTTGCCTGCGCCTGCATTTACCAAATTGTTCGCGATCTTGTAATTTTGCAATGCCCGGTCGGCGTCCGTCGCTTGCACCTTGAGCTCCATCAGCCGGTCCTGAAGCCACTGGCTGACGAGCTTGGTCGACCTTAATTTGGTCTCCAAAGTGGTTGCGATGTAAGTGTCGGCAATTGTATTGGCTATATTGGCCGCTTTATTCGGATCCTCCGAGGCGAAAGTAACGCTGATGACGTTAGCGACATCCTCCCGCCAGACGGTCAGACGTTTCAAAAAGTTTTCAACAGCGATCAGCTCACGAGCAGCATCCGGGTCGATTGCGCCGTCGGAATGGTCGCCCCAGCCGACCAACCGCTTGGCGAGCTTCATTGCCTGCCTAATGAGTCCGCCGCCCGCATCAGGAGGACCGACAAATTCGCTGTCGTTGGCTAAATTCATGGACCGCACGACTGGAACGGCGATGCTTTCCGATGACAGAATATAGACTTGGCTTGCGATCTCCGCTTCGTCATAAGTTGGGTCGTCGGCAATTTTATTGGTCTGCAAATATTTGGTCACGCTCCTGTCCAGCAGGATGCGAGCGCTGCTCTTATAAAGAGTTGGCGCGAATGCGACATAAGTAAGCCCCAACATCAGCCCGATCAGGCATCCGTACATCGGGAACCGCCACTCTCGGCGCAAAGTCCCAAGAATGTCCGTAATGCCGAGCGAAGACCCGGCGCTGGACGCAGCCGCATCCGGGCCGGAGGTATAATGATACTCCGATTGCAGTGGAAAGTCGTTATTGCGAGCGTCCATTGCGTTGTCTCCACTCGAGGGCGGGGCAATTGGAGAAGCTATGTGAGTCGGAACTCCGCGATGCTCTCCTCGTCGTCACGCGGGCTCTCCTACCCCAGTGCAGACTTTCTCGGGTCGCGCGAGGCTACGTATATCATCTGCCTATGTTAGGCCACAATCTTTGGCCGCCTGGGCCTTCGTTGCTCTCATCCTTCTTCCGTGAACGCTTACGATAACCAGGAAAAAACTTAACATAGACAAAAATCCTCCCCTATTCAATTCACCGTTCTGTCCCACGGGCGCGGATGATAACCACTCCTAGGATACCTTCGGGGCGGACTCCCGGGCTGCCTCCGATGAAGGCCATCCAGCTTGACTTGGCAGGCAAAACAGCCACGGCCGCAAGAAGATAGCCTTGGTGGTCGCCGGCGAAGATGTAGCCGGTTGGCTGCCGGCATTGTTCGAGGATTGAACGTTGCCGGAGATGCACACGC
>JAJPKK010000287.1 GCA_021323775.1 Hyphomicrobiales bacterium
AGCGGCGATTGGCGCGCGATTAAACGCGCGCCAATCGCCCTTGACCGGCTGCCGCCGCCCGCAAGACTGCATCCAAGCGATCAAGGCCCTCGCCAAGGCCGCGCGCCATTAAGGCTTCTGCACCCACTCAAGATTCAAAAGAGTTTTCCACCGGGCCTGGCCCGACCTGCAGCGCATGAAACTTCTGCTACCCGGTGGCGCGGTCCTGCCGGGTCAGTTTCCTCCTAGGCTGATTTGTCCTCCGCAAATGAACGGCAACTCCTCGCAACCCCCTGGCCAGAGCTGGAATGGATCGGTCCGTAATGGCAAGGTAAATCGACCCCGCAAGCCAAAGGAAAGTCAGCACGCCCCATAAGCGAAACAAGCCGCGGGGCCAATGAGTCTTCATATTCAATCAAATAGCCGTTAACATGGATTCCGTGCCGTGGCGCGTAGGGCGGAATACCTGAGCGCATTCCACCGTGGACGTTCGAGATGACGAACCGATGCGATGCGTTCCACGCTATCGCACGTCAGGTGGTCCGCCCCACAGGAATCAACCCCGCGCTTCCGCCGCGAAGCGCGGGGTCCTGTCCCGCTACCTCGTCGCCGCGGCGTATTGCGTCAGCTCGTTGCGGATGATCCTGCCGCCCTTCATGACGAACCTGACGCGCTGCAGCTCGGAAATATCCGCGAGCGGGTCGCCGGAGACCGCGACGATATCGGCATATTTGCCCTTTTCGATCGATCCGATGTCATCCTGCCAGCCGAGCGCCTCGGCGTTGACGATAGTGGCGGATTGGATCGCGCGCGCGGGGCTCATATGCGCCTGCTTCACGAATGCCTCAATTTCGAGCGCCTGCGTTCCATGCGGGAAGGTGCCGCCGTCGACGCCGCTCCCGACCATGACCTTGAGGCCCTTGGTGTTGCCCGCCATGGCGACGGCCTTCTCGAAGATCGGGATCATCCGGTACTTGCCGCCGGTGTTCCTGTTGTCGTTGTCGTCCATGTAGGGCTCGGTGTAACGCACCAGAGTCGGATCGTAGTAGAGGCCCTTCGCCGCTATCGTGTCGAGCTGTTCCTGACTGAGCCCGAAGCCGTGCTCGACGGTGTCGCATCCGGCCACGATGGTGTTCTTCAGCCCCTCCCCTCCGAACACGTGGCAACCGGTCTTGTGGCCGAGGCGATGGGCCTCATCGATCAGCGCCTGCAACACCGGCAGCGGATAAGTGGTGACATATTGGGGTTCGCCGTTCGCCGCAAATGAATAGGCGCCGCCGGGGAACAGCTTGATCCAGTCGACGCCGTGCTCGACGTGCTCGCGCACCGCCGCGCGAGCTTCCTCGACCGAGCGCACCACGATGCTGGCTAATGGGTTTGCCGGCCCGGTGGGTGGATTGGCGCCCCACACGATGCCGCGGCCCGAGACCCGAAAACGCGGCCCGTCGATGCGGCCTTCGTTGATGGCGTTGCGGATATCGACGTCGCCGTACCCATTGCCGTGCGAGCTCATGTCGCGCGCCGCCGTGAACCCCGCATGGAGATCCGCCTGCAGGTTCTGGATGGCAATGAGGGTTGAGGTTTCCCGCGACATACCCGGCTTGGGATTGTTGAACATGTGGGTGTGCGCGTCGATCAAGCCGGGCAACACCGTCGCCTGGCTGAGATCGATCACCTGTGCGCCGGACGGAATTTTCATCTGGCTCTCCGGGCCGACGTCGGTGACGCGTTCGCCTTGCAGCAGGATGATCTGCCTGCTTGCCATCTGGCCGGTCTTGCTGTCGAAGAGCTGGCCGGCGCGGATCGCAACCGCGCCGGGGGCCGGCACGCATTTGATGGTGCCGCCCTCTGGGCCGAAGCATGGCGGCGCGCCGGCGCCTCGCCAGGGCTTTCCCGGCCCGGCCTCCTGAGCCCACAGCGCCGTCGCCAATGCCGTCGCGCCCAACAGTCCCACCGCCCCCGCCTTCAATGCCGATGTGCAGCGCATCGCGTTATCCTCCGCAGAAATGAGATGTCCGATTTCATTTTCGGCCAGCCGGCCCGTCCAGGTGAAAAGGCATTATACATTGAGGGGCCTCTCGCGTGACCAGTGTTTTTCGCGGCTCACGGGCGTTCCATTGCCATCGGGTTGAGATCCCGCGCCGCCGCGCCCGCTCTTGTCGCGGCAAATTCACGCTCTTTCTTGCCGCGCTTCAGCGGGCAAGACGCGGATGGCCAAGCCCAGCTATGACCCGGGAGAAGCGAGCCTGGCGGACAGCCGTTCCCGCTGGTCCGCCAACGGCTGATGGCGGTTGTGCGGACACCAGTCGCTGATCGCGGCCAACGCGCGGGCGAGCCGGCTGTTGGCGGTTCGCTGGCGCACCACGTGCCCGGCCCCGGCCGGCACAGCCGCCGGCAGCGGCCGGGCAAGCCGAGCATCGCGCACGGCCGGCTGACCCGCCGTCCGGCGACGTATTCGCGCCGCCGCCTCCTCCGCCGCCGCCGACGGTGACGCTTGCGGGCTGGCTGGCAGCGCACGCGCTGCCGCCGCCGCGCCCAACCGAGATCAGCGATCGGCTCGCCCGCACCTGCGGGTTCGACCCCTTCGAGACGCCGCCTCCATGGCGGCGGTTTCGCGATCTCCCGGCTGCGACAGGCGAGGCGCTGCTCGCCTGGCTGCGCGAGCTGCCGGAGTTTGCGGCCGATGGATATGACCGAAAATAGACACCAGACCAATCGAGCTGGGACGGCCGGCGCCATCGAGCGCCGGCGCGCCGGCAAGACCGGCCGCGGCTGGTACACCTCCGGCGCGGTGACGGCCGGCGAGATCGAATTTCGAGGCACGCGAAGTTTGCTGCGCTATGGCGATGCGCCACAGCGCTGGCGCGCCAGAAAACGGACGGTCTCAGCGATGCGCGGCGGCCCGGAACAGTTGTCCCACGCCGGAGCGCCGCGGGCCGATGTGGGCACGCGGCGCAAATTCGCCGATGGCATGCAGCGCCGGGCGAGTCCGGCCGGCTGAGGAGACGACGACGGATCGAGGGCTCGCAGAAAAAGCCAAAAAAGCGAAGGCCGCGGCCGTAAAGGCCAAAGCCGCACAAGTTCGCCGTTCGGCCGCGGACGCGCCGGCTTCTGGCGCGCTAACACTTAGGAGCCGGTAATGCCTTTTCCCGACCCTCATGTAGATGTTGATCTCGCCGCGCCATTTCCGCTGCCCGGCGGCCATAGCATCACCGGCGCCGAAATCCTCGCCGCATGTGACGATCTCGGCGCCACTGACGATGAGCTTGCCGCGGCCGGACGCGCGTGGTGGACGCTGTGTTACGCTTCAGCCGTGATTCCCGGTTTTGCCGCGCCGACATTTGCGGATGTGCTGCGACGGACCATCGAGTTCTCGAGGAGGATTATTCAATGACCCCCGATTTTGACTCTTCTGCCAGCATGTCCGGCAGCGGCGCCGGCGCGCCCGCCGCGCCGGAGACGCCGATCGCCGGCGCGGCCGAGCCGGGCCCGGTCAATCCGAGCCGCGCCGCGATGCAGCTGCATCGCATCGATCCGGCCGCGAACCCGGCGCCGGAGCGGGCGCTGTGAGATTCCGCCTCGCAGTTCTTGCGCTTCTCGCCGCGCTTGCCGCGCCGGCCGGCGCGCAGCAACTGCCTCAGAAAGTTTGGACCTCCGCCGCGCCGCTTGTGCCGCTCGGCTACTGCCAGCTCGCCGTTCCCACCTCAGCGGTCGGCTTCGCCAGTTGCAGCGGCGGCATTCCCTCCGGTCCCGCCGACACGCTGGGGCCGGTCATCGCGATCGTTGAGGCGGTGGGCGCCGTCACCTTCCGCGACGACGGCGTTGCGCCGACCTCGACAGTGGGCTTTCCGCTTGCCGCCGGCCAGACATGGACATTCACGACCTCGCCGCTGTCGGCGGTGCGCTTCATCGCCAGCACAGCGACCACGCTCAACGTGCTGTTTTACGCGGTTCAGTAGGCGATAACAGTTATTCCCGAACCTTGCCTTGCCGGAGGGGAGCGCCGTGGCTATGTTGGCGCTCAGCCGTCCCGGCCGGCGTAGGAGCCGGGATGCAGGTATTGATGTCCGCAAATGGAACTGAGGAAATTCTCAAGGCGATTGATGCCAATCTCACCGGCTTGCGGTCGGAGCTTCATACTGAGCTTGCCGCAGTGCGGACGGAGCTGCGTACGGGGCTTGCCGAGTTGAAGGCCGAGTTGGTGCCTATCAAGGCGAAATTGGACGGCCTGCCCCTATTGAATCGCCACTTGATCACGACGCAGCGGGAAGTCCGCATGCTGACGACTGCCTTCAATGATTTTGCCCGTGAAAACGCCACGAAGGGCGAGATTGAAGCGCTGCACGAGCATGTAGACCGTGTGCAGGCTGAGAATGCTGCTTTGGCAGTTCGACTTGAGACGGCGGAACGTTTGATTCGTGAGCTTCAGGAAGCGCGAGATCACCGCTGATTGCCGTAGAGAACATCAGTTATCGGAAGGAAAAGGGCCGGCGCCCGCGGGAGCGCCGGCCGGGGAGTTGCGGCTTAGGGTGCGGGGCTGCTTTCCCCGCGGTTCTGATTGGGAACCGCGGGGAAGCCGGGCACGTCTGCGTCGATTGCAGCGCGCACCGACAGCCGGTCGCCGACGTAAAGCCGGCGCTGCTGGATCAGCATGGTGACCGCGTAGAGGAGCGCCCGTTCGCCGTCGCCGCGCGGGACAAGCCGCGCCTCGGGCTCTTCGCCGTCGCGCTCGAAGACGAGCGCGATGGCGCCGGGGCCGGGCTGCACATAGGCGGGCATGTCACAGCACCTCCGCGCGCCACACGCGCACTTCGAGGCCGTCCATCGGCGCCTCGCGGGCGAGTTCGCGCAGGCAGCCGACGCAGAGCAGCTCGGGAAGGGACGGGGATACGGACCTATTTTGTGTCCCTAATGTGTCACCCGGCAATTTTTGAGGCTTAAAACGCCGGCTGAGGACACAAAAATATCTTTGATTTTCAGAGGCTTATTTGGTGCCGGCTGAGGGATTCGAACCTTCGGCCCCGTGATTACAAATTGTATGTTCTGGACTTCGTTCCTATCCAAATCGCTTCCTCGTTCTACCAGCCCTCTCAGTAATCCCCATTCCGTCGATATTTATCGCTTCCCCTTGCTTCCGTGCGCTTCCGGGTACATTCTATAGGCGTGGTGAGTTGATGGTGAGTCATAGGCCACGTCATGCGCGCAAAGCTGACCCCCGCCTTTATCGACAAGGCGTCCCCGCCGGTGGCAGGCGCCGAAGTCGTCTATTGGGACGCGGCATTGCCCGGCTTCGGGCTGGCGGTGACCCGGAACGGCCACAAGAGCTACGTGGTGAGCTACCGCACCGGCGGCCGTAAGCGGCGGATGCACCTGAAGGCCGGCCTTACGCTGACGGACGCCCGCAGAGAGGCGAAGGCCATCCTTGGCGCCGTCGCCAAAGGCGGTGACCCGCTGGCCGAACGCCGCAAGGCGGAACGCGCCACAAGCGAAACGCTCAAAGCACTCTGTGAAGATTACCTCGCCCGCGAAGGCGGAATGACGCGCAACGCGGACGGCAAAGCCACATTCAGCGGCAAGCTTCGGTCGGCCCCGCAGCGCCTCGCGGTGTTCGAACGCCTCATTTACCGGGATAAGATCGCCAGCCGCCACGTCGGGGAAATCAAGCGGTCGGAAATCAACCGCTTGCTCGACAAGATCGAGGATGAACGCGGGCCGCGTATGGCGCATGTAACGCTGGCCTACTTATCCAGGGTGTTCAACTGGCACGCCTCGCGCGATGATGATTTCCGCTCGCCGATTGTGCGCGGGATGGGCCGCGTCAAGCCCCGCGAGCGCGCCGGCAAGCGCATCCTGTCGGACGACGAATTGCGCGCCGTATGGCGGGCCGCAGAAGCCTCGCCGAACGTGTTTTCCTGTCTGGTGCAGTTCCTCTTGCTGACGGCGACGCGGCGCACGGAAGCCGCCGCCATGCGGCGGGGCGAGGTGTCCGGCGACGAATGGACGATCCCGCAAGCGCGCTACAAGACCGGCCTCGAATTGGTGATCCCGCTTTCTCCCGCGGCACAGGCCGTGCTCGCCAAGGCGCCCAAGGTCGGCAAGGCCGGGCTGATCTTCACTACGGACGGCGAGCATCCGATTGCCGGCTTCTCGAAGTTCAAGCGCGCCTTCGACGCCAAGGTGTTGACCGAACTGCGCAAGCAGGACCCGGAAGCCCAGCCGCCGCCGAACTGGACGCTGCATGACCTGCGGCGCACGGCGCGCTCGCTGATGAGCCGGGCCGGCGTGCCGAGCGACCATGCCGAACGGTGTCTGGGCCACGTTATCGGCGGCGTGCGGGGCGTTTACGACAAATATGAGTATCTGCCGGAAAAGCGCCGCGCCTTCGAGGCGCTGGCCGCGCTGATCGAGCGCATCGTCAATCCGCCGGCCGGCAACGTCGTACAGGGAGATTTCGGCCGCGCGAAAGCGGCCAACGCCAACGAGGTTCCGGCATAGAGCCGGAGCGGGCCGGCCGCGGTGGCTCCATGACCGTCTACCTCATGAACAGCGCCGTGATGCCGGCTGGAACTTATGGGCTTTACGTTTACCGTCGGGCATCGATCGACGATCTCCGGCAGGTGCAGGTGCTCGCGGGAGAGTACCGATCCGCCATCGGCTATCCGCAAAACGCAGACCTGATCGAGCGATGGACCGACGTCCGGCCGCCCGTCACACGAATCGAGACGCGTTTCAGCGACGGCGACAAAGCCTTGATGATGCGCCTTAAGAGCCGCGTCGACCCGGCGGCCAAAGGCGCGCCGGTGTCGGAGAATCCGGCGGATTGGGAATTCGCCTGGGTCGAGTTTCACGCCGGCCCCGACACCGAAATGATGTAGACGGCGCTGCGGGCCGTGCACCGTGCGCTGGCTGAAGACCGCGCGGAGCGGCGATAGGGGAGGCGCATATGCATGTGAGACGCGACCCCGACGCCCCTGCTTGTCGTACTTGAGCGCAACGGCGAGGAGCCGGCGACGCGGCGCGCCGTCGGCGGAGAGCAAGCGCTGCTCTATGCAGTCACGATCAGTCACGATGCTGATCGATTGCCGCCGGCTGCGGAGTGCGCTATCTTGCGTAGGCCTGCGGCGGCCTGTACGGCATTTTACGATAGCAATACCCGGCTCGCCGGGTCAACAGCGAGAGACGCAGCAATTCTCATTTTGACCTATGGGGGTCTGGCGAGCGGTTTGTCGAAGGCGAGGGTGGCCATGAGCTGTTGCCAGGAGGGGAAGACGACGTAGACGGTGATGGC
>JAJPKK010000186.1 GCA_021323775.1 Hyphomicrobiales bacterium
AGGCGATGCAACGTCAGCGCAATCCACCCCGGATGTCGCCTGCTCAAATCGCATTGGCTTGTCGCAGCGCTGCGATCTGCTTGGCGCTGAATCCGAATTCCTTCAGCACCGCATCGGTGTGCTCGCCGAGGCCTGGCGGCGGCGCCGCCAATTTGCTCGGCGTGCGCGACAGCGACACCGGCTGGCCGACCAGCGTCAATGCTTGCTTGTCTTTGGTCTTGACCGGCTGCGCCATCCCGACATGCTTGACCTGCGCATCGGCGAACATCTGATCGATGGTGTAGATCGGACCGCACGGCACCCCGG
This sequence comes from Hyphomicrobiales bacterium, assembly GCA_021323775.1. Classification (GTDB taxonomy): domain Bacteria; phylum Pseudomonadota; class Alphaproteobacteria; order Rhizobiales; family Xanthobacteraceae; genus JAJPKK01. The sequence goes on from JAJPKK010000186.1 coordinate 307, forward strand.
CTTTGTTGAAGCGCTCGACCCACTCGGCGCTCGGACGCCGCGCGGTCAACTGGTTGATCTCCGCATTGAGGGCGTCGCGATTTTTCGATCGGTTTGGCCCGGTGGCGTATTCCGGCCTCTCGATCAGCTTTGGAGCCTCGAGCGCGTGACAGAAACGCTCCCAGATCTTCTGGCCGGCGGTGGCGATATTGATATAGCCGTCCGAGGTCTTGAAGACGCCGGTCGGAATGCTGGTGGGGTGATTGTTGCCCGCCTGCTTCGCGACCTCGCCCTTCACGAGCCACCGCGCTGCCTGGAAATCGAGCATGAAGATCTGAGCTTGCAACAGGGAGGTTTCAATCTGCTGACCTTTATGCGACTTCTCCCGCTCAAGCAGGGCGATGAGGACGCCCATGGCGCAGAACAGGCCGGCCGAAAGGTCGGCGATCGGGATGCCCGCCCGCAAAGGTCCCTGACCTGGTTCGCCGGTGATCGACATCAGGCCGCCCATGCCCTGGGCGATCTGATCGAAGCCCGGCCGGTCCGCATAGGGGCCATCCTGGCCGAAGCCGGAAATGCTCGCATAGATGAGGCGCGGATTGACCTTGCGCAGCGCCTTGTAATCGATGCCGAGCCGCGCCTTCACGTCCGGACGGAAGTTCTCCACCACCACGTCGGCTTTCTTGACCATCTTCTTGAACACCGCGACGCCCTCCGCCGACTTTAGGTTGAGCGTCATGCTGCGCTTGTTGCGATGCAAGTTCATGAAGTCGGGGCCGTCGCGCGGGCCGCCGAGCGGCTCGCCGCTCTCCAGGTGAGCGGGGGTTTCGATCTTGATGACGTTGGCGCCCCAGTCGGCGAGCTGCCGGACACAGGTCGGGCCCGCGCGAACCCGGGTCAAATCCAACACGGTAAAACGCGAAAGGGCCTTCGAGGCCCGCGGAAACGGCATTCGGTCAACTCCAGATCATGACTGCACCGCGCGCAGGCGGATTTGCGACATTCCCTGATCTTAACCGGATTGTCTACGGGTGGACGGGATTGGAACGGGGCTGATCGAATCGCGGCCCTGCAGCCCGTGTTGAGCGGCGAGCGAAACCCGGGGAGCGCATTGCCGCGCGGCGTGACAATGACTGGATTTCGCCGCGGCCCAATTCCTGCGGCACGGACCGGCTTGATCGGACTGGTCCGGGCTGATGCGAAAATCGCAGCGGTTGCCCGGCGTCGAGCGGAGCTGGCTCCCCGGAGAGCAAAGCCATAACAGGCGGATCGAGCGGCTCGCACGTGGCATCCCCATACCGCCGTTGCTGCGAAACAGCTTCGACGGGCTGGCGAGCGAACTCAACATCTCCGCCACTTTCTCAAAGTCGACGCCCTTCCTTCCCCGGCAGCGCAGGCGTCCCGCCGTGCCCGCCGGGTCTTTCTTCTGAACAGGATGCTGCCGGGACGCCCGCGCTCGCGGAAAAAGGGTAGATTTGTCGTGGGCAACTGCATCGCGGCAGTTTTCCACTGAAAAAGCGGGGCGGAATGTCTTGAAAACTGATTTTTGAAATCCTGAACCCGCTAATCTCTCAAGATCACCCGCACGATGACGCGTCAGCCGACAGCGCGACCGGAGGAGCGGACAGAATGATATTGCAGTCTTTGGCCGGGCTCCCGACGTACTTGGCGTATTTCTCCACCGCATTCGCGATCGTCATTGTCTATCTGATCGTCTACACGCGCATCACCCCCGATGACGAGTTCGCATTGATCCGGAGCAATGTGCCCGGGGCCGCGATTGCGTTGGGCCTCAGCTTGCTGGGCTTTACGCTGCCGGTCACCAGCGTGGTCGCGCATACGGAGAATCTCATCGATTGCATGATCTGGGGCGTGATCGCGTTGATCGTGCAGGTCATCGTCTATTTCGCCGCGCGCATTCCGGTCCCCAACCTTCCGCAGCGCATCGCCGCAGGAGATCTCGCGCCGGCGATCTGGCTGGGATCGGCGTCGCTCGCCGCGGGCGCGCTCAGCGCCGCATCGATTTCTTATTGAGGCCGGGTGGCCTTAATTTAACGCCAATGAGGGCGACCCTTGCGATCGCCCGCGGCCGGAGCTGGGCCGGAATACCGCGCCGCAATCCTCTCCATCAGCCATTGCCAGGCCTGCCGCTCTGCTGGCCCCGCGGTCTTGCCGACCGCAATCTGGAGATAGGCGACCTCCTTTTCGATCTTGTCGCGCGGCAGCATCTCAAGACGGCTCACCAGGATCGCAGCTTCGATGACGGCGGCCTGGGCGCGATTGAATCCCAGAAAGGGCGCGTGGGTTGCAAGGCGCAGCACGCGGCAATGGAAGCGCGGGCGTTCTTCATCCTCGGTCACCCGATCCACCGCGAGCTCCGCGTGAGCAAGTGCGCCGGCAAGACGTCGCACCGGCACCTCATCGGAGGCGACCGTCGGCCACTCATGGCGTCCAGTGAGGCAGCCGGCGAAAATACGCACATCATCGGTATAATTCGCCACCGCAAAGGGCATGGCGCGCAAATTGTCGAGCGTCTTCGACGGGCGAAACGGCGCGATGATCCATCCCTCTCCGTCCGCAATGAGGCCGAGCGGGGCCATGTGGACGAGACCGGCGGGACCGGCCGTCGTGACGATGGTTTCGCGGATCATCGGCATCAACGCTCCGACCTGGCGGGGCGACCGTGCGCGGCATTGCCTGCCTGCTCCCCTACCCCTTGTGGGGAGGGAGAAGGGATGGCCGCGCCGCACGCGATTACCCCGCCCGACCTGGCGGATCGCAGCGTGGGGCCTCCAGCGGATGGCCGCGCCATATCTTCGCTTGGCCGGTCGACGGCGCACCCCCAGGCAAGCGGCGCGTCCTGCGCATAACGCTTGCCGAGCCGCCATGCGATCTCTGCCTTCATCAACTCGGCGCCGAGATAAAAGGCGTGAGCGCCGTCCGCCGCAACGCCAAGCTCCGGGTAGAGCGACATCGCATCCTGCGCGACGTGATGGCCATTTCGGTTGTAGACATGGATGCCATCCTCCGCGACCTCGATGCGGAAATTGTCGTCCTTCACCTGCTTGGCGAATTCGGCGATCTCGCGCGGCGTGTTGGGGAACGGCCGCCGCTCGTGAAGGGCAAGCAGCGCATCCCCGTAATCCTTCGGCAGGCCGCCGTCGGCGCGCGCTGCGAACATGATCCGCCGCGCCGCATCGTGCTCCTCGATCGTGCGGCGGGTATGCGGGCTGACCTGGACGACGAGGAGATTGCGAATGTTGAGTTCCGAGCAGATTCCGAGCAGCATCGCGGTTACGCCAGCGGAGTCCGCATCGGTGAGCTCGGTCAGGTTGCCCGTGCCCATGAGGATTTCCGCCTCTGGCATGGCGCGCCGCAGCTCGGCGTAACGGCCGAGCGAGGCCATGAACCCGAAATGGATGGGGTCAATCACGGGATCGAGGATCGCGGGGATTCCGCGTCGCGCGGCGGCCTCCGCCGCGCGCAGCAGGGACGCAACGTTTCCGTGCTGCGCCGGAATGAGGATCGGGGTGGCCCCGGTATCGGCCGCAATGTCGAGCGTCTTCTCCGTCAGGCTCAGCAGGAAATCCGCGCCCGCGGCGCCGCCCCGCCGCAATTCGTCGCTCGCGGCCGAATCGACGCTGACCGCAAAGCCGTTCGCCCGCAGCGCCCGGATGGCGTCCTCAAGATGCCGGAACGGGGTGTCCGGCCGGCAGCCAACGTCGATCACGTCCGCGCCCGCCGCGCGCATGGCTGTGGCGCGGTCGACGATTTGCTCAACCGTCAGGGCAGAGGCATCAACGATCTCAGCAAAAATGCGCATGTCATGGCGGGAGAGATCAAGCGTGCGGCCACGTCCGCCGAAATAGGCCGGCAGGTCCTTCAGCTCGTCCGGACCGCGCTCGAATGGGACATTGAATGATCTGGCGAGGCGCTCCAGATCGACGCGGCAGCGGCCGGGCAGCATGACGCGATCGGCATCGATCGGCCGCTTCAGGCGCCGCGCGATGATGGCTTCGGTCATCAGCGCCGCCACCTTCACGCCGACGTCGACGACCGACCACTCGAATCCGAGATCGCCGGCGTCCGCCAGGACCGCCTCCAGTCTCGCGCGCGCCAGGCGCCCGGTCAAAAATAGGATCCGGTCAGCCATCGGTCTGCCCCTTCCCTAGCCTCGCCCGCTTGCGGGGGATGGCAGGGAGGGGGCGATTTCGCGCTTGCGGCGATCAAGGCCATCCCGCAGCTCCTCAAGTGTTTCGACCACGAGCGTCGACTCAAAGGATTTCAACCGCGCGGTATTCTCCAGATCGATGTTGCGAGGATAGACTTTAACCATGCCTTTGGGCGCTTCGGTTGTGAGCTCGGGGGCGGTATCGCAGGCAAATACGATGGTCGGAACGCGGCATTTGCCGGCCTGAGCAAAGACGTTGGTCACGAGCGTGTCGGATATGCCGAACACGCATTTCGCCACTGTATTCGACGTGGCGGGCGCAACCACCAGCGTGTGATAGACGCCATAATAGAACAGGCCGACCGGCGCAGCGCTCGCTGTCGTATCGCGGATGATGCGCGCGGACTTCGGCAAATTGAACTGCTGCCGGTACATGCGCACGACCTCCGCCGCAGCCTTGCTCACGAACAAGTCGACATTCTCGAGTCCGGCAATCATCGCCAGGCATTCCTTGAAGAAATGGCCCGACCCGGTCAGCGCCCAACCCCAGCGCGGAGTTATCAGTTTCGCCATCGTGCGAGTGTAGAGCGGATTCCGGCCAGGTTGAAGGACTGGCCCTCTGCCGGGTCGTGGCCAGGCTTGCCCGGTCAGGGTCCCTCTCAGACGCTTCCAGCCAGGATTGCAATGTTGCCGGCGTCATTCCGCGCGGGCGCATGTGTGATTACCTGGAGTCGTCGGCGAGAATTGCTCCGATACTATGCGGCCGTGCACGAGCGGCCGGGGAAAAGATAAAGCCGGCTGCGCCGCGCGACAATGTTATGCCAAAATGTTATGCGACGCATCGCTGCATTGCGAGCAGCCGCGCGCCGGGCCGGCCTAAGCTGACATTTATGTCATGTTATTGATGACCATCACCAGCGGATCCGTCCCGGCATGGTCGCTGCCGCCGCCTTGGGCAAGGTCATCGCGTGCCTGCAAATTGTTGCCCCCGAGCAAGCGGCGCGCAGCCTGTCACCCCGCATCGCGCATTTACGCAATGGAGCCGCCGAATCACTTTAAGAATACGAGCATCAGGAAGCACGGAATTACTGTTTTTCCTCTGCGCAAAACCGAAATTTTTTTGAGGTCACGGGAATGCTTCGAGGCGTTTTTGCTGCGGCGCTATGGTTTTCAATGCTGGCGAACGCGCTCGCCGGAGGCCGGGTCGCCCTGGTGGTCGGCGTCTCGAATTATGAACATGCGGGACGCCTCGCCAACACGCTTAACGATGCAAATGACATGGCGGCGGCGTTGAAGCGGTTGAACTTCGATGTCGAAACGCTCCTTGACCCAAATCGACTGGCGCTTGAGGGAGCCGTCCGCCGCTACGGAGATCGGTCCGTCAACGCTGACGTCAGCCTGTTTTACTTCTCGGGGCATGCGCTTGAGTGGGCCGCACGCAACTGGCTGCTGCCGGCCAGCGCAAACCTCGCCACGGAGCGTGACATCCGCTTCGAGGCCATTGATCTGAATGCGGTTCAGGAGCAGGCGGACGGCGCCGCAAGAATCTCGATCGTCTTTCTCGACGCCTGCCGCGACAATCCGTTTTCTCGACGTTTGGCTGTGACGCGGCGCGGCGTATCGCCCCACGGTCTGGCGCGGGTCGATGTGACGCTCGGCGGCGTTCTGGTCGCATTCTCGACCGGGCCCGGACAGGTCGCGATTGACGGCGTTGGCGCCAAGAGAAACAGCCCGTTTACGGGTGCTCTGCTCAAGCACATCGAGACCCCCGGGCTCGAGATCAAGAGCCTGTTGGCGCGCGTAACCAGGGATGTGGTCGAGGAGACGAACGGGATGCAACGCCCGTGGCAAAACTCCTCATTGGAGGGCGATTTTTATTTCTTGCCGCCGCCGGTGGTCGCCGCTGCATCGCCGGCGCAATCCCTGGTGACGCTCGACAGCATGTTTTGGGAGTCCATTAAAGCGAGCCGCAATCCGGCTGATTTCAAGGCCTATCTGACGAGATTTCCCAAGGGGGTATTCGTCGAATTGGCGCAAAACCGCCTCGCCGCGCTTCAACAGGACGCGGCGCCGGGCGTGAAGAGCATAGGCTCGCCGCAAGCGGCATTGCCCCAGGCGCGGTCGCCTCGGCCCGCCGCGTTGTCGCTGGACCGCGACGAGACGGCCAGCATGATTGAGCGTGCGCGCGCGCTCGTCGCGGCGGGCGACATCCCCGCCGCGCGCATTGTCCTGCGGCGCGCGTACGAGCGCGGTGACGAGCGAGCGGCGCTGGAGCTGGGCGGAACTTACGATCCCCGCGTGCTGAGGCGCCTCAATATCACCGTAAACAACTCCCTGGCCGACGCCGCTCAGGCGCGAGATTGGTACGTGAAGGCAGCCGAATTGGGCTCCATCGACGCGATTTATCGGATCAACGAACTCGACTTAAAAAATCATTGAGGCTCGACAATTGACGGATTCGATGGGGTTGGTCTTCTTTTGGCGGATCGAGCATCGCTACCGCCGCTTCCAGCTTCTTTGTGCAGCATCTTAATACTAGACCGCATTCCTTGGTCTATCGCGGTCTATCGCGCCTTTTTCCCGCGCTGTCGCGACTCTCCGGATCTCCCCGAATGGCCGACCGGGCAGGCGAACGGGCGCCCGGGCGAGCGCCTTTGCGGCCTCCAGCCCGCCGAAACCCGCGCCGGCAATGACGACGCGAGGCGGCATGGCGGCTCCTTCGCGGCTTTCAGGAGGGCGCAGCCCCGTCAGCCCGGGGCCCCACCCGCTTTGCCAGAGCAGCCATGCCACCAATCCCATTCCGAGCGCTGCGGCGAAAGCGATCAGCAGCCACCCTGCTCCCACGCCACGCTGCGCAATCGACTTGCATGGCCGCGATATCTCAAGCGTTCGCGCCGTCTCGACAGCCCACGAATCCGGCGGCGTGCCGGCCGCCTCCTCGTCGGTGCCGAGCGGCGCAGCGGCCGGATCCGGCCAATCGACTTTGTCGCCAGTGCGGCCAGTATCGATATCGTCGCGCAGCTGCGAGATGGTGCTTCTGTTCAAGATCAACCGCCGTTCCGGATGCTGTGACGCCGACCGGAAGGCCAACTCGCCGCCCACCGCCCGGTTCCGATTGCCGGTTGCGCGCGGCTCCGCTGACAAGGAAAAGTCTTGGCCGTCGCAATTGCACCCCACTTGGCGCATAAATTTCAGCATCCTTCCTCAACACCTTGGAGCCGCTCCAATGCCGCATTCCGCTTTGGCCCTCCCTTCATTGCTGGTTTCGGCCTTCGCTGCCGTAGTGCTCTGTTCGGCGCCGGCGCAAGCCCAGGCGCCGCGCCCAGGTCAGCTTGCGCCGGGCCCCGGGCAGAGCCAGCCCTCTGGACCGCCCGGGCAGTCCGGCCAGGCCGCACAGGGGCAGCCCCGGCAACTCGCTCCGCCGAAACCCTACAAGGCAATTCCGGTGACCCCGGCGCAGCCGTACAACGACCCGAGTTTCGTGGCGTTCCGCAAACAGCTCAGCGACATCGCCAGCCGAAAAGACCGTGCCGCGCTGGCGCGGCTCGTCGTCCGCAACTTCTTCTGGATGGGTGAAAAGGGCGATAAAGCCGACAAGAAAAAATCCGGCATCGACAATTTGGCGGCTGCGATCGACCTCGACAACAAAGACGGCGCAGGCTGGGAGGCTTTGGCCGAAGCGGCGAATGAAGCGACCCTCGAACCGGTGCCGGAGCGCAAGGGGATCATGTGCGCTCCGGCAATTCCGAAGTTCGATGAGGCGGCTGCCGATCGGATGGCGAAGGACACCGGCACCGACCCCAGCGAGTGGGGCTACCCCGCCAGGCCGGACGTCGAGGTGCACGCTGCGGCGAAAGCCGACTCCCCCGTGATCGAGAAGCTCGGCCTCCATCTCGTTCGCGTCATGCCGGAACAGTCGCCCGCCGGAGCGGCGGCGCAGGAGCCGCAGTTCCTGCGAATCGTCGCACCGTCCGGAAAGGTCGGATTCGTATCGACGGAGCTGATCTCATCGCTTGAGACCGACCAGCTCTGCTACGTCAAGGACGCAACCGGCTGGAAGATCGCCGGCTTTACGGGAGAGGACTGACCGCGGTCGTTCTCCAGAACGAGTGAGGCCGCGCTCGCGGGAAACGTCGTGTCGTAGGTGGGCAAGCCGAAGCGTGCCCGCCCGCCGTCGAAGGGCCGCGCGCTGGTGGGCCCGGCGCACCGAAGTCGGGCTCGCCCGGCTTCGGCAGTCAACAGCGCCGAAATCGGCAACAGCCGATTTCGGCTGCGCCTTTGCCCATGCCACAAGTTGACCGGGACCCGCTGTCGAAAACGAAACGAAGGCCCTCACAGACGCGGTTGGCCATCAGCAAACTGACCCCGGTCGATCGAAATCCATTCTAAAGCAGCGGGCGCGATCCGGTCCGATCAAGACCCGAATCGCGCCCGGCATGCATTCAACCTTCGTTCACGCTACGGCAGCACCTCCACGAAGCCGACACGGCCGGCGGTGTTGCCGCTGAAATAGATCCGATTCGGATTGGTCGGATCGATGTCGATGCGGCGGGGATCCGACTGCGCTTCGGGCAGCGGGAATTCGACCCATTCTTCCGTCTTCGGATTGAAGCGGGCGATCTTGTCGACCTTGTGTTCGCTCACCCAGACAAGGTCGTTCTGCTTGTCGACCACCACCGAATAGGCGCCGGCGTTGGCGGTCGGCGGCGAGAAGATCTTCATCTCCCTGGTCTTGTAGTCGATCTTCATGAGCTTGCCGGCCTGCCAGAGCGCGACCCACAGGTCGCCATGGGCATCGCTGTTCATGCGGCGCGGGAAGGCGTGTCCCTCGCTATAGGGGATCGCATATTCCTCCACCTTGCCGGTGGCGGGATCGATGCGCGCCATCTTGTCGATATTGTCCTCGGCCCACCACACCGATCCGTCGCCGGCGACCGCGAGGCCATAGGCGCCGGGCTCCTGTTTGCCGTGGGCGCTCGGAGACTCGTAGAATTTGAATTCCACTTTTTCCGGATTGAGCGCGCGCACCTCTCTGCCAAGGCCGGTTGCATAAATGGTGCCGTCGGGATGCACCGCCATGCTGTTGCCGCCGGCGTTGCCGTGACCCTTGGGCCACTGGAAGCTCGCGAACTTGTTATACTTGGTGTCGTAGCTCAGCCACCGGCCGTTGGGGCCATCCGCCACCCACAAGATGCCGTTCTTGTCGATCTGCGGATTGCCGAGGCGTTGGCGATTGGGGGCTGCCGGCCCAGGCGGCGGCGCCACCTCGACGAACTCGTACGTTCTGGGATCGAAGCGGCCGAGCTTGCCGGCGCGCTCCGCTACCCAGCCGTTGCCCTGCGGATCGGCGGCGACATCGTGCGGCTCCGCATAGTGATTAACGAGATCATAGGTAACGGCGCGATATTTCGTGGCCTTGCCGGTCAAGAGTTCGCGCGGCAGCCGGCTGTTGCCGTCATAGGGCTGCTCCGGCTTGAAATTGGCGGTGAGGTAGTTCGCGATCGTCGCCGCTTCCTGATTGGAAAGATCCGGAACGTTCTGGATGGCCATCTGGCCACGCATGCGCTCGATGATGTGCTCCCATTCGGGCAGCGTGGTGCGCTTGACGACGATGCGCTGGAGATTGTGGCAGGTGGTGCACCGCGCCTCTACGAGAGATTGTCCGTCGCCGGGCGGCAGATCGAGCGATACGCTCTTGATCTGCTCTTCCGGGATGCGCTGCGGCCACGCGGGGGGCAGCATGGGGCCCTGCTTATTGGCAAGCGTCAGGTCGATCTTGGCGTTCTTGCCGCCTTCGACATTGACCGGCGCCGATTTGTTGCTTTCGAAGCCGCCGCCGATGCCTTGAACCACATATTGGCCGGGCGGCAGGTCGTTGGCCGCAAAGCGTCCTTGGTCCTGGCTTACCACCATGAAGGTCAGACGGCGGTCGGCATTGATGAGCTTCACCATGGCGCCGGCAACCGGCTGGCCGGCTGCGTTATTGACGACGCCCTCAACCACGCCGCGGTTATCGGCCGCGTGCGCCGCCGCCGCCATGGCGCCAAAAGCGACGCCGGCGGCCAGGTATCTTGAGAAGGTCTTCAGTGTCATGCGTTTCCTCCACGTTAAAAACGTTAAAATCTTTGCTGGCGATATCGGCCCGCCGTCCTCAAAGCTGGTCTTTGCGAGAGTCCGGGCACACCGATCTTAAGACAGCGCCCCAAGCCGCCGCAATTGATCCTGCGCCTCGGCCGCCAGTCTCTTCGTAAGCTCTGCGGCGCCTATCTCACGCCCTAGCGCCGCGGCTTGTCCGGACCACATCGGCGAAAAGGCGCCGGATCCGGCCGCTTCCGCCATTGCTCGCAACGGGGCCAGCGCGGCGGCCGCAAGCGGAAATTGAGGGACCACATCGCTGATCGGTCCAATCTCCTGCATGACGCGGTTGATGAAGCCCCTTGCCGGCCGCCCCGTCATCAGATTGGTGAGGGCGGTGGCATCGTCGCGCGCCGAGCGCATTGCGGCGCGATGGGGCGCCGCGATTTTGGCCTCGGGACAGTGCAAATAGGCGGTGCCGATCTGCACGCCGCAGGCGCCGAGCGCGAAGGCAGCCGCGATTCCCCGGGCGTCGCCGATGGCGCCCGCCGCAATCACCGGCACCTTTACGTTATCGACAATTTGCGGAACCAACGCAAAGGTGCCGACCTGGGCGGCGATGTTATCGGTGAGAAACATCCCACGATGGCCGCCGGCCTCAAAGCCTTGTGCGATCACGGCATCGACCCCGCGCTGTTCGAGCCAAATCGCCTCGGCGGTGGTGGTGGCAGAGCTGATCACGCGGCAGCCTGCGGCCTTTACGCGCCGAAGCAGGCCGTCTGCCGGAAGACCGAAGTGAAAGCTGACGACCTGCGGCTTGAGTTCTTCGACCACTTCGCAGAATGCCGCGTCAAAAGGCGCCCGGTTGCTGGCCGGCACGGAAGCCGCCGGATCAATTCCAAACTCTTCGTAGTATGGCCTCAGCCTTTCCCGCCACCGGGCTTCCAGCGCATTGTTGGGAACGGGCGTCGTGTGACAGAAGAAATTCACGTTGACCGGCTTGCTGGTCGCAGCACGGATCTGGGCAAACTGCTCGCGGAGCTGTGTCGACGTCAGCATTGCACACGGCAGCGAACCGAGCCCCCCGGCTGCTGACACCTCCGCCGCCAACGCGGCATCCATGGCGCCTGCCATCGGCGCCAGGATGATCGGATGTTCGATTTCGAACAGCTCAATCAGGCGATTGTCAGGCCACCTGAACGGCACCTTTGCCTCACCTCGCGGTCTTCTTGAAATACCTCAGATCCGGCGGCGCCTGATCCTTCTTGGACGGCATCAGGAGGTCGTCGCCGCTGAGAACATAATGCTCCCCGCCGATCCAGACATGACGGTTGTCCTCGGAGCAATTGTTCTGGAACCAGATCGGATTGTGATCGCGCTTGTAGCGCTTATCGACCGTCCACGGGCGAGTCAGGGCGTGATCGTTGACGGTGATCACGTCATGCAGCGTGTCGGCGTCGGCCTTGTCAATAAAGAGACGCTCCGTGATGATGGACTCGCTGTCTTCATGGAGCGGGATGCCCGTTGCCTCGTACGAGCGCGGCCCTTTGAAACCGCGCGTTTCGATCTCGAGCACGTCGTAGCGGCCGTCGCCATCCTCGTCGACCCACCTGCCGATGGAATAGCCATAAAAGCTGGGCTCAATTTCCTTCGGCCACGGACGCCCGTCCGTATAGATGCGGCGAGGCAGCGCATAGTCGAAGAGAATGTGGGTCGTCTTTGGCGTAACGACGATTTCCATCGGGAAGATCACCGACATGATGCGCGGCAGGCCGAACGGCATGCAGCGGGAGGGCGGGTCGTTGCCCTGCCCGCCGGCTGCCTGATCCGCCAGGCTTGCCTCGAAAACCTTCTGATACTCCGGCGTGAGAGGCGCCTCTTGGCCGCGGCCGAGAGGTTTGGTCTGATCCCATTGAATGCCGATGCCGGGCGGCCGGCGCCATTGGCCGGAAAAATCGGGATATTTCGACTCATCGAACGCCCAGGCCCCGGCGATCGGCAGCGCCAGCGCCGCCGCGAGAGTGAGTGCAGCGATTGCGCTTCGGTTCACCATCTTCATCCTCCCAACTTGACTTCCGCACGCGCAGGAATTTCGCGTGAGCTTAGCCTAATCCCCCGAAGGCTCCAATCCCGGTCGTTATTGTGGCGGGCCTTGCAGCCCGGATAGAGCGGCAGCGAAATCCGCGGGCCGGCTGTTTCCGCGGCAATGCTGCCCCGGATTTCGCTGGCGTTCACCTCGGGCCTACGGCTGCCGTCTCCGGCGGCTGAGAGCCTCATGGCGTCGTGGGACGGGAGCGGGACAGCGCGTCGGCGACGCAAAGCCAATCTATGTTGCGCTAAAAACTGCGTCCGGACCTCCGCCCGCGCTGGCCGCACAGGCGTCCGTCCGGACCGCAAACCGGCAACCTGCGGCTTGAAACGCCGTTAGTGGGTGACGACGATCGGGTCGCCGTTCTTAAATTTGATCTTGTTGACGTTCCACGCGCCGCCGGGAGCGCCGCTGCGCAGCGGGTCGACCTTGACCTGAACCTCGTCGCCGGGCTTAAGCGTCTTGCTGGTCCATCCGTCACGGATGAGTCCGCTCGGCGCGCCGCCTTCGAGGCTCCACACCTGGCTGGAGCCGTCCTTGTCCTTGACTTCGAGAATGATGAAGGCGTGCGGGGCAGTGTATTTCCACTCTTTCACGACGCCAACGAGATCGATCGGATGTTCCTGATCGAACATGGCGAAGGAATGATGCGCCAATGCGACGCCGCCCATCGCAAGAAGCGCCGCACCTGCCAATAATGTCTTCATATGGGACTTCATCTATTTCCCCCGTTGATGTTCGCGGATAGCATGCCCCTCGGGCAGAGCAAGGCAGACACCCGCTATTTATCGTAACGCCGCAAAAAGAGAACCGGCGTTCACCAGATGTGCGATGCCCGCCGCGGGCAAGGCGAACTGCCTTTTGGGTAGGGACTTCGGCACGTCCAACATTGTGGCAGTTGTTGCTTCGAAATGTACATCACCAGTGCGTGATTGAGAAGAGGCGGCGCCGCCGAGCAGCTCGCCTGCCTATGCGCCCCGCAGGGGGCATCCGCCGGATGTGTCGAGAGAATCATCACTCCAGGCGCAAAGGTGACGCGCTTAAAGTCAGCCGGATAATGCTTTAATCTTGCGTCATGCCGGATCCCGTACCCCTCGCCGTCCCACCCGTGCGTTGCACCGCCCGTGCGTTGCTACTCGGCGAGCGAATCGACACCTCCGGTCTCGAACGCAGCGACGTGATCTCGACCGCCCCGCTCGCATTCAAGGTCGGTTCCTCAGGCTTTGCCGTCCTGTTCCGCTACGGCTGCGTGGTGCTTGTCGGCCTGTCGCCGATCGAGGAGGATGAGGTGCTTCGGGGGCTCCGGCCGCGTGTGACCGGCCTGGCGGCAAAGATCGAGGACGAGGTCGCAACGATCGAGATCGCGCCGGATCGCGACGACCAGGTCGAGATCGGCGGGCCGATTTCCGTCAAGGACCTGGCGCCGGCGCGGCTTCTCGTGATCGCCGACGTGCTGGCAAAGAATGTTGGCCTGGTGCGCGATGAACGAGAGGTCAACAAGGTCCTCGAGTTGATCGAGCCGTTTGCGAGCCGTCTTGCATTGACCGGCCGTGCTCCCTTCAACCGCCGCAACATGCTGCGCCTGATCGGCCAGGCGCTTCTGGTTCATCACCGCATGTCCGGCCGCATCGCGATCGAGGAAAAGCCCGACGTGCTGTGGGACCGCGCTGACCTCGAGCGGCTTTATGCGCGGCTTGAAGACGAGTATGAGCTGAAGGAACGGGCGAACGCCCTGCGCCACAAGCTTGAGGTCATTGAGGAGACGACGCGCGCCGTGACCGACATCATTGATACCGAGCGCAGCGCACGGCTCGAATTTATCATCGCGACCTTGATCGTGGTCGAGATACTGATTGCGGTTTACGACCTGTTCTTCCGCCTTTCGAAGTAGAGGCGCCGATCCCGTGCCGGCGCCCCTCAGGCTTGTCCGCGAAATAATAGCTCTGATCGCTGTCAAGCCGCGCAGCGAACTTCCCATCCCCCGCTTGCGGGGGAGGGGCGGGGAGGGGGGTCGCGCGGCGAGTCCGCGCCGTGGATCAGGCTCCCTCCCTAACCCTCCCCCGCAAGCGGGGGAGAGGACCGTAAGCGGTGCAGCTATTTTTCGCCAATTCCTTGACCGCCTCCCACCGCCTGAGAAGCTGGCGGCGCTTGCGGTCGCGGCGGCGCCCGCTGCCTACCTTGCCGGGCTCGCCTATGCGGGCGAACTGGGGGCGAGGCCCGTGACCGAGGCGATCCGCATCAGCGGAGACTGGGCGCTGCGGCTCTTGTGGCTCGTGCTCCTTGTCAGCCCGGCGCGACGCGTCCTGGCGGCGCCGCGCCTCATTCGAGCGCGGCGGATCCTGGGACTCGGAGCCTTCGGCCTCACGGTATTGCACTTCGGCCTCTATGCGCTCGGCCAGCAGTTCGACTGGGGCGAGGTCGGGCTTGAAATCCTGCTGCGCACCTATCTCACCATCGGGACTGCCGCAATGATCGGCCTCGCCATTTTGGCGGCAACGTCGAGCAACCGCGCCGTAATGAAGCTCGGCGGCGCGAATTGGAACCGCTTGCACGGCGCTATCTACGCGATCGCCGCGCTGTCCTTAATTCACTTCCTGTTGCGCTCGAAAACCGACACGTCCGAGCCGATGCTGATGTTCGGCCTCTTGGCCTGGCTCATGGGCTACCGCCTCGTCCACCGTCATACCAGAGACGTCACGCCGGCTCGACTCATGGGCCTGGCGTTCGCAACTGCTGCCCTCACCGCAACTGCGGAGACCTCATGGCATGCGGCCGCCACCGGCGTCGATGCGTGGAGGATTCTCGCCGCCCATTTCGACGCTGCCTACGGGCTGCGCCCGGCGTGGTGGGTGCTGGCCGCAGGGATCGCCGCCGCAGCCGCCTCCCTCATCCTTCCCGGCTTGCAGGCGAGGGTAAGGGAGGAGACATGGCGCGTCCCGCCTCAGCGGCCAATCTCCCGCACCAGCGCCTCGCAGGCGGTCGCGGGGTCGACACGGGGCCAATCGGCAAGCTGATGGCGGAACCAGGTGAACTGGCGCTTGGCGTAATGGCGGGTGTCCTTCTTTGCCTCCGCTGCGGCGGCCGCCAGTGATATTTCGCCGGAGAGATGGCGGATGAGCCACGGCACGCCGTGCGCCTTCATGGCGGGCAGGAGCGGATCGAGGCGTCGCGCCGCCAGCGCCCGCACCTCATCGAGCGCGCCGGCCGACAGCATGGCGTCGAAACGCGCGTCGATTCGCCGGTAGAGCTCTGCGCGATCGGGCGCGAGAAAGATTTTCGCAGTGGCGGCAGCGTCGAGCAGCGGCGGCAGCCCCTCTTGCCGCCAATCCGTGATCGGGCGGCCGGTGGCCTCAACAACTTCGAGCGCGCGGGCGATGCGGGTTCGGTCGGCGGGGCGCAGGCGCGCCGCCGCAACGGGGTCACGGCGCGAGAGTTCGGCATGGAGAGCCGCGGGGCCGCACGCTTCGAGCTGCGAACGCACCGCGGCGCGGATTTCGCCTGGTATCGGCGGGATCGCCGCGAGGCCGGCGATCAGCGCTTTGAAATAGAGTCCGCTGCCGCCCGTGAAAATCGGTACTCGGCCCTGCGCCCGCGCCTCGTCGAGCGCCGCAGCGGCGTCGCGCAGAAAGCGGCCCACCGAATAATTTTCCGCTGCGTCCACGTGTCCGTAAAGCAGGTGCGGCACGCGCGCCATCTCAGCCGCATTGGGCCGCGCCGTGATGATTCGCAGATCGCGATAAACCTGCATGGAATCCGTGTTGACGACCACGCCGCCTATTCGCTCGGCGAGCGCGAGCGCGAGCGCAGACTTGCCGCTCGCCGTCGGCCCTGCGATAAGCACCGCGACATTGCCTTGCGTGTTGTCTTGCACGGATTGCATCCGATTCTGTATGGCTGCCGCGCGCCGCTGATCAACCCCGGGGGGTGTATGCCAATGGACGCCCGGCAGGCGGCCGGCCCTTCGGCCGGGCCGACGGCCGGCCCGGGCGGGACCCGGCGGCCGTTGCGCCCGACATACTCGCCTCAACGCCTTACGTCACATGACCCATGTCGCCACCCTGATCGCCGATCCAGCGCAGCCGATGCGGGACGAGATGTGGCGGCGAGCGGCGCGCAGCCTGCCGGCTTCCGGCGCGCCGGTATGGCTTGATCCCGGCTTCGCGCTCGATATCCCGTTTACCCCGCCCGGCGAAAGCGACAACCGCGCCATGGCCGCAGCCCTCCGTGCGGCCTTGGGCGACGCCAGGATCGATGTGGTGGTGCAGCAAGCAGGGGGTCGACGCAAGCGCATGCTCCTCGCCGATATGGATTCCACCATGATCGGCCAGGAATGCGTCGACGAACTCGCCGGCTTCATCGGGCAGAAGGCGCGCGTCGCCGCCATTACCGAGCGCGCCATGCGTGGCGAGATTGAATTCGCCCCAGCGCTGCGCGAGCGCGTCGCGCTGCTCGCAGGGCTTCCCGCCGCCGCGGTCGATGAGGTGATAGCAAAGCGGATCACGCTCACGCCGGGGGGCCGCACCCTCGTCAGGACCATGCGCCGCCATGGCGCCTACACATGCCTGGTGTCAGGCGGGTTCACGGTGTTCACGGCGAGGATCGCGGCGCTGATCGGCTTTGACGAGAACCGCGGCAACCGCCTCCTCGTCGGGGATGACGGGCGCTTTCTGGGTCAGGTCGAGGAGCCGGTGCTGGGGCGTGACGCCAAGCTTGAGACGCTCAGGGAACTGCGCCGCAAGCTCGGCCTTGCCCGCCACGAGACCCTGGTCGCAGGCGACGGCGCTAATGACCTGAAAATGATCGGTGAGGCCGGCCTCGGCGTCGCATTCCGGGCCAAACCGCTGGTCGCAGAGGCTGCCGCCGCGCGCATCGACTATGGCGATCTCACCGCGCTCTTGTACGCGCAAGGCTATCGCCGCGACGAGTTTGCCGAGGAGTAGCCAGGACGACCGCCGCCGATATGGCGCCCCGGAACTCTGCTCCATGTGGGCGGTTCAACAAAAGTCGTATCGACAGGACTCGGGCTCCCATCGCGAGCACGCGTCCTGGCCGGTGGAGGGGTGCAGATGAGGTGCGGCAACCTGTCGGCCTCCTTCAGCACATCACGCCGGCAAGGTCGCCGTGGATGGCGGTGACCCGGATACCCGTCACCAGCAGAAAACGGCAACATGCCCGCCATTGTCACCGCCGTGAGCCGCAGCAAAGGCCATACGTTCGGCAAACCCAATGTGCCAGCGATCCTCCTCGTCGCAGGCCTCGGCGTCGAAGGGGATGCGCATATGGGCGCAAGAGTGAAACATCGCTTTCACGCGATGAGAAATCCGCTCGCGCCGAACCTCCGGCAGGTGCATCTCATGCACGAAGAACTGTTTGACGAACTGCGCCAGGCCGGCTTCCACCTATGGCCTGGGGCCATCGGCGAGAATGTGACGACGCGCGGCGTTGATCTTCTGGCTCTGCCAAAGGCTGCGCGGCTGCGGCTCGGAGCCGAGGCCGTGATCGAGATCACCGGCCTGCGCAAGCCCTGCAAGCAGATTGACGCGTTTCAGCCGGGGCTGCTGAAGGCTGTCCTCGGGCGGAACCCGGAAGGTCGTCCCATCCCCAAAGGCGGCGTCATGGCGATCGTTATCAACGGCGGCTACGTCAAGGCGGGAGACGCAATCCTGGTAGAATTGCCTGCCGGCGAACGCCGTCCGCTGCTGCCAGTGTAATCGGCTCCCCCC
Source organism: Hyphomicrobiales bacterium (assembly GCA_021323775.1). Lineage (GTDB taxonomy): Bacteria > Pseudomonadota > Alphaproteobacteria > Rhizobiales > Xanthobacteraceae > JAJPKK01. Next base: position 18,344 of record JAJPKK010000186.1, read on the forward strand.
TCATTCAACTTTCGAGGCGCCGCCGGACTGTTCTCTGGTGCGGATGTTCTCTGGCGGGCAATCGATCGGGCAATCGATGGAGCGCATCAGCCCCCGCCGACGGCGGCGAGGGCTGGTTCGCCAAAAACACCCCGGAAGCTCACTGCAAGCTCAGCGCGACGAAGCGAAGCTCTCCATCCGCATTGGCGACGAGCAAGAGGGCAGACTTGCGGCCTTCCTTCTTGAGCTGGTCGACTCGTTTCTGCAGCGCGTCCGTATCGTTGACCGCCTCCTGCGAGACCTCGACCACCACGTCGCCCGCGTTAAGCCGCTTGTCGGCCGCGGCGGAATTGGCTTCCACGCCGGTGATCACCACGCCCTTTATGCTGTCCTTGATCTTGTAACGTTTGCGCAGCTCGTCACTCATATTGGCGAGGTTGAGGCCGAGCGTCTTCTGCACGATCGTCTTCTCCTGCGGCGCCGCCTCCTTATTGGGAGTGAGCGCCGCCAGCTTTTCGCCGTCTTCAAGGCGTCCGAGCTTCACGGAGCGGGTCTCTTCCTTGCCTTTTCGGACCACGACCACATCGACATCCTTGCCGACCGGCGTATCGGCAACGATACGCGGCAGGTCTTTCATCTCCTTGATGTCCTTGCCGTCGAACTTGATGATCACATCGCCGGCTTCGATGCCGGCCGGCTTCGCCGGCCCCTTCTCGTCGACGCCAGCCACCAGCGCGCCGCGCGCCGGCTTGATGTTGAGGCTGTCAGCTATATCGTCGGTTACCTGCTGGATGCGCACGCCGAGCCAGCCGCGTCGCGTCTCCCCGTACTCGCGGAGCTGCTCGATAATCGGAATCGCAGTCTTGGAAGGCACCGAGAACCCGATGCCGATGGAGCCGCCGGACGGCGAGATGATCGCCGTGTTAATTCCGATGACCTCGCCGTCGAGGTTGAACAGCGGTCCGCCCGAATTGCCCCGGTTGATGGCCGCGTCGGTCTGGATGTAGTTATCGTACGGGCCGGAATTGATGTCGCGGTTGCGCGCCGACACGATGCCGGCCGTCACCGTGCCGCCGAGGCTGAACGGATTTCCGATCGCGATCACCCACTCGCCGAGCCGCAGCTTGTCGGAGTCGCCGAACTGAACCGCGGTGAGCGGCTTCTCGGGCTTCACCCGCAGCAGCGCCAGATCGACCTTGGTGTCGCGGCCCATAATTTCGGCCTTGAGGCGCGTGCCGTCGTTGAGGATCACAGTCACCTCGTCGGCGTCGGCGATGACGTGATTGTTGGTCACCACGATCCCGGACGGATCGATAATGAAGCCCGAGCCCAGGGAATTGACGCGGCGCGGCCCATTCGGACGATTCTGGTTATCGCCCTGCCGGCGATTCTTGAAGAATTCGTCGAAGAATTCCTCGAACGGCGATCCGGGCGGCAGCGAGGGCTGCGGCGTCGCGCTGTTGCGACTCTCAACGCTCTGAGAGGTCGAGATATTGACGACCGCGTTGATGACCTTTTCGGCCACGTCTGCGATGTTGTCGGGTCCGCGAGCCTGGGCGGGCGGCGCGACGAGCGCAACCGCCGCCATGACGGCAGCGCCTGCCGCCAGCATCACGAGATAGCGCGAACGAATAAGCGAATAACCGAGAGGGGGGAGCGGAAAGCCGGCCATTGGCGTCAAGTCTCCTCGAAAGATCATTGCACAAGAGTGCGCCTGTCAGCGCCGTCGCGCAAGAGCGTATAATGGGCGATCGCTCTGCCTACCCTGGGACCGTGGGCGTCCCCACCCGCCCCTTCCCCTCCCCCTCCCCCTCCCCAAACGCGGGGCGGGCGGATGAAAGGAGATGGGCGGCACGTCCGCCGTCCCGGAGCGCCTCCGACCGACGCTACCCGCGCACCAACCATAACATCACCATACCCAAGACGGCGCTGAAGATCCCGACCATGCGCAGCCCCTGGTCCGAGGTCTGCGTCATCACCGCGACCGCGCGCTTGGCGGCTTCCGGGAAGGCGGCAAAAACGAGCCCCTCGATCACGAACACCAACCCGAGCGCTGCTAAAAAATCGGTCATCGGATGCTTCTGCGAGACGCAATGCCTCCCTCTCTCCATGCCGGCAAGCCGCGGAAGGGTTTCCCCTATTTACCCTCCGCCGCCTGCAGAGGGCTGGGCGGGGGGCTGCTGCGGAGCAGCCGGCTTCGGCACATCCTTCGGGGTTTCTTTACCGGAGGGATTGCCGAAATACCTGAAGAAATCGGAATCCGGCCGCAGGACGAGCCGCGTGTCATTGGCGCGCAATCCAGCCTCATAGGCCTGCATGGAGCGGTAGAACGCGAAGAAATCGGGGTCCTTGCCGAAGGCTTCGGCGAAGATTCGGTTGCGTTCGGCGTCGCCCTCGCCGCGAATCTGCTCGGCGCGCGACTGCGCCTCCGCCACTATGACGGTCACGTCACGGTCGGCCTTGGCGCGGATCTCCTGGCTCTTCTGGTTGCCCTCGCCGCGAATGGACGCAGCTTGACGCTGGCGTTCGGTCTGCATGCGTTGATAGACCGCCTGGCTGTTCTGCTCCGGAAGATCAGCGCGCCTGATGCGCACGTCGACAACCTCGATGCCAAAGGCGCGCGCTTCGCGATCGAGCTGATCGCGCACCCGCGCCATCAGCGCGGCGCGGTCGTCGCGCACCACGTGGATTAGGGTCGCCTCTCCGAGCACACGCCGCAGCGCCGCGTTCAGCAGGCTCGAAAGCCGCACGTTGGCGCCCTCGATGTTGGTGACGGTCTGATAGAACCGCAGCACATCGGTGATGCGGTAGCGAGCAAAGGCATCGATCACGAGGCGCCTTTGATCAGAGGCGAATACCTCCTGGGCCGCGTTCTCCAGGTCGAGGATGCGGTTGTCGACCGTAATGACCGTATCGATAAGCGGCCACTTCACATGAAGGCCCGGCTCGGTGATGACCCGCACAGGTTCGCCAAGGCGGACCACCAGAGCCTGCTTGGTTTGGTAAACGGTGAACAGCGACCCGTAGGCCGCGAGCACTGCGATAATGGCGAGCGCCACGAGCGCGCCGACGGCATTCGCTTTCATCGGTTGCCTCCCCCCGTCGGCGACTGCGGCGTCTGGGCCTGCGGCCGGCTTCGCAGTTCAGGCAGCGGCAGATAGGGCACCACGCCGCTTCCGCCCTGTCCGGAGGAATCCAGGATGATCTTGTCGGTGCCGCCGAACAGACGCTCCATCGTTTCAAGATAAAGCCGCTCGCGAGTGACGCCCGGCGCCTTTTTGTATTCCTCGTAGATCTTGTTGAACCGCGCTGTCTGGCCGGTGGCCTCGGCCACGGTCTGCTCGCGGTAGGCCTCGGCCGCCTGCACGATCTGTGCGGCGCGGCCGCGCGCCTCGGGAACGACGCGCCCGGCGTAGGTCCGCGCTTCATTCTGCGCCCGCTCCTGGTCGGCCTGGGCTGCCTGAACATCGCGGAACGCATCGATGACCTGGGCCGGCGCCTCAACCTTCAGCAACTGCACCTGAGTCACCGTGACGCCGGCCTTGTATTGGTCCAGCGTCTTCTGAACGAGGTCGTGCACCTCGCTTTCAATTCGCTGACGGCCGCCGGTGAGAATCGGCTCCAGCTCGGAACGGCCGATCACCTCCCGCATGGCGCTTTCGGCCACCGCCTTCACAGTTCCTTCGGGGTTTTGCATGTTGAAGCGAAAGTCGGATGCGCCGTCGGTACCGGCCTTCACCACCCAAAATACCGTGAAATCCACATCGACGATGTTCTCGTCGCCGGTCAGCATCAGGCTCTCCTCCGGCACGTCGCGGGTCTGGGTGCCGCGGCGGGCGTCCTCGACGAACCGGACGCCGATCTGAATCGGGGTCACCCGTGTGACCTTGGGAATCTCCACCGATTCGATCGGATAGGGCCAGTGGTAGCCGAGGCCGGGGTCGACCTTGCGGTTAAATTTGCCAAACCGCATCACCAGGCCAAGTTCGTCCGGCGCGACCTGGAAAAACCCAGAAAAAAGCCACAAAGCGACCGCGATGAGCCCAACAATCAGCAAACCCGTGCCGCCAAGGCCGCCGCCCGGCAGCACGTTCCGCAATTTATCCTGCCCGCGCCGCAGCAGATCTTCCAGGTCAGGGGGCGACGACCCCGACGGCGGGGAACCCGATCCCCATGGCCCCTTTGGGCCCGAGCCCCAGGGGCCACCGCCCTGATTACTCCACGGCATTCAACTGACCTCCACATGGGCCGGACCAAGAACCCCTGGCCGGTCGGGGACTTTCATATCCGGGCCGGGTTATAGGGAACGCCGCCGCTCCTTTCAACGCGCCCGCGCAGCGCATTTATTCACGGGTCGCGCCGGCAAACCTGCGAAAGCAAGTTAGTATTAACGCCGTTATGCCGGAGTAACCGCGGCCGTTCACGCGAAGCGACCGGCCACCCCAAAGTCTCTTGACGGTTACTCACGGCGTCTTTCGTAGGTTAATGTGGTGAAGGGCGCATCGTCATCGGGCCCGGCGGCGTAGTCCTGCCGGGCGGCCACGCGCCATTGCGCCGGGTCAATCCGCGGAAACATCGTGTCTCCTTCCGACCGGACGTGCACACGGGTGATTTCGAGCCGCGCGGCCTTGTCAATCGTTTTTGAATATATGCCGGCGCCGCCGCCAACCACAATGGCCGCGGCGCCCCGCCGCAGCGCATCGCCCTCCGCTACCTCCATCGCGGCCTCCAGGCTCGGCGCCACAACGATGCCGGGAGCGGTGAATTCCGGATCTCGCGTCACCACGATGTTGGTGCGGTTCTTCAAGGGTTTCCCGAAGGAAAGGTAGGTCTTGCGCCCCATCACGACCGGATGGCCGACGGTGAGCGCGCGAAACCGCTTGAGATCCGTCTTGAGCCGCCACGGCAACCCGCCGGCGCGCCCAATCACACCGTTCTCCGCAATAGCGGCGACGAGAACGAGCGGAATGCGCGTGCCCCGCCCCGTCGCCGCCGTCACACTGCCACCTCCGCCTTGATGTGCGGATGCGGATCATAGCCTTCGAGGGCGAAGTCCTCGAAGCGGAATGCGAATATATCCGTCACGGCGGGGTTGAGCTTCATCTGCGGAAGCCGCCGCGGCGCCCGCGCAAGCTGGAGTCGGGCCTGATCGAGATGGTTGAGATACAAATGGGCGTCGCCTAACGTATGAATAAAATGGCCGGGAGCGAGACCGGTGACCTGCGCCACCATCATTGTCAGCAGCGCATAGGATGCGATGTTGAAAGGAACGCCTAGAAATACATCGGCGGAGCGCTGATAAAGCTGGCACGACAGGGCGCCGTTCGCCACGTAGAACTGAAACAGGCAGTGGCAGGGCGGCAGCGCCATCTTGTCGACCTCGGCGGGATTCCACGCGGTCACGATGAGGCGGCGTGAATCCGGATTGCGGCGGATTGCGTCGATCACGTTGGCGATCTGATCGACGGCGCCGCCGTCCTGAGCCGGCCAGGACCGCCACTGACGGCCATACACCGGGCCGAGATCGCCGCGGTCGTCAGCCCACTCATCCCAGATCGTGACGCCGTGGTCGTGGAGGTATCTGACGTTGGTGTCGCCCGAGAGGAACCAGAGGAGCTCGTAGATGATCGACTTCAGATGCAGCTTCTTGGTGGTCAGCAATGGAAATCCGGCCGCGAGGTCGAACCGCATCTGATGCCCGAACACCGACAAAGTCCCGGTCCCAGTGCGGTCGTGCTTTTCCACGCCGTGGGTGAGAATGTTTTTCACCAGGTCGAGATATTGGCGCATGGCTTTTGAGCCGCGATTCGACGTGAGCCCATAGAGTAACGCCCCGCCAACGGTCTAAATGCAAGCCCGGCCGATTGATTTCCAGTGGTTGAAAAAAATCTCGCGGGCCAGGCCCGCGGGATTCACTGAACAAATCTCACTGCGTGGGCGGGTTGAGCGCAGCGAAACCCACCCGCGCCGCCTGGCAGAAAAGCCATGAGGTTTCGCGGCGGCGCCCGTCGTAGGGGGTGCGTGGGGGCGCGCGGCACTCTTCGACAGGCTCAGGGTGAAGAAGCCTGCCCACGGCCGGCGCCGTGGCCGGGCACGGCGCGCAGAGCGCGCCTTTGCCCACCCTGCAACCGAATCAATCCTCGACGAAGACCTCCTCGCGCTTGCGTGCGATCGTCGGCAATACCGCAATCGTCACCAGCACCGCCGCAATAGCGATCAGGCTGCCGGAGATGGGCCGGGTGAAGAAGGTGGTCGGATCACCACGGGCAATCAACATGGCGCGGCGGAGGTTCTCCTCCATCAGCGGTCCGAGCACGAAGCCAAGCAGCATCGGAGCTGGTTCGAAGTCATGCTTTGACAGCCAATACCCCACAATCCCGAACACGGCTGTGATTATGCAGTCGAACGGGGCGTTATTGATCGAATACACGCCGATTGAGCAGAAGACCAGGATCGCCGGGAACAGGAAGCGGTAAGGCACCTGAAGCAGCTTCACCCACACCCCGACCAGGGGAAGGTTGATTACCACCAGCATCAAATTGCCGAGCCACATCGAGGTGATCATGCCCCAGAAAAGATCCGGCTGTTTCGTCATCACCTGAGGCCCGGGGACGATGCCGTGGATCGTCATGGCGCCTACCATCAGCGCCATGACGGCGTTGGGCGGAATGCCAAGCGTCAGCAGCGGAATGAACGAGGTCTGCGCGGCCGCGTTATTGGCGCTTTCCGGTGAGGCAACTCCTTCGATGGCGCCGCGGCCGAAGCGCGACGGGTCCTTCGCCATCTTCTTTTCGAACGTATAGGCTGCAAAGGAGGAAATCACCGCGCCGCCGCCAGGAAGAATGCCGAGAACCGAGCCGAGAAGGGTCCCGCGACCGATAGCGCTCGCTGAGGCCTTGAGGTCGGGCCACGTCGGCATCAGGCCTGTCAGCTTGGTCTTGAGGACCTCGCGCGATTCGCCTTGCTCCAGGTTGCGCATGATCTCGGTAAAGCCGAACACGCCCATCGCCACAACCACGAAGCCGATGCCGTCCGACAGTTCCGGGATGTCGAAGGCCATCCGGGATTGCCCGGTTTCGATGTCGGACCCGACCATCGAAAGCAAGAGGCCCAGCAGCACCATCACAAGCGCCTTCAGGATCGATCCTCTCGCCAGGACAACCGCGAAGCAAAGGACGAGCACCATCAGCGAAAAATATTCCGCCGGGCCGAACAGCAGCGCAACCGAAGTGAGCGGCGCGCCGAGCGCCGCCACCAGAACGGTGGATACGCAGCCAGCGAAGAACGAACCGATCGCCGCGATCGCCAGCGCCGGACCGGCGCGGCCCTGCTTCGCCATCTGGTGGCCGTCGAGCGCGGTCATCACCGAAGACAATTCGCCCGGAATGTTGATCAGGATGGAGGTTGTCGAGCCGCCATATTGGGCGCCGTAATAGATGCCGGCCAACATGATGAGCGCGCCCACCGGCGGCAAACCGAAGGTGATCGGCAGCAGCATGGCGATGGTGGCGAGCGGACCGACGCCCGGCAGCACGCCGATGAGGGTTCCGACCAGCGCTCCGATCAGACACATGAACAGGTTCATCGGCGACAACGCGACGCCAAAGCCAAGGGCAAGATTGTGAAGGAGGTCTAGCATGGCTGTCACTTACGCTGTTGATGCGGGCTCGCTGCCGGCATGCGTTTCATCGAATGGACGAGAGGCCTTTGAGGATCGACGCCAAATCCCAACTATTCGGCCACAACTGCATCGGCAGGTTGAGCGTGATCGGAAATAGCAGGACGCAAAACGCCGTCAGCACCGCCGCCCAGATCACCGTCTCAACGAGACGCGACTCCGGCGTCGCGCCGGCCGCTGCGAGGATGCTGAGGAAAGTCGCAATAACGAGGCCGAGGGGCCGCACCAGCCACGCGAACAGCACGACCGAAAGCGTGATGAACAAGGGCCCACGCAAATAGAAGCGATCGATGCCCGGCCCTTTGTTGATTAGGCCTGTCGCCGCCACCGCAATGCCGAGCACGCCGAGAACGACGGCGAACAGACGGGGCGCCGTGCCTGGACCGAAGGCAAAGCCTCGCATGCCCGGCAAATCACGAGACGCCCATAACGCGAACAA
>JAJPKK010000261.1 GCA_021323775.1 Hyphomicrobiales bacterium
AGGATCAGGCTGCTGATGGGTGAAATCCGATTCATACCCAGCAGAGAGGGAGGCAGCCGTGTCGAAGCGTGACGACGTTCCTGATCTGAATCGCCGCAATTTCTTCAAAGGAGCGACGCTGGCCGGCGCTGCGGCCCTGTCGGCGCCGCTCGAGGCCGGCGCCCAGAATGCGGCGCCGCGTCCGGGCGTGCCTCTGCCGAACCGCGTCGCGGAAACCGCCGTGCCGGCGGCCCTGGAGGTCCTCACGGAGGGGCGCAGCGGCAGCGACTTCATGGTCGACTGCCTGAAGAGTCTCGGCCTTGAGTACATCGCGGCCAACCCCGCTTCAAGTTTCCGCGGGCTTCACGAATCGCTGATCAACTACGGCGGCAATGTCGGACCCGAATTCCTTACCTGCTCGCACGAGGAAATCTCGGTCGCGATGGGGCACGGCTATTTCAAGATCGAGGGTAAGCCGCTCGGCATGCTGGCTCACGGCACAGTAGGGCTGCAGCACGCCACCATGGCGCTCTACAATGCCTGGTGCGACCGCGTGCCTGTCTACATGATCGTCGGCAATGTCCGCGACGTGCAGATGCGTCGCCCAGGCGTTGAGTGGAATCATACGGCGCAGGACGTCGGCGTCATCGTCCGCGACTACGTAAAGTGGGACGACTATCCGGCCTCGCTTCAGCACTTCGCGGAATCCGCCGTGCGAGCCTACAAGTTCGCCATGACGCCGCCGACGCTCCCGGTGCTGCTCGTCGCCGATGCCGAGTTGCAGGAAGACCCGGTGCCGGAGGACTTGAAACTGCGGATACCGAAGCTGCCGCAGGTCGCCTATCCGCAGGGCGATCCGGCGGCAGTCGCCGAGACAGCACGCCTGCTGGTCAACGCGGAAAACCCGGTCCTTATAGCCGACCGCTATGCGCGCACCGCCGCCGGAGCAAAGCACCTGGTCGAGCTTGCCGAGGCGCTGCAGTGCCCGATTATCGATACCAGCGGCCGGCTGAACTGTCCGACCCGGCATCCGCTCAATCAAAGCACCCGCGCGCGTTCGCACATCGCCCAGGCTGACGTCATCCTCGGGCTTGAGATGAGCGATTTCTGGGCGCTCCTCAACTCCTATCGCGATCAGCTCCACCGCAGTTCCCGGCCGATCGTCAAGGCCGGCGCCAGGACGATAAGTCTCGGCAGCGGCGATCTCTACATGAAATCGAACTTCCAGGATTTCCAGAGATTCGCGGATATCGACCTCGCGATCGCGGCCGACGCAGAGGCGACGATGCCGGCGCTGATCGATGAGGTCAGGCGCCGGGTGAACGGCGAGCAGAAGGCGGCTTACGAAGCGCGCGGCAAGAAGCTTACCGCCAGCCATCGCGCCGACTTCGAGCGGGCCCGCGTCGATGCGACCTACGGCTGGGATGCAAGCCCGATCACGACCGCGCGGCTGTGTATGGAAGTGTGGGCCCAGATCAGGGGCGAGGACTGGTCGCTGGTGTCGCCGACCGCATCGGTGAGCTACTGGCCGCAGCGGCTATGGACCATGGAGAAGCCCTACCATTTCCTTGGCGACGGAGGCGGCATGGGAATCGGCTATTGCGCCTCCGCGGCGACCGGAGCGGCGCTTGCCAATCGCAAGCACGGCCGGCTGTCGGTGTCGCTGCAAAACGACGGCGACCTCTTGATGACAATCGGGGTGCTGTGGACCGCGGCCCATCACAATATCCCGATCCTCCACGTCATGCATAACAACCGCGGCTATCACCAGGAGCTTATGCACGTGCAGCGCATGGCGAACCGCCACATGCGCGGCATCGACCGGCCGCATATCGGCACCACGCTGCGAGATCCTTTCATCGATTACGCAAAGATTGCGCAGGGCATGGGGGTGCAGGCCATCGGCCCGATCACCGACCCGAAGGATCTCGCACCAGCGCTCAAACGCGCGATCGCCATCGTCAAGAGCGGCGAACCCGCTCTCGTCGACGTGGTGACCCAAGGCCGATAAGAGAAGCTCGTAGAGCGATTTCATGAAACCGATCCACATGCACGGCCTTGTCATTCCGGGGCGTTGCCGAAGGTGGCGAACCCGGAATCCATAGCCCTCGGCCGATGGTCATGGATTCCGGGCTCGCGGGGCTAGAGCCCGCGCCCCGGAATGACACCGATACGATTCGAATTTCTGAAATCGCTCTACTCCGATGATAGAAGCTGCAATGGGGAGAAGCGCGATGATGACTAGGCTTGTGAACATTTCTCTCGTCCTCGCCGCAGCCGCGTGGGTGCCCTGTGCCAGGGCTCAGGACGCCCCCGGCGGGGATGCTATCCGGGGCAAACAGCTCTACATGACGGACGGGTGCTCCTCTTGCCACGGCACAGTCGGCCAAGGGGGCGGCGGACGCACCGGCGGACTGCGCCTCGCCCAAATGCCGATCCCGTTCGCCGCGTTTCTCAACCAGCTTCGGCATCCGGCCAATGAGATGCCGCCCTATGTGGCGGCGGTCCTTTCGGATCAGGACGCGAGCGACATTTATGCTTACATTGCGAGCCTGCCGCCTCCGCCAGACGCCAATACAATCCCTGCCCTCAATTGACGCTCGCGATTCGGACCTCGCAATGGCGCGCTTCAATATGCGGAACTAAAGACCAATGATCATCACGGACTCAGGACTCCACATCTGGCGAGCCGAAACCCCCGACCGCCCATGGCAGCCGGGGCGCACGGCGCATCTCGATACCCCGATCGGATATGAAGATCTGAGCGCCAGGATGGCGGAGGCCGGCGTCGACCGCGCAATCTTGATTCCGCCCTCGTGGGAAGGTGAGCGTGTCGATTACTCCCTTGAGGCAGTCGCTCGCTATCCTGAACGCTTCGCCATCATGGGCCGGTTGCCGATCGAGCGGCCGGAGGCGCGCAAGATGCTTGAGACCTGGAAGAATCAGCCCGGCATGCTTGGCGTGCGGCTGACCTTTCACCACGAGTGGGACCGGCCCTGGATGACGGATGGCACGGCAGAGTGGTTCTGGCCAGCGGCAGAGCGGCTTGACATTCCGGTCATGCTCAACGCGCCGACATTGCAGGCCGAGGTCGGGAAGGTCGCGGCGCGGCATCCGCGCCTGCGCCTGATCATGGACCATATGGGGCGGGTGAAAGGCACAAAAGACGACGAACTCGCGCCCGCCATTGATGCGACCGTCACGCTCGCGAAGCTTCCGAACGTGTTCGTCAAGCTCACTCTGGTACCGACCTGCTCCTCCGCCCCCTATCCGTATCGCAACATTCATAAGTACGTGCAGCGGCTGATCGAGGCGTTCGGTCCGCGCCGCACGTTCTGGGGGACAGATCTGTCGGCGATGTTGAGCCGGTCGAGCTGCACGTACCGGCAGGCCGTCACCATGTTTACCGAGGAGATGCCGTTCCTCTGCAAGGATGACATTGAATGGATCATGGGGCGCGGGCTCGCCCAATGCCTGCCGTGGCCTGCGAAGTGACAGGGCCCGTGCAGCAGGCGTGGGCGCACTTCAAAAAATGAGCGGCGCGATCATCGCTACGCCGATAGAGAAGTCATGAACAACGGGTGCGGGAGCGCGGCCCGGCGTCAGCAAGTCCGTCGTTCGATCGAGTGTGCAACAAGCTCGATGTCGGCGGCGCATCCTTTCGATTCATATTCGCCCGAAAAGCCGTGCTCATGGCTCGCCGCTGCTTCCAGCCTATTAACCTGGAACAATTATCGAGGTAATTGCGAAGGAATATTTGTCTTTTCCGGGATCAATGCTGAATCGGCGATAACGAGGCTGATTGCCCGTCTTCACTCCACACAGACGGAGAAAACACCATGACTATCACCATGTCTCAAACCGTATCCCGGGAGGCCAACTATGGCTGGTTCGCCGACGCCATCGGCGGCACCGCTGCCGCCGTATTAGCGATCATAGGTCTCGCCGGGGTTCGTCCTGAAATGATGGTCGCCACAGCGACAATCATCTTTGGCGCCGCCTTGCTGATTGAAGGCGGAACAATGCTGACAGAGTACGCCGGCCTGACCTTCCCGGCAGGGGCAACCGAAGCGGTTACCCATGAATTCAGTGGAGGCAGCCTTTCTGCCGTGCTCGCCGCAGGTGTCGCGGGGATCGTACTCGGAATCCTCGCCCTGATTGGCATCCAACCCGCTGCTCTGACCGCGATCGCCGCAATTGTTTTCGGCAGCGCGCTCGTTTTCAGCAGCAATGCTATCTGGCATTTGCATCGGCTGAGGCACGCCCATGCCCCTGACAGGGAATGGCGCTCGGGGAGCGAGATCCTGGCCGCCGAGATGGCACACGGTTCAACCGGAATGCAAGCGCTCGCGGGCCTCGCCGCCATTGTGCTGGGAATCCTGGCGCTCATCGTCACCAGTTCCGGCGTGTTGACCTTGACGGCGCTGCTCGTGGTCGGCGCAATGCTTGTCTTGACCGGAAGCGCGGCAAGCGAGGCCGTGTTGAGTCTCATGCGGCCCGATACCGAGACTGCCAAGAGCTCGTCATTTCACCCTGCCGAATAGGCACGCACGCCGTTGCAATGGGTTAGCCGGCTCGGCCCCTGGCGCCGCAGTTTCTAATCTTGCGCCAGGGGCGAACTTGATCGCGGTGCGCAACCGCGGAGCCAAATCTTCAGCCAGCGGACGTTCCCGCCCGCAGCAGGTGATAGCTGAGTTCGCCCGGGTCGGCGAGATCGGGGACCCGCCAGCCGTCGATGCCATATTCGGCCATGCATTCCTCGGCAAATCCCTTGAAGCGGTCGGCGTTGCCAGACGCCTGCGCGCCGAACAGGCAGTAGCGGCGGATTTCCTCGGTCGAGCCGCCATAGTTGATCTCGTAGAGCTCGTGCCGGCCGCCGAATTCCGTCGCCATGCAGTCCCACAGGAGCTTGAGAAGCTTGACCCGCTCCTCCGCCTTGTAGCCGTTGGAGCCGCGAAGATACTGGTCGAGATAGGGCCGTATCTCCGGGTTCTTGAAGTCGCTGGCGTGCGAGTTGAGATAGATGAGGCCCGACGCGACCGTCTGCTCGATCAGGTATTTGATCCGCGTATACGCCATCGTGGCGACGATCTGATAGGCGTTGCCGGGATCCATGTTGGGCAGCAGGTAGTCGCCGATCCAGGGCCGCGGATCGCGCACCATGGCATCGGATAAGCCCCAGAACAGGTTGCGCCAGGCGATGACCTCGCCGACATTCGCCTGAACGCCGCGATAATCCTTGGTGCCCGCGGCCTCGGTCGCCTTCAGGAGGAGGCCAGAGATGAAGTCGAGCTTGACGGCCAGCCGCGTGCAGCCGTGGACGACGAACCGCGGCAGGAATCCGGTGCGCGGGAAGAAGTTGTTGGCCTTCTCCACATCGCCGTAGACGAACACGTTCTCCCACGGCACCAGCACCTTGTCGAGGATGAAGACCGCATCATTCTCGTCGAGACGGCTCGACAGCGGGTAGTCGAACGGGCTTCCCATTGCGGTTGCAGCCATCTCGTACGAAGCGCGGCAGATGAACTTGACGCCCGGCGTATTGGTCGGGACCATGAACACCACGGCGAATTTCCTGTCCTGTACGGGAATCAAGCCGTGGTGGGCGACGAAGGTGTAGTTCGTTAGCACCGATCCGGTCGCCACGACCTTCGCTCCCGATACCACGATCCCGGCATCGGTCTCCTTCTCCACATGGCAGCAGACATCGCCAACCTCGTTTGGAGGGCAGTGCGAGATCGAGGAAGTGCCGTGCATTTCCACGGTGGCGCCGTGGCAGCCGTGGTTCATCCCGAGGCAAGCAAATCCCGGCGGCGGCCCGCCGGCCTGGAAGCCGTTCAGCTACACCTACCACTTCTTCTGGGGCCTCGAAGACGTCATCGCGGTCTACACCAACATGTGGGGCCAGTTGCAAACCAACAGATCGGTTGGCGGACTGTTTCCCAATGATGGCGACGGCAATGCCTGGGGCGACAAGCAGGTCGGCTTTCC
>JAJPKK010000181.1 GCA_021323775.1 Hyphomicrobiales bacterium
CGGGGGGCAGACGTGGTGGCCGGACAAGCCCCGGCCATGCCTTGAGAATACATCCTTCAGCATGACCATAACGCGTCCAGCCGTAACCCGCGCCCGAATGATCGATCCAAATGAATGACCTGGCAAGGAAGGCGCTGACACGAACCCTGAGCTTCTCGGCGTTCGTGGGGCTACTCGTTCTGGTCCCGGCGGGCCCCGCCTTCTGGCAGGGATGGCTCTATTGGATCGTGTTCACGCTGAGCAGCGTCGTTATCGCGCTGTATTTTTTGCAGCACGATCCGGCGCTGGTGGAGCGGCGATTGCGCGCGAGAACCGAGCAGGAAGCGAGCCAAAAAATCATCAGGGCGTTTCTCAGCGTGGTTCTGGTTCCGCTTTTTGTCCTTCCCGGGCTCGATCATCGTTTTGGCTGGTCGTATGTGCCGGGAGCAGCCGTGGTTGTCGCCAATGCGGTGGTCGTCCTCGGATTTGCGATCATATTCTTGACCTTCAAAGCCAACAGCCACGCCTCGGCCATTATTGATGTCGCTCCGGATCAACGCGTGGTGTCCACTGGACCCTATGCGATAGTTCGCCATCCCATGTATCTCGGCGCGGCGCTGCTGCTTTTGGCGACGCCCGTCGCGCTGGGCTCTCTATGGACGATTATTTTCGCCATTCTGGCAATTGGCGCCCTCGTGTGGAGACTTCTGGAAGAGGAGCGCTATTTGTCGCAACACTTGCCCGGCTATGACGATTACCGTCAAATGACCCGCGACCGGCTGATTCCCTTCGTCTGGTAGAGTTTCCCCGCATGATCGTTTCGCAGTCCCTGTGGTCGCTGCATCCGCGCCTCGAACTGGATACAGTGCCTGTCGGCGACTTGCCGCTGTCGCGCCTGCTCGTCAGCAGCGACGCCAGCTATCCCTGGCTGCTGCTGGCGCCGCGGCGGCCCGGCGCTTGCGAGATCATTGATCTCGACGAAAGTGATCAACGGCAACTCATGATCGAAATCACCCGCGTATCTCGTGCGCTCAGGGAGATCACGGCGTGCGATAAACTCAACATTGCGGCGATCGGCAACGTGGTGCCGCAGCTCCATATCCATGTCGTGGCGCGTCGCCGAGACGATGCGGCGTGGCCTAAGCCGGTGTGGGGGGCGGCACCGGCTCGGGCCTACGATCCCGCCGAACGCGAACGTCTTATCGCGGCATTGCGGCGCGAGATCGATCTTTCCGGGCGTCCGGAACGTCTCGCTACCTGCCACAAAACTCGCTAAGCTACGAACGATAATTGCAGGCGGCGCTTCGTCTCCACCCTGCCCGCTCGCAGCGAGGGTAAGAGACGCGGCTCGCCGCGGCGAGCGGCATGAGGGAGGAGCGCATGGTCGAGGAAACCATTCCGCGACGAGATTTCCTAAAAGGGGCAATGATCGGCACCGCGGCTCTTGCGGCCGGCAACCCGGCTCCTGCGGCCGCACAGGCGCCCCCATCAGCAGCGCCGGCCGGCGCAGATGCGGAGCCTCTGCTCACATTGACGGCGACCGAGCACGCTTTCATCGTAGCCGCCGTCGACACCCTCATCCCGACGGATGAATTGTCGCCTTCAGGCAGCGATTGCGGCGTCGCGACCTTCATCGACCGTCAGCTTGCCGGGGCCTACGGCATGGGGGCCCGACTCTATCGTCAGGGACCGTTCCCCAAGGCGAAGCCTGAGCTTGGCTATCAGCTTGCGCTTAATCCGCGCGAGTTTTTCCGCGCCGGCATCGAGGAGGCCAATGCCTGGACCCGCAAGACCTACGGCAAGGATTTCGACCGTCTGTCCGAACAGGACCGCGAAGCGGCCCTGAAGACCATGGAAGACGACAAGGCGCAGTTCCAGGGCTTCTCCAGCCGGATGTTCTTCGATGCGCTGCTGCAGATCACCATGGAGGGCTTCTTCGCCGACCCGATCTATGGCGGGAACCGCGACATGGCGGGATGGAAGATGGTTGGCTATCCGGGCCTGCCGGCCACCTATCGGGAGGACATCGTCAAATATTTTGGCAAGAAATATGACAAGCCGCCGCGCTCAATCGCGGACTTTTCTTGAGAGGGGAGCCCGCCATGGCAATCATGCTAAAGGAAGTCGATGCGGTCTGCATCGGGGTGGGCTTCACCGGCAGCATTCTGGCCCGCGAACTCACCAAGGCGGGGCTCAAGGTGGTCGGCCTCGAACGGGGAGCAAATCGCACGACGCGCGAGGACTTCGCCCTGCCGAGCGTGCGCGACGACCTCAAATACGCGGTCCGTCAGGAGCTGTTCCAGGACACGCAGCTCGAGACGGTGTCGCTGCGCCACACGCCGGCGGAGACAGCGCTCCCCATCCGGCGGCTTGGCTCGTTCCTGCCCGGCGTTGGGGTGGGCGGGGCCGGCACCCATTGGAACGGCGTCACCTGGCGGCTGCTGCCGAGCGATCATAATCTGCGCACGCACCTCACGAATCGCTACGGAAAAAACGCGATCCCGGCCGAGATGACGATCGAGGATTTTCCCGTCTCCTATGACGAGCTTGAGCCTTACTACGATCGGTTCGAAAAGCTCCTCGGCGTTTCCGGCAAGGCCGGCAATCTGCGCGGGCAGAAGATCGACGGCGGCAATGTGTTCGAAGGGCCGCGTCAGAACGAATACCCGAACAAGCCGCTGGCCATGAGCATGGCCGGCGCCATCATGGAAAAGGCCGCGCGCGAACTCGGATATCACCCGTTCCGTGCGCCGGCGGCCAACATGAGCGCCGCTTACACCAATCCGGAGGGCGTAACGCTGGGGGCGTGCGAATACTGCGGCCACTGCGAACGGTTCGGCTGCGAGGCGAATGCCAAATCCTCGCCGCAGTCGTGCATCCTGCCGGTTCTCCTGGCGGACGACCGTTTCGAGCTGCGCACCCATGCGTACGTGAAGGAACTCGTCTACGACCGGCCGGGTAAGAAGGTAAAGGCCGTGCGCTATGTCGACACTCGCAGCGGCGAGGAATACGAGCAGCCGGCGGGCCTCGTGGTTCTCAGCGCCTATGTGTTCAACAACAACCTCTTGATGATGCAGGCCGGCATCGGCGAGCAATATGACCCGGTCACCGGCAGAGGCGCGCTCGGCCGCAATTACTGCTATCAGGTGAGCGGCGGCAACGTCACGGTGTTCTTCGAAGACAAGATCATCAACCCGTTCATGGCGGCGGGCGCGTCCTTCGGCATGAACATCGATGATTTCAACGGTGACAATTTTGACCACTCCGGCCTGGGCTTCTTCGGTGGAGCGTGGATCTCGGCCGGCACTTCGAACGGTCGTCCAATCCAGACACGGCCGGTGCCGCCCGGCACGCCGCGCTGGGGCCGCGAATGGAAAAAGGCGACCGCGAAGTGGTACAACCACGCCTTCAACATCGGCGCATCGTGCTGCAACTATGCGCATCGCGAGAACTATCTCGATCTCGACCCGACCTATCGGGATGCGCTCGGACGCCCGTTGGTCCGCATGACCTATAATTTCCACGACAACGACTACAAGGTCTCGGAATACATGGGCGGGGTTTTGGGCAGGATCGCGCGCGCCATGAATCCGAGCGCCATGAGCGCGCCGACGGCGCGGCGCGGCAATTACAATGTCGTGCCGTACCAGTCGACCCATAATACGGGCGGCACGATTACCGGCGCCAATCCGAAGACCAGCGTGGTCAATCGCTATCTCCAGGCGTGGGAGGCAGACAACCTGTTCGTCATGGGGGCATCGGTGTTCCCGCAGAATGCGTCGTACAATCCGACCGGGGTGGTCGGCGCTCTCGCCTATTATGCGGCGGAGGCGATCACCACCAGATATATCAGGCGGCCCGGCCCGCTGGTGCGCGCGTGATGGCGAATGTCTGGCATCACACGCGGTGGGGCGACCCTTGTGGTCGCCCCGTGCGCGCTTTAGCGGCCCGGTGAGGCGACGCGGTGCAGCCCGGGGACCACAAGGGCGCCCCTTCAGCGAGGCTTCCCCCGGAGTAATTTATGACGGCCCGGTTTGATCTCGGGGTGAAGCCGTATCTTGGATTTACCGACAGCGTGCTCGATCGCGCCGCCGAGTTGCGCCACGATCCAGCAGGTATGGCGGCGATGGCTGCCGATCCGCGCGCCCGCACCTTTCTCATCGCTGGCGAACTCGTGTGCCTGCACAAAGGCGAGCCCTTCAACGACCCGGCGTTTACTTTCGCGCAGGCGGCCGCCCTCGTGTCCGGACCTGACCGGCTGCATGAGCAGGTTTTTCTGGGCCGCAACGGTGAAGCGCCGCTGTTTGCGGTTGCGATTGACCCGGAGACCGCCAAGAGGCTGAGGGACCAGAGCGCTCTCCTCGTGACCGACCTGCGCAGCCTTGCGACCGGCAGCCTGGTGGAGCGGGAGCATTTGCCTTCGCTCGCCGAGGCGAAATCCCTGCTCGGCTGGCACATGCGGCACCGCTTTTGTTCGAATTGCGGCGCACCGACGCGCCCCGCACAGGCGGGCTGGCGCCGCGATTGCGCGGCATGCGGAGCCGAGCATTTTCCCCGGACCGATCCGGTCGTCATCATGCTGGCGATCAATGGCGAACAATGTCTCCTCGGCCGCCAGGCCCGCTTTGCCAGGGGCATGTGGTCGTGCCTTGCGGGATTTGTCGAGCCGGGCGAAACCATAGAAGATGCAGTGCGGCGCGAGACCCTGGAGGAGGTTGGCATCGTCTGTGGCCGCGTCAGCTATTTCGCGTCACAGCCATGGCCCTTCCCGATGTCGCTGATGATCGGATGTCATGCGGAGGCGCTGACAACGGAGCTCAAGGTCGATCATTCCGAGTTGGAGGACGCCCGCTGGTTCGCGCGCGACGAAGTCGCCGCCATGATGCTACGCCGCCACCCTGATGGTCTGACCGCAACCCATCCGTTCGCGATCGCGCACCACATTATCCGGGCATGGCTTGAGGCCGAGCAGGGTCTTTTCTGAGATGGCGAATATTCTTTGCGCCGGTATTGCGGCTCTCGATCAAGTCTTTCGCGTTCGCGCATTTCCGATGCCGGACACCAAAGTTGGCGCAAGCGAGTTCATCACTGTCGGAGGCGGCTGCGCCGCCAGCGCCGCATTGGCCATAGCGCGGCTCGGCGGCAAGGCCCATCTTGCTGCGCCTCTCGGCGGGCCGGCCGGCAGCGATGTGATCGGAGACCTCGTTGTTTCAGGCCTGCGGCGTGAAGGCGTGGAGTGTGCCGGCTGCGTGCGCGTCCCGGGGGCGCGCACAACGGTGTCGGCGATTTTTGTGGATGCTCAAGGTGATCGCACCATAGCGACCTATCGGGACCATCGCCTTGACGATGTCGCAGTGGACGATCCCGATCGACTGGTTGCCGCCGTCGACGCGGTTCTGGTCGATAATTGCTTCCCGGATTTTATTACGCCGATCTGCCGTGCTGCGATGGCCCGCCGCATTCCGCTGGTGGTTGACGCTGATCACCCGGGGGACGATCGCCAGCCGCTGTTCACTACCGCGACCCACGTGATTTTTTCGGCCGACTGCCTCCGGGCCACCTCGCGGATTGACGATCTCGCAGCCGGCCTCGCCCATATGGGGAAACTGACCGGCGCCTTTCTCGCCGTCACCAATGGGCCGCGCCCGGTCCTGTGGTATGACCGCGCTCGTGCAATGATCCGTGAAATGCCGGTATTCGCCATAAAGGCCGTTGACACGCTTGGCGCCGGCGATGTGTTTCACGGCGCGTTCGTTCTTGCCTTGGTCGAGGGCTGCGGTGTCGAGGACGCGCTCCGGTTCGCCGCCGCGGCCGCCGGCCTCAAATGCTCCCGCTTCGGCGGCAGCAGCGTCGCCCCACGACGGGCCGAGGTGGACGCGCTGCTGGCGCAATCGTGAGCCAGCCTGTATTTTGCCCCAATCGAGAAAGACTGACACCCGCGTCGTCCGCAACGACCCGATCGTCCCCAGAGAATCTTGAATGGACGCAATCGACCGCAAAATACTTCACGAGCTGCAGCAGGATGCCTCCCTTTCCGTCGCCGAGATTGGGAATCGGGTCGGCCTGTCCTCGACTCCGTGTTGGAAGCGAATCCAGAAGCTCGAGGCCGACGGCGTGATCGAAAAGCGCGTTGCCCTGGTGAACCAGGATAAGATCGGGCTTGGCGTCACTGTATTCGTGTCAATCGAAACTGGAGATCACTCCGAGGCGTGGCTCAAAGCCTTTGCCGAACATGTCGGCGCAATGCCGGAGGTGATGGAGTTCTATCGGATGGCCGGCGACGTCGACTACATGCTGCGGGTCGTGGTGCCGGATATTCACGGTTACGATCGCTTCTACAAGCAGCTCATTGCGGCCATTCCGCTGAAGAACGTTACGTCGCGCTTTGCCATGGAAAAGATCAAGTCGACGACGGCGCTGCCGCTGCCGTAAACGAGTGTGCGTTCAAGTCTGCGGAATAACCGCGTGGGGCGGGTTGAGCTGAAGCGAAACCCGCCGTCACCCTCGCCCCTTCCTGCATTGCCCGGCTTGCGGGGGGCGGGGAGGCGGATGGCTTGCGCTTATCGCGCAACGCAGCCTGCGGCCTGATCGGGGTACGAGATCGCGTAAGGCAGGCAAAGCAAAGCGCGCCGCCCTCCCTTTTTCTTCAATTCCCTCCCGTGGATGGCGGGCAGGGCGCTTCGCGCCTTTGCCCGCCCCGCGGTTCCGCTGTCAATCGATCCTTCTTCAACTCTGCGAAACAGCGTGATAGCTAGAACAGAGTAGCTTGCGGGATCCTGTTGATGCATCCTGTGTTCCTGGCGCCGGGCAGCGCCGCGACGGTTCCGATCTGGTTTGTCAACGCCTCAAATTGGCGCGAGGTCCGCGCCCGACTGGATCGAGGCGCTTGTGCCTTTGCGGAAGCGTCGGGCTTCGAGCCAGCGGCTGGTCGCCACGCCTTCTTGCCGGGGGCGGACGGAGCCTTGGCCGGGGTTCTGTTTGGGGAGGAGGACGACGGCAAACCTAGGGATCCGTTCCTTGCCGGCAAGCTCGCGGGGGTATTGCCCCGCGGTGCCTATCGGTTTGCCAATCCGCCCCATGATGCGCGCCTTGCGGCGCTGGGATTTGGCCTCGGCGCCTACCGGTTTACGCGCTACGGGAAATCTCGCACGGAACTGCGCCTTGAACCGCCCGCATTGAATGACATTGACGATTTGTCGCGCATCGTCGAGGCCGTCTATCTGGCGCGCGACCTCATCAACACGCCGGCGAATGATCTGGGCCCAGACGAGCTGGCGGGCGCCGCAAGGAAGCTTGCGGCCCTCCACGGCGCCGAGGTGCGCGTGATCGCAGGAGGCGACCTGCTGGAGCAGAATTTTCCGCTCATCCACGCGGTGGGGTGTGCGGCCGAACGGGCGCCGTGCCTCATCGACCTCGCCTGGGGCGATGCGGGCGCCCGGAAGGTCACATTGGTCGGCAAGGGCGTGTGCTTTGACAGCGGCGGACTCGACATCAAAGCCGACAATGCCATGCTGCTGATGAAAAAGGACATGGGCGGTGCTGCGAGCGCGCTGGCGCTCGCCCACATGATCATGGACCGCAAGCTCGACGTCCGGCTTCGCGTTTTGATTCCAGCGGTCGAGAACGCGATCTCGGGTGCGGCGTTCCGGCCCCTCGACGTCTATTGCTCCCGTAAGGGCTTGAGGGTCGAGGTCGGCAACACGGATGCCGAAGGGCGCCTCATTCTGGCCGACGCGTTGGCGCTCGCAGATGAGGAGGCGCCGGAGGTGCTTATCTGCATGGGCACGCTGACCGGCGCCGCCCGGGTGGCGCTTGGTCCGGATCTGCCAGCGTTCTACACCGATGATGACGCGCTGGCTGCCGACGTGGCGCGCCACGCCCGCGCGGAGAACGACCCGCTGTGGCGCCTGCCGCTGTGGCGGCCCTATGACCAGATGCTCGATTCCAAGGTCGCTGACATGAGTAACGTCGCCACCGGCGGTTTCGCCGGATCGATTATCTGCGCGCTTTTTCTCAATCGTTTCGTCACCGCCGCCAGGGCGTGGCTGCATTTCGACATCTATGCCTGGACGCCAGCGGCAAAGTCGGGCCGTCCCGAAGGCGGCGAATGTCAGGCGGCGCGGGCGCTCTACGCGCTCCTTACGGAGCGCTACGGGTGAGGGCTCGCGAATGACGTTTGATCCGCGCACCACGCCGGCGAGACCGGATCTCGCAGCGCTTCACCTCAAAGGCAAAGTCTCGGCCGCGCGTTTTGTGTCGGGCACCGAGCTTGAGGTGCGCGATGCGCAGGCGCCGGTGCGGCGAGAGCCTTCGCCCGATGCGTCGCTCGATACCGAAGCCCTGCATGGGGAGCGGGTGACGGTCTACGACGAGAATGGGGAAGGCTGGTGTTGGGGGCAGCTTAAGTCCGACGGCTATGTGGGATGGATACCGGCGAATGCGCTGCGTCCGCCTGGGCTGCCGCCGACCCACCGCGTGGCGGCGCTGCGCACTTTCGTATTTCCGGGCCGTTCCATCAAGGCGCCGCCGGTCGACGCCCTTTCGCTCGGCAGCCGCGTCGCGGTCAAGACGCCAAGCCTCGACTCTCCCCTCCCCCGCGAGCGGGGAAGGGGAGAACGGGGGAGGCCAGAGTCGGGGGACGAGCTGACTGACCTCGAGTCCGGATTTTGCATACCCACCCGGCACCTCGCCCCTGTCGCAAGCCGGGAGCCGGATTTCGTCGCAGTCGCCGAGCGCTTCCTTGGCGTGCCCTATCTGTGGGGCGGCAAGACGAGCCTTGGCATCGACTGTTCCGGGCTTGTGCAGGTCGCCCTCACTGCAAGCGGCGTCGCCTGCCCGCGTGACAGCGACATGCAGGAGCAAGCGCTCGGCGCTCCATTGCGGATCGATGATCTTGCCGGCTTGCGGCGCGGCGATCTGATCTTCTGGAAGGGCCATGTGGCAATTGTGCGGGACGAAGGATCGATCGTGCACGCCAACGCTTTTCACATGGCGGTTGCGATCGAGCCTATCGAGGACGCGGTGCGGCGCATTGCTGATGCGGGGGGCCTGCTTGTGAGCACCAAGCGGCTCTCGTGATGGCGCGCCGCATGGTGACGGTGGAAGAGCTAATTGGGAGGTGCTCACGCACTCATCTTCGCCATCAGGGCATCGGACACTTCAAAATTTGCGTAGACGTTCTGCACATCGTCATGCTCGTTGAGCAGATCGAGCAGCTTGAACAGCTTTTCGCCCTTCTCGTCGTCGATCGCGACCGTGTTCTGCGGCTTCCACACCAGCCCCGCTTTGCGCGGCTCGCCGAACTTGGCCTCCAGGGCCTTGGCGACATTCGCGAACTGTTCCTGCGCGGCATAGACCTCGTGGCCGGTCTCGCTCGACACCACGTCGTCGGCGCCAGCCTCAATGGCGGCTTCCAGCATGGCGTCGGCGGAGGCGACGTCAGGGTCAAATTCGATGACGCCCACGTGGTCGAACATGAATGACACCGCTCCGGTCTCAGCAAGGTTGCCGCCGGTCTTGGTAAAATAGGAGCGCACATCGGAGGCGGTACGGTTGCGGTTGTCGGTCAGCACCTCGACGATCACCGCCACCCCGCCGGGCCCGTAACCCTCGTAGCGGATTTCATCATAGGCTTCGGCATCGCCGCCCTGGGCTTTCTTGATCGCGCGGTCGATCGAGTCCTTCGACATGTTTTCGGCGCGCGCCGCGAGGACGGCGGCCCGCAGGCGCGGATTCATGGCGGGGTCCGGCAGGCCCAGCTTTGCCGCAACGGTAATTTCGCGGGCAAGCTTGCTGAACAGCTTGGACTTCGCCGCATCCTGCCGGCCCTTGCGGTGCATGATGTTCTTGAATTGTGAATGTCCGGCCATCTCGTTGTTCCTGGTCGCCTGTTGGCGCCCTCCAACCGTGCAAGTCATGCCCGCCGTCGCGGGCACACGCGTCGTCGAACCTGCCCCTTGCTTATCCTCTCCCGCGAGCGCGAGTAAGGAGGGGAACGTGGTGACCAGAGCAGGCCCGGTCATGGCGATGTGGATAAGCCCGATATATAGGCGGCTCGGGCGCAGATTTCAAACCGCCGACAAACGCCAAAACCAAGCGGGCGACCGATGCAGCTTGAAGCCCGTCGCCCGGACAGTTAGGAAGCCCCATGAACACGAATACCCCGGCGACCATTCGGGCGATCTACCGCTATCCCGTGAAGGGGCTGTCAGCAGAGCCTCTGGCGGCTGCGGCGCTCATGCCGGGCGAGACGCTGCTCGGCGACCGCCGCTATGCCATCGAGAACGGGCCCAGCGGCTTCGATCCCGCAACGCCGCGCTATCTCCCCAAGCAGCGGTTCCTGATGCTGATGAAGAACGAACGGCTTGCGCGTCTCGACACCCGTTTTGACGACGCGGCGCAGGTGCTTGTGATCCGGGAGAATGGCGTGGAAGTCGCCCGCGGTGATCTGGGTACGGAAGCCGGCCGCGCCGCCATCGAAGGATTTTTCTCGAAGTTCTGTGCTGACGAGTTGCGCGGCCCTCCGAAGGTCCTGGTGTCGCCGGGCCATAGTTTTTCTGACGTCGCCAAGAAGGTCGTTTCGATCATCAACCTCGCCTCGCTCGCCGCCGTCGAAACCATGACGGGGCATCCGGTCGATCCATTGCGGTTTCGCGGCAACCTTTATGTGGAAGGCTGGCCCGCCTGGCGCGAATTCGACCTTCTCGGGCAAGAAGTCGCAATCGGGGCGCAGGCGCGCGCGAAGGTCGTCAAGCGTATCACGCGCTGCGCCGCCACCAACGTGGAACCCGGCAGCGGCGTCCGCGATCTCGACATTCCGGCAACATTGCTGCGCAACCTCGGCCATGCCGACTGCGGCGTCTACGCCGAGGTGACGGAGGCCGGCGCGATCTCGGCAGGGGATGCAGTCACGTCCGCGGCGGGCAGCTGACATGCAGGCGCTCGTTGCCGGCGCCGGCGTCGTCGGGCTTGCGATCGCACGCGAAGCTGCGCTCGCAGGGCACGAAGTGATCGTGGCCGAGGCCGAGCCGCACATCGGGACCGGCACGTCCTCGCGCAACAGCGAGGTCATCCATGCCGGCATCTACTATCCGACCGGTTCGCTGCGCGAGCGGCACTGCGCCCGCTCGCGGCGAATGCTCTACGAATATTGCGCTTCGCACGGGGTGCCGCACAGGAAACTCGGCAAACTCGTCGTGGCCGGGCGCGACGCTGACATTCCGACGCTGGGGAAGCTGTTCGCGCAGGCGACGCGGAACGGCGTCGAGGGGCTGCGCATGCTGGACGGCGCTGAAGCGATCCGCATGGAGCCGGCGCTCTCCTGTGTGGCGGCGTTCCACTCGCCCGAGACCGGGATCATCGACAGCCATCGCTTCATGTTGGCGCTGCAAGGCGATATGGAGGATGCAGGCGGCGTGCTGGCGCTCAATACGCCGGTGGAGCGGCTTAGGCTCACGCCGGCCGGCTGGGAAGTTCGGTTCGGCGGCGCAGAGCCGGGATCGCTCTTGGTCGACGCAGTGGTGAATGCGGCGGGCCACGGGGCGCAGAAGCTGGCGCGCGCCACCGAGGGCTATCCGGAGGATCGCGTGCCGCGGCTCGTGCTGGCAAAGGGGAATTATTTCTCCTACGTAGGACGGCCGGCGTTCAGCCGGCTCATCTACCCGGTGCCGGCGCCAGGCGGCCTCGGCATCCACGTCACGCTCGATCTCGCCGGCCGCATGCGGTTCGGTCCTGACGTTGAGTGGATCGATCGTTACCACTACGACGTCGATCCCGGACGCGCCGCCATGTTCTATCCAGCCATCAGGACCTACTGGCCAGGCCTTCCGGACGACGCGCTGGTTCCGGACTACGCGGGCATCCGGCCGAAGCTGACCGGAGAGGGCGAGCCCGCCGCGGACTTCGTGATCGATGGTCCGTCTGACCACGGCCTGCCGCGCATCGTGCACTTGTTCGGGATCGAGTCGCCGGGCCTGACGGCCTCTTTGTCGATCGCTCAGGAAGTTGTTGCGAGGGTCGCCGAGGGATGATTTTTCTCGGCCGCCGTCCGGCGGGTCATTCCTCTGGCGGAGCAATAACTCAAGAACGCCGCCATCATCGCTTAACTACCGTTGAAATCGCAAAGGGAGCGCACCGATGCCCATCCATCGCTTTCACAATCCCTCGACGATCGCAAAGCCAACCGGATATACGCATGTGGTGGAAGCCACGACGCCCGGACGGATCATCTACATTGCGGGCCAGCTCGGCCTGGACGTCGACAACAAGGTCGTCGGTGCGCCCGGCGATTTCCGCGCCCAGGCAGAGCAGACATTCATCAACCTCAAGAATGCGCTCGCGGCGGTTGGCGCCGGCTTTGAGCATGTGGTGAAGCTCAACAATTATTTCATCGACATGGCGCATCTGCCCATCTTTCGCGAAGTGCGCGACCGCTACATCGACACGTCGGCGCCGCCGGCCAGCACCGCTGTGGCGATCTCTGATCTCGCGCGTGCGGGCGCGTTGCTCGAGGTTGAAGCTGTGGCGGTGGTGCCGGCATAGAGGAGCATTGGAAGACCGAAGTCCGTTGCGCCGATGTAGCGTCGGCAAAGCGGAGCGCGCCCATGCCCACCGACTCTCGAGAGGTCGAACGCGGGTGGGCACGGCGCTCCTGGGCCTGTCAAAGGGGCGCCTTTGCCCGCCCTGTACCCTTTATGACGTTCCTACGGCCGCGGCATCACGAAAATATATGTGACCACCGCAAAGACCGGCGACAGCACAGCGCCCGACCACATCATGAAGCCGAAGAAGCTCGGCATTTTCACGCCGCGCTCGGTGGCAATGGCGTAGATCATGAAATTCGGCGCATTGCCGATATAGGTGAACCCCCCCATGTAAACGGCCCCCATCGAAATCGCTGCGAGCGTGGGGGCAAACTCGCTCATTAGCCTGCCAGCATCGCCCCCGGCAAGGTCGAAGAACACGAGATAGGTCGGAGCGTTGTCGAGAACCGCAGACAAGATGCCGGTGAGCCAGAAATAGGCGACGTTGTGCGGCTCGCCGGACTCGTTGGTCATCAGCGTCAAAACCCAGGAAAATGGCCCGGCGTGCCGCATCTGCAGCATCACGGTCACCGGGACAATGCAGACGAAAATGCCGGCGAACAGCTTTGCGACTTCGAGGATCGGTTCGATGGTGAAGCCGTTGCGCTCGCGATGTTCCTCACGAGTCAGCACCAGCGACGCGACCGCGATGGCAACAAGCACGACGTCGCGGACGATGTCCTGCAGTTCCAGCGTGGAATCGTAAATCTCGAATGTGACGCCGGGTTTCCATAGAGCTGAGACCAGGATCGCGCCGACGATGAGGACAATGAGGGCCAGATTGACAAGACCGTGCACGCGGATCGGCTCGTCGGGCGCCTTCTCGCCCACCACCGCAACACGGCGATCCTGGCGGTAGTAATAGATGTCAACCGCAACGAACGCGGCAAGCACGATCACCGCCGTCAATCCGGTCTGCCGCCACAGATGCGTCGTGGTCCAGAAAAAATCGACGCCGCGCAAAAAGCCGACGAACAGCGGCGGGTCGCCGAGCGGCGACAGCGCGCCACCGATATTGGCGGCTAGAAAGATGAAGAATACGACCACGTGCACATTGTGAAGCCGCGCCGAGTTCGCCCGCAGCAGCGGCCTGACCAGAATCATGGCCGCGCCAGTGGTGCCGACGATGCTGGCGATCGCGGTCCCGAACGCCAGGACGGCGGTGTTGACGAGCGGCGTGCCGCGCAGACTGCCGGTGACCAGTATTCCGCCCGTCACCACGTAGAGTGCTGTAAGCAGGATGATGAAGCTTGAATATTCGTCCAATATCGCATGGGACAACGCCGTCAACGCTGTAGGAACGCCGTAGAGCGCCGCCAATGGAGTGATGGCGAGCGCGCTCCACACGAACGCGATCTTGCCGTGATGGACCTGCCAAAGCTTCGGCGCCAAAAGCGGCCCGACGGCGATCGACAATAATAGGCCGATGAATGGCAGCGCCCACGGCCATGGCAGCGCAAGCTCGCTGAGCGCGGCGGCGTGCGCGGGCGCTGTCCCGGCAACAAACAGGGCGGCGGCAACGGGGGAGCCGCATGCGATTTTCGATGGCACGGACATCAGGAGGTTCCGCAGACGCCTGCTGTCAAACTGTAGCGGAGGCGCCGGACAGGGATAAGGCTCCAACCGATCGATGCGACCCGGACCGACCGAAGCGAATGATGGGTTGGCAAGCTGCCGCCTTCATCTCATCGCCGCCGCGACGAACGCGACGCCGCCGGGGCCTTTGGTTCCGGGGGGGCAGCGACCAGGCCAAGTCTTCTCATGACCGCATCGGCAGCGCGTTCGCCTGAGGCCCAGGCGCCGCCTACCGTTCCCCAAAGGGTCTCATGCGTCGCCTCGCCGGCGAAGAAAATGCGGTCGCGCACCGGTTCGGCGAGCGCGGCTCGCGCCCACTGCCCGCCCGGGGCAGCCGCCGAGAACGCACCCAGCGTCCACGGTTCCCGGTTCCATCGCGTGGCGCTCGTCCTTTTGACGGCCTTGCGTACGTCTGCGCCGTAGAGGCCGGTGAGCCAGTCGAGCGCAAACGAGACCATCGCTGGCTCGCCAGCAGCCGCAAGCTCGGCGCCGAACTTTCCGCCCACTTCTACGGTGCACAGCGCAGTGCCGGAAATGTTCGCCAGAATGGCGGCAGTACGGGCCGAGTCGGCTTTTTCGAAAATAAGTTCGTCGCGCTGCAGCCCGAGCGGGTTGCCGGGCAATTCCAGCGCGATGTGATCGTAGCTGCCGAGACGGAGCTTCTCGATGGCGTCGAGATAACGCCGCGGCAGTTCCGGATCGAACTTCAGCTTGTCGCTCATCAGCACGCCGGTCGACGCTGTCACGATGACGGTCCGGGAATATAAGTAGCCCTTTGCTGTCCTTATTTCGATGCGATTGCGCTCGCTCCAGTCGATATGCGAGGCCGGACGCGATAGCTGCACCGGCAGGCCTTCGGCGAGCTTGGCGACCAGTGCGCCCAAGCCGTCCCGGCAGAACATGTCGTTGTTGCGCTCCGCAGACCGGGAGAAGTCCAAAGCTGATACTTCGGCGAGATCCTTGCCACAACCGAAGGGGCCGAGCACAAATTCGATCGTCGGCTGCCAACCGCCGAGGTCTTTGGGCAGCGCCTGGGCACAGGAGACATCCTGTCTGCCGCGACTGGCCGCTGCGATGGCGCGATTCGCCCGCACTGTCGCGGTAAGATAGTCTTCCATTTCGCCAGTGCGGGCGTATCTCCGGCCCAATCGCACCCGCCCGGGGGGCGGAGCCGGGTAAATGTCGAAGCCCGACTTCATGGCGAGCGGTACGACCGGATTGAGATCCGGCTCATGAATCCAGTGAGCGCCCCGGTCAAACGGCACCCCGAACGTCGAGGTCTCCGTGAAGCAGCGCCCCCCCAAGCGGTCAGAGGCTTCGATAACCGCAAATTTCGCCTGGGCAGACGCCAGCCGGCGCGCCGCCGCAATGCCGGCGGCTCCCGCCCCGATGATCACGACATCGAGATCACCAGGCTCGCGGGCCGCAATTGCTGGCGTTCCGGCGGCCGCCGCTGAGGCGGCGGAAACAGCGAGAAACCGGCGGCGGCTCAGTAGAGTCATAGGAGTCATTGGTTAAAAGGACCTGCACCATGCACCAACGCGAGGTGGTTCGCAAATTGCACTTTGGCGCGCATGTCTGCTTTCCGGCGCAGCGCGGGAACACTGTGGCCATGTGGTCCCGGAATTCTGCCTTTTGTTCAATCCCGGCCAGGCACATATAGAGGCGGCGCAGCAGCGCCGCCTCTATCAAGCAGGCAGACGGCATCCTTGACACTTTCCGGACCGCGCCAGTAAATGGCGGCCACGTGGCCGGGCAGCTCGCGGATGCGTCTGCCGGGCCGGCTGGGGCCGTAGCTCAGTTGGGAGAGCGCCGCAATCGCACTGCGGAGGTCAGGGGTTCAAATCCCCTCGGCTCCACCAGCAATCCGGCCGCCGCGGATCGCATGGCGGTTAGGAAAGCGGCAGCATTAACTAAGCCATTTCCCAGACCGCGAACCGGCGATCGTGGTTATCGCAACGACACGGTTGTCGTATCTGCATATGGCATCGCGGCAAAAACGACACCTTCACCGCCAATCGTTCAAAGATCGGCAGCGCCCTACTAAAATACCATTTTCCCTGAG
>JAJPKK010000285.1 GCA_021323775.1 Hyphomicrobiales bacterium
CCCGGAATTTATAGCCCTCGGCCGCTGCTTTATGGATTCCGGGCTCGCCGCTTCGCGGCGCCCCGGAATGACCAGCATATGATTCGAACTTCTGAAACGCTCTACTAGATTCTTGAACGAACGAAACATGGTACAGATGAGTCAAGCTTGCGGTCGCAACCTGTCTCGTCGGGCTGAGGCGGAGCCTCGCTAAATTGTTAAGGTCGGCCGGCATTCCGCGGGTCAGCGGCGGTCCTCCAGGGAGGGCGCAAGCAAGCGAAAGTCGAGCAATGAGTCCATCATCCGTCATCAGAGCAACATTCCCCGGCAGCAGCGGCGCCGAGCTTGCAGCGCGGCTGGAGCTTCCGGGCGGCGCCGTGCGGGCCTTCGCGCTGTTCGCTCACTGCTTCACCTGCACCAAGGACGCGCTCGCCGCCAGGCGCATTGCGAGCTCCCTCGCGGCCGCAGGGGTGGCCGTGCTGCGCTTCGACTTCACCGGCCTCGGCTCATCGGAGGGCGACTTCGCCAATACCAACTTCTCCTCCAACGTCGATGACCTCATCCGCGCCGCCGATTACCTGCGGCGCAGTTACGAGGCGCCCGCCATACTCATCGGCCACTCACTCGGCGGAGCTGCCGTGCTGGCGGCGGCCGGGCGCATTTCGGAGGCGAAGGCCGTAGTGACCATCGGCGCACCGGCCGACGTGGGGCACGTGCTGCGGCAGCTCGGCGGCTCACTCGATGAAATCATGTCGGCAGGCGAGGCCGAGG
This sequence comes from Hyphomicrobiales bacterium, assembly GCA_021323775.1. Classification (GTDB taxonomy): domain Bacteria; phylum Pseudomonadota; class Alphaproteobacteria; order Rhizobiales; family Xanthobacteraceae; genus JAJPKK01. Next base: position 751 of record JAJPKK010000285.1, read on the forward strand.
TGACGCTGGCGGGTCGAAGGTTCCGCATCCGGCGCTCGTTCGTCGAGGACGCCGGGATGCAACGGCTCGAGGACAAGATCCGCACCCTCGGCAGGGCGCTGCTTATCCTGCATGCCCCGCGGGATGATGTGGTGGGCATCGACAATGCGTCGCGTATTTTCCTTGCCGCAAAGCATCCAAAAAGCTTCATATCGCTTGACGATGCCGACCACTTGCTCTCACGGCCACAGGATGCCGCTTACGCCGCGGGCGTCATCGCTGCGTGGGCAGCGCGATACTTGCCGCAGATTCCTGTAAACTCGGCGCAGGCCGAGCACGTCGTGGTACGCGAGACGGGCGAGGGGAAATTCCAGAACCTCGTCGCTGTCGGCCGCCACAGGCTCATCGCTGACGAGCCTGTCGCGGTTGGCGGTCTCGATACCGGGCCCAACCCTTACGACTATCTTTCGATCGCGCTTGGCGCCTGCACGGCCATGACATTGCGCGTCTATGCCGAGCACAAAGCGCTCGCGCTTCCCCGCATCTCGGTGGAAGTCCGCCACGGCAAGGTCGCCGCCGATCACTGCGCAGATTGCGGCAAGGTCGCGGAAGGTCGCAACGGCAAAATTGACCGTTTCGAGCGCATCGTCCGGATTGAGGGTGAGATCAACGCGGAACTCGCAGACAAAGTCGTGGAGATCGCTGAGAAGTGCCCCGTGCACCGCACGCTCGAATCGAGTTCGGCTATTGTCACGCGCCTTGCCGCGGAATGAGCAAACTCTTCCGAAAAGCCTCACCACCTTCGCTGTTGGTTAGGTGTCTCGATGAGTTGCTTACTCCCCGGGGGCGGAACTTCTGCCCCTTCGTACTCGGGTGTAGCCGCAAGTCGCCAGCTATCCGGGGTAAATCGCTCATAATTTTCCGCAATCGGACCTGAACCGAAGCGCTCTGCAGCGGTTACGCGGTGATGTTACGCCGTGATTATGCGCGGACCCCCGTCAAATCAGCGTCGGGCCATCTTCAGTAGGGAGGCGGCCTGCGTGCTCGCTGCATTTTGGCCGCTTCGCTCCACCAGAAAAGATCATCCGCGAAGCGGGGAAATGCGCGGTCGAGCGATAATCCGGCCTCGCCGATGGGCTTGCCTTCGGCCGTCAAGGCTTGCGCGATCGGGCCGACAGAAAGCGTGCTGGAAATCACGATCATGCCCATCTCGGACAATGTTCCGTGCCAAAGCAGGGCCGAGCGTGCGCCGGCGATCCTGCCAGCCGAATAGCTTGCGATGGCGGCGGGCCGCCAGAACCATTCCTCAAGGAAATGGTCGGTCAGATTCTTCAACCCAGGCTGCATTCCCCAATTGTACTCGCCGGTCACGAATACAAATGCATCGGCAGCCCGAATCTTCGATGCGAGAGATTCGAGCGCTTCCGGCGCTGAGCCGGGCGCGTATTCCTTGTACATGCGATCAAGCATCGGCAATCCGATTGCCTTCGCATCGACGAACTCAACATCCCCGCCGCGCGCCCGAAGACCGGCAACGATGTAGTCGGCGAGGCGAATGCCCATTCGGTCAGAGCGATAGGAACCGTAGAGAACGAGAACGCGAATAGCCATAATCCATATAATCCTATTGTCCCACAAATCGTGTTTGTGGCGTCATTCCCGGGCGTGTGCGCAGCGCGCGAACCCGGAATCCATACCCCAAACGCCGTGGCTATGGGTTCCGGGCTCGCCGCATCCGATCTCGGGTTACACAAGATCGGCGCTATAAGATGCATATCGGCAGCAACCGATGTGCGATGGCGCCCCGGAACGAGTGATATGAGTAGTTTTATAACACAGCAGTAAATAAAGCGGCATTCCCAAGTGATTTGCAACCGCACCGGAGCTTGCGATCATGCACCGCATGGAAATCGGGGAAACCCGCCGAGTGCGCGGCGTTACCGTTCCGTCCATCATGTATGGCACGGCCTGGAAGGAGGAGCGCACGCAGGCGCTGACCTCCGAGGCCATCGCTTGCGGCTTTCGCGCCATCGATACGGCGAACCAGCGCAGACACTACGTCGAAGCCGGGGTTGGCGCTGCGATCAGGGCCGCCATCGCCTCTGGCATTGTTACGCGCGATGAGCTGTTCCTGCAGACAAAATTTACCTATCAACGCGGCCAGGATCATCGGCTGCCGTACGATCCTGACGCCGATCTCGCCACTCAGGTCCGCCAGTCAATCGACAGCTCCCTTGAGCACCTCGGTGTGACCCGCATTGACAGCTACATTCTGCACAGCCCTTCCCGCGCCTACGGCCTCGGCGAAGCCGACTGGCAGACATGGCGCGCGATGGAGGACGGGGTGCGCGCCGGCCTCCTTGGCTTGCTCGGGGTCAGCAACATCTCGTTCGAGCAACTCGCCACGCTCATCGATGGCGTGAACATCGCCCCAGCTTTCGTGCAGAACCGCTGCTTCGCGCGCAATCGGTGGGACGCCGACGTCCGAGCGCTTTGTCAGGGGCATGATATAGTTTATCAGGGCTTTTCGCTGCTCACTGCAAATCGGCAGGCGCTGTCGTCGCCGCGCGTGAGCGCGATTGCGCGGCGCCATGGCAAGACGGTTGCGCAAGTCGTGTTCCGTTTCGCGGTTGAGCTTGAGATGCTGCCGCTGACAGGAACGACCGATAGCCTGCATATGCGGGAAGACCTCGACATCTTTGACTTCGCGCTGAGCGACCAGGACCACGAGGTTATGCTAGAAATCGGCGTGGCCTAGAGTATCGACGGCGTTTCGATCGTGGCGTTCTGAAAGCGCAAACGACAAATAACCCGACAAAAATCGCCTTTCGCCCCAGACCGGATCAGCGTACGATTGTTCCATTAAGGCGAACGCTTGACGAAAACCCGGAACATGCCTGATTTGCCAGGGAGGTAGCCACATGACGAGGGTACGTCTTTTAACTGTCGCCGCCCTTGCCGCCGCACTGACGGCTTCATCGGTTCATGCCCAGCAGCAACAGCCGCAGACACAGCGTGCGAGCGGCACGATCGAGCGGGTCGACGGCAATACGATCTATGGGAAAAGGGCCGACGGCAGCGCGATCACCCTGAAGCTTGCGGACAACGTGGCGATCACCGCCGTGCTGAAGGCGACCTTCGCCGACATCAAGCCAGGCGACTACGTCGGCACCGGCGGCATACCGCAGCCCGATGGCAGCCAGAAGGCTGTCGAACTGCGCATCTTCCCGCGGCCACAAGCCGATGGCGGTCATTATTACGAGGGGTGGTACGGCGCACCCAACGGCACCATGACGAACGGCTTCGTGCAACCGGCCGGTACGGTGGGCAGCACGCTCGCCGGACCCGGCGATCCAACCATCGTGGTCAAGTATCCGCAAGGCGAGAAGCGCATCATCATCCCGGCGAACGCCCATCTGGTGCGCAATGCCTTCGGAAGCAGGGATGACCTCAAGGTCGGCGCGGCCTTCCGAGCGCAGGCGGCGACTAGGCAACCTGACGGCGCCTACACGGCCGCGGCCATAGCCGTCGGCAGAGATGGCGCCCGGCCGTTCTGAACAAGCTCCGATTGCTGCGGCAGAGCGACCACAAGCGGCAGGAGCACGCTACGGTTCTTCCCTAGCCGTTTCGGCTTTCGAGCCCGGCAAGTCCTGCGGCCCGCAAGCGATCCGGGTCGCGCTCACCAAGTTTGGCCGCCGTAATAATTCGCTGAGCGATGCGTTCGCGAACCACTTCAGATTGGCCGGCGTCATCAAGCCTCTGGCAGGCAGCCTCGAACGCTTCGGTCATCGCCGCAATTACCTCAGGTTCGAATGCTCCGGGTTGTAGGACTGAATGAGTTGGCATCGGCCGCCATCCCCGAATTTCGCTTCGGTCAGCAGAGCGGAGAACAGGCGGCCGTCAAGAGACCTCGTTACGCGAACTGCGCGCCAGATACACGCGACGGCGATCGCACCGCGCGGGTCGTGAAGTTTCACAGCATCCAGTGTGGCATTCTGCAGTTCAAGTTGGAGTTGATCGAATGTCGGTTTCTTGGCGCAAGAACACCACTTCAGGCCGGCCGACGTGAAACGAGCCGATCACCATTGCTCCACGCCGCGCCACGAACGGCGCTCCAAGCACGCATCCATTGCGGACGATGAGCTGCGGGTTGCTGGGCGGCAGTGCGAGAGCAGGCCATCGCGCTTCGTCTTGGTCAGCGGGCGCGGCACGGCGTTCACGACTTCCGGGTTCGCCAGAATGATCGAGGGCGCGGCCCGTGAGGGGCTCGGCCTCGAGCTCAGCGCCCACCGGCATATGCCGCGCCATACTTGCGGCTATGCGCTGACGAACCGGGGGCACGATACCCGGCCGATTCAGCGGTGGCGCGGATACCGTTCGATCGCGAGAGCGGCGGTCGACACGGCTTGGACCCCGAACCGGTTCAACGATTTCCGGAGAGACTGAGCGCGGGATATATCGTCTCGCGCGGGGACAAGGGCTCCGCTGAGGATGCGGCTGATTGTAGTATGGCGGCCTGAACATCGGGGGCGGCGGGGCGCGAAAATCGCTGGCGCCGCTGTTGCCTACACCCTGGCTGGCGACGAACCAGCCTGCGATCATTCCCAAAATCAAATACGCGATGATACACATACAGCCTCCCGGGGTGGAAACTCTGCTTGATGCGCATCGTTCCGGGCGCCAGAGTCGCAGTTTCGGTGGGCTGTTGGATCGTCAGTTCACCGGGCATCTTTCTCCGGACCGTCGCCCGCGGAGCAGGCAGGGTGACGGCGTCGTCCGGCAGCAAAGCGCGGCAAGGGCCCGACCTTCTCTGAAGGGGGCCCTCATTAAGGGTCGATGCACAATTCAGCAAGGAGACCAGCGCGCCACTCGGCTCATTTCCAACGCAAGCAGCGCATTCCTGGATATGGACCAAACCGCGCGTCAGTTCCTGGCGACGGCGGTGCTTTGGCCGAGCCAATCAATGATCAGATCGGCGATCTGGAGATTGTTCCTGTCCATCATCATCATGTGGCTGTTGCCCTTGATGCCCAGCGCGGGCAGGTACATGAACTTCGCGGTGCCGCCGGCGCCGGTGATGGCCGCGACCGACTCGTTGCAGATCCTGCGGCGCTCATCATTGTTGGGGCCGGTCGAGCCTTCCGTGTAGTCGCCGAAGACCATGAGCGTCGGCACTTTGCGGAAGGATTTCGACACGTCGTCAGCGCTGAGCGGCCCGCAGCTGCCCTCAATGTCGACGAAGGCGCGCACCTTGTCGGCATGCTGGCGGATGAGCTCGAGACCGTAGCCGCCCGACTGCGAATGCACGAGCACGATCGCGGGTCCGATCCTGTCGAGGAGCGCCCCGAGCGCCTTGACGGTATTGGCGCCGCCGCCCGCAAGCATGGTCTCGGTATTGGGCACGAGCTGGGCGTAATACTGGTCCTGCGCGTCGACCGGGAATTGCCCCCCA
>JAJPKK010000067.1 GCA_021323775.1 Hyphomicrobiales bacterium
ATGTCTCCGGTATCAAACGTAACCTATGTGTCCGGAACGGACCCTACCGAAGTGGCGCGCCCGAAGAGATTCGAACTCCTGACCCCCAGATTCGTAGTTTGCTTCCATTTGTTTTCGGCAATTTTCTAACTCGCGAAATTACACTATCACAAGTCAAGAAGCGCCATATTTTGTTGATCTTTTCGCATGCCATCGTAGGATGGCGAAACCAGACCGGAAGACACTCGCCCCGGCATCTACCGTTCTAAAACCGTTCTAGAGCCATGTACCCAGCCCGTCTTGCTCTTACCGACAAGGCGATCATCGCGCTTCGCTTTGCTCCCGCGGGGCAGCAGATCATTCGTGACACTGAGCTGCCTTGCTTCTTCGTGATGATCGGCAAGAGGACCAAGACGTTCATGGCACAGGGGGACCTGCGCGCGAACGGTAAGCGGCAGTCCATCCGCATCAAGATTGGTGAGGCCGGCGAAATCAAGACGCGGGAGGCGCGAGCGAGGGCCAAGGAGCTCTTGGGTTCAATTGCAAAGGGTGTCGATCCTCGGCCGAAGGCGCAGTCTCTGAGTGATGCCCAAGAAAATGGGTTCAATCCGACGGGTGCCAACGGCCCCACACTGCGAGCCGCCTGGGCTCGTTATCGCGACTCACATCTCAAGCGCAAAGGTCGAAGTGAGGGTACGATCGAGAACTTCCGTGATCATGTCGAACGGCTGATGGCGGACTGGCTCGACCAGCCATTGTCTGTTCTGGGCAGTAACCCCAGTGTCGTAGCTGCCCGACACGAGAAGATCACGGCTGAGAATGGCCCGTATATTGCCAACGGCTGTATGCGTAGCCTTCGGGCGATCTACAACCATGCTCGAAAGACGGCGCGCTCTTTGCCCGCCGAAAATCCCGTGATTGCCGTCGACTGGAATTCCGAGAAACGGCGCAACACGGGGCTGAGTCTCAGCGAGCTGGCTCCTTGGGTCGAGGAACTTAGAGCACTAGAGAACCCCATTCGCCGGGAGTTTCATCTGCTTCTCCTTCTTTCCGGCAGTCGGCCCGATGCCCTGAAACACGCCAGGGTCAAGGATGTAGATTTTAGGTCCCGAATACTTCACATACCCAAGCCGAAGGGCGGCGAGGTGAAGGCCTTCGACATACCGCTCTCGCGCGCGATGATCCGATGCATCGTACGAATCATGCGGATCGGTCAAGTGCTCTACCCCAGTCAAGCGCGGGAGTGGCTATTTCCTGCTGACAGCGACAGCGGACATTTGGTTGAGCACAAGGAAGACAGGGCTACGCTCTCGAAATGGGGTAATGATCTTCGTCAGACTTACCGTACAGTCGCGCAAACAACTGGTATTGCCGATCTGGATATTCACCTTTTGATGAATCACACGGTGCCCGGCGTAAACGCTGGCTACATCAACCGCAGCAAGCTTCTCAGCGATCACTTGCGACAACAACAAGAGATGATCTCGGGAAAGATAGTCGAAGCCCTCCGGAGGCGGTCAAACGAGAATAGAGGGGAACGAGCGACTTGGCCCTTCGCACCCGCCCGAGCTGTGTTGGTCGATGTACTGCGGGAAGCGGAGGCTGCAGTAGACGTTCGCTCGCAGACTACCGAAGCTTTGGCAGCGTAGTACACGTGCTGAAGCGTGGGTTGTAATCACCGACAAAGGCATGTGAGAATTCCTTGCTCGTGTCCTGAGGGGCGGAACGTACTGGAGCCGAGCCCGTTTCCGAATGCCAGCACCTTCCTTTCGCCGGCTCTAGGGGAGGCGCCTAACATGTTGAGGGCGTTGACATTTGGACCGACCCGCAAACGCCGTAGGCTTGCCTCGGCGTTCGTAGGGGAGATCGCCGGGATCATGAGTATCATCGAGGAGAGTGTACATGTCCGGCAATTGGAGCTCGCCATTCAAGCGGCCCATGGTGCACCGATCGAGGTGGCTGAACTGAACCTGCCGCGGCTCTCGGTTTATGAAGCGAATGCATGCGAACTCGGCGTGTTTGAGTCTCCGCTCCCGCGGCAACTGGCGTATTTTTATACGCGTCTGGCCGCGGCGCCCCATCGGCTCCGCTCGCTGTCTCTTTCGTCCTACCGGTCAGTTGAAGAGCGCGACCAAAGGGCCCGCGAGGTGCTTGCCGAAATCACCCAGATCTTGAAGCTCGGCGAAGAGCTGCTCCGGAGCCTCCGGCAATTCGTATCCGTGAAGCGACCATCCTCTATCTCGCGTGCGTAGCGGTAATGGCGATGTGGCTAGAGGTGGGCATTACATCATGTCATGTGACGACCCGATCGCAGGCCATTGCGGCACCATGCTGTTGATTCAAGCCTGGCGCACTTTCGGGCGCGGGCAGCAAGATGCTGGTTGCAGTCCTACCGGGGGGCGGAAGGCCAGCGCAAATTTTTGGGTTGATCGAGAATGGCGATCAGAATGTCGAAAATCAATGGCGCGACTGGAAGCAAGCACAAGCTTGGTATCGCGCCTTTTCGTTCGGCGGGCTTCTGACCGGCCGGCAGCTTTGGGTCTGCTCGGCGAACGGTCCGTTCGCCTACAGCGTGGGCCGCTTCTCTTTGATGAGCGGGCCTGCAGCTCCACTCCCGCCCCAACGGTTGCCTTTCTCTTCCTCCAGGCCGAAGCAGCCGGGCAGGTGTTCCTCCTGAGACTCTTCATCATCCCAGAGACTTCCTCCAGCGCTCTCCATATAGAACATGCCATGGGAAGGCACTTCTCTGCTGTCGAGCATACGTTTCATGACCGTCCTCCGGTCTATTGCCTCCACCCGTATAAAATGGCGAGAGTTCGGCGAAATTCTAGGGGGGTCAGCCCGGGCCGGACGGGCGGAAGCACGACTTGCTCCAATCGCACGACCAACAATCCCGCTGCCTGATTGTCGCGAGCATGATCAATAACGGAGCTTGGGTGCTGGGCAAAATCTCGATCATCGCCGCTATCGCATAGGCACCGCCAATAAATTGGAGGTCACGAGTTCGGGCTCCTCGAGAGCCCCTTTTTTCAAGCGCTTAGCAACTCTACCCAAGACGATGCCTGCGCGCGGACGGATTACCGATTCGCAGCCAGCAACGCTGCATCACTCATTCCCCGTTGTCGTTGATCAGAGATTGAACTTTGCGTGCTGACGATGCTCGGTTTCGATCCGGCGCACGGTACCTGTCGTTGAGCGCATCACCACTGTGTCGGTGTCGATAACCTCGCCGTGAAAACGCACGCCGCGCAGCATCGAGCCGGTCGTGACGCCCGTTGCCGCAAAGAGGCAATCGCCCCTCACCATGTCTTCGATTCGATATTTCTTGCCGGGATTGCGGATGCCCATCTCGGCCGCGCGCTTGCGCGTCTCAGCGGTATCGAGCACCAGACGGGTCTGCATCTGGCCGCCAATACAGCGTAGCGCGGCGGCTGCAAGCACCCCTTCCGGCGCGCCGCCAATACCCATATAGATGTCAATTCCTGTTGCATTTGGCTGAGCTGTGTGAATCACGCCAGCGATATCGCCATCCGTGATGAGAGAAACGGCAGCACCTGTGTGGCGAACCGCCGCGATTAGACCCGCATGGCGTGGCCGATCCAGAATGAGCACGGTAATGGCAGTCGGCTGGACACCTTTGGCTCTGGCAACAGCTGCGATGTTCTCATGAGGAGGTGCATCGAGATCGATAACACCTGGAGGATAGCCGGGTCCGATGGCAATCTTCTCCATGTAGACGTCGGGAGCATTCAGCAGTGTCCCGCCCTCGGCTACTGCGATTGTGGCGATGGCACCGGGCATGTTCTTGGCGCACAGCGTCGTGCCTTCTAGGGGATCGACGGCGATATCGACCTTTGGTCCGTTTCCAGTCCCAACTTTCTCGCCGATAAAGAGCATGGGTGCTTCATCCCGCTCTCCTTCACCAATCACAACGGTGCCATTGATCGGTAGCTTCTTCAGCTCACGGCGCATGGCATCGACGGCAGCGCGATCGACTTCCACCTCGTTTCCTCCGCCGCGCAACCGTGCAGCTGACACCGCGGCCCGTTCGGTGACGCGGACGATTTCAAGCGTCAAGATGCGTTCGATCAATAGTTCTGGCTCAACCGTAATGGCGGCGGTTGGCGCGGCACGATTCCGCCCGGGTGGCTCCGCGGCTGAACTGATTGAGCGTTTCAATTTCGGCGCCAATGAATCCTTAGTCATCGATGCTCACCCTGATGAACCTGCGTGCGCGCTACATTGATCGCGCCTAAGATTTCACCTTCGCGCGCGTCTGCTGGAATTTCGAAAATGGGCTTTCATAGATGGCGGACGGACCGAGCTCGCGTTCGATTTCCAACAATCGATTGTATTTTGCGAGCCGCTCGCTCCGCGAAAGGGACCCAGCCTTGATCTGCCCGCCGCCCATGGCGACTGCGAAGTCCGAAATGAATGTGTCCTCGGTTTCACCAGACCTGTGAGAAATCACATACTGCCAGCCGGCTTCCCGGCACATCTCAATCGCTCTGATCGTCTCGGAGACCGTGCCGATCTGGTTGAGCTTTATGAGAGCCGCGTTCGTTGCACGCCCTTCAATCCCGCGGCGAATGAACTGCGGATTTGTCACATAAACATCGTCGCCGACAATCTGAATACGATTTCCCTGAAGGGCGGTTTGTAGTCGGAAACCGTCCCAATCGTCCTCCGCAAAACCGTCCTCGATGGAGACGATCGGGTACGCATCCACCAAGCGGCGATAGAGCTCCAGAAGCTCCTGGCGTGAGACAGCCTCACGGCTCGATTTCTCGAAAACGTACTGCTCATTGTTCCAAAACGAAGTCGCGGCAGGATCTAAGGCTATCGCCACATCGGTGCCGACTCGCAGTCCGGCGGATTGGATCGCCTGGACAATGAATTCGCACGCCTCCTCGCTTCCAGAAAGATTGGGAGCAAAGCCGCCTTCGTCGCCCACGGCGACCGAATGGCCCCACTTTCGAAGTGCGGTCCTGAGAGCGTGGAATGTCTCAGCTCCGAATCGTAGCGCCTCGGCGAATGTCGGCGCGCCGTGCGGAACGATCATGAACTCCTGAAAATCAAGCGAGTTTTCTGCGTGCCGACCGCCGTTGATGACGTTCATCATCGGGACCGGCAGACGACGCGCGGAGCGGGTGCCGAGATATTCGTAGAGGGGTATGCCCTTAGCTGCGCAAGCCGCCCGAGCAACGGCCATCGAGACGCCCAGAATCGCGTTCGCACCAAGCCTGGACTTGTTTTCTGTCCCGTCGAGCGCAATGAGAGCTTGATCGACGGTTTCCTGCGACATGACCTCAGCACCTAAGAGGTGATCGCGGATGATTGTCCTTACGTGCGAGACCGCCTTCAGCACACCCTTACCGCCATATCGCGTCGCATCTCCATCGCGGAGTTCAAGCGCCTCATGTCGTCCCGTCGAGGCGCCTGAGGGAACCGACGCGACGCCTTGCTGACCGTTCTCAAGCGTCACGACGACGCGAAGCGTCGGATAGCCGCGTGAGTCCAGGATCTCGAATGCATCAATTGTTTCGATAACGACTGCCACGGCGATACCCCGAAGGTATTTAGATAGAGCTGGTGCCCAAAACGGGCGGGTTCGGTCAGGTCCTGCGCTCGGACCTAGCGCCAAGCATTGAACCGAGGATGATCCTCTCCAAGGTCCCCGCCAGCCAATACCGATTTCGCGGGGTTGATCCCCGCTCAGTCTCCGACTTCCCTTGTGGCTGTGCCATACCAATGACTCCCCTTGCTGCTGTGGAACGCAGCGTCCGTATCAACGGTAGGAGTCATCAGCCTTGCGGCGGTTCAGGGGGCACTCCATCCCCGTGGTGGATATTGTAGACGCAACCATAGCACCACTCAACCGATCGGCTTGGGACTGGGGTGCGCCGCACAAACGGTTTCGGTGGCGCGCGGGGTGCTGCTTTCCTCGGCGCGCCTTGCTGTGATGATCTCATCGCGGCACGCGAACAAAGCTGCCCTGAGTTGATCGAGACGACGCACTTCAGGCTCGACCTCGAAGGCCCGAGTGCGGCGACGTTCGAGCGTTGCTTCTATGACTTTCTTGATGCCTTCGATCGCAGCATTCAACCGCTCTTCGAATTCCGACGTTGCCCTTCTAAAGGTGTCATTGATGCTTTGAAGAAGCGCCCAATGAAGACTACTGGTATTGCGAAGTACAAGTTCGTTTGTCGTTTTGATAACGCGCTCTCGCAATCGCGCTCGCCGCACTGTTCGGGGTAGCAGGCGATCGATCAGTCCGGACGGATCCGGGATCAGGCTTTCTTGCACGTGCTGGGTCACCCAGTATGGATCATTGGTTAGTTGGAATACGTCATCCTCCGAGGTTCCATAGAATTGAATTTCGAAGATACTTGCGGCAGCCTTGCGGACCTCATTGATCAAGTTGTCGAGGCGGCGTTTGTGTGCCGCAAAGGCGGCATTCGCATCAGCGGAAAATGCACTGACTAGTTTTTCTCGCGCGCTATCGAACGCACTCTCGATCGCAGTGGCGAGATGCCTCTGCGCCCCTTCAGCCCACAATGGCGCCTCGGTTCTTTCGAGCTTCCGATCGATGACCTTCGATAGCTTTGTGCAGACGTTGTCGTGTAGACGATCGGTTCGAGATTTCAGCTCGACGACGAGCCGACGCTGTTCACCCGCGAGAAGATCCTGAACGATATGTCTCTGGTCCTCGATGGACTTTAGGGTGTGCTCGAATAGTTGCAACTTCGACAACAATTCATCGAGCGGGATTGCAATTGTCTTCCCCTGAAGGTCAACCTCTGTAGATGCTTCTGAGAGAATGCTCTCTGCCTTGCTCGCCACCGCCTGAGTGAGAGTCCTTATTTTTCCAGCCGCCAGATACTCTCGCAGATGATTTTCAATTTCGGCAAATCCGCTCGACTCCAGCTCGTCGCGATTACCTCGTTGCTTCGCATCCAGTCCGTCTCGTGCCGAAACATTGAATATCATCGACCCGGGTTGCCACAGTCCGTTCCGGATCAGCACATCGCGCAAGAAGTCGGTCAAACGCGCCCTTTCATCGAATCGAACATAATCAGCCTTGTTCAGGACGAAGAGAATCTTGACGACTTTCGACTTCAGCTGGCGTAGATAATCAAGCTCTGCTTCGGTGATTGGCGGGTCTGGCGACACGACGAAGAGGACTGCGTCGCATTCAGGCAGAACGTGCAGCGCCGCTTCGGTGTTGTGGCGAAACGTCGAACCTACCCCGGGCGTATCGATCAGTACCGTGTTGTCCGCGAGAATGGACGCTGGATAAAAGAGGTCAACGCGATCCACGCCGAGACGATTTTCGGGATTCGCTTCCTCGGCAACAAATCGGAACAGAAATTCGCGGATCGAGTCGGGGGCACCGCCGGCCAGTTCCTCGGTAAGATTGTCCTTGAAGCGAACGCGAACAAGCGGCTCGGCGCTCCAGGAGATGAAGATCGGGACTGCCGTCAATGGTACGACTGCCACAGGCAGAAGCGGCGCACCGAGTAGTGCATTGATGAAGGTGCTCTTCCCCCGCTTGAACTGGCCAAGCACCGCCAACTGGAGTCGATTGTGCCGAAGACGCTCGCGCAAGCTATCGAGGCGGCGAACGAGCTGCGACTCTTTGCCGAGGGCATCCGCAAGTAGTGCGGATCCTCGGTCGAGCTTGGCAGGAAGCTCGGGCTCGCCACCACGATGGCCTTGCAAAGCAGAACCTCCTTTGCGGCTCTGCCCGGGAGCGCTCGCGTTCATTTATCGTCCTGAGCCTGTACGCTGTGACACGTCGTCGGCCGCTGTGTCCTCAACCTCGAAACCTGAGTCTGGCTCTTCATGCTGCGATGAGCCTCGAGGAATCGCGTATGTCCGCTCCAACGCAACTTCTTGGGCTCTCAACCATGCCATCAGATCGTTTCTTTGCCCGCTTACATGGCGCGCCCATCGCAGATCTTTGAATGGTTTGCTGTCCTCTCCGACCCACCAGAATTCCTTCGTTACCATCAGGCTCCAGCCGCGGCGGCCGTGCCGCGTCAAGGTGAACACGCTGATTGTCAGGCCATGTTTTGGGCCGGTGAAACTGTGCCGTTCGTATTCAAACTCGACACCCTCGTAGGTCCAGCGCGACCGCTTCAGCCCCGAATTTGTCGTATTCAGCAGCAGATCGAACATTCGAAAGAAGGAAGGACGCGCAAGGCTTTTCATGCCACCACGCTCCGGTCAACATAACGCCGCTGCGCCGGTGGTGCGATGAGCTCGAGCCGTCCAAGCGATCTGTGCTGTGGTATGTGCTTTATCGTCGGAGCCCCGTCGGAGAACTGGGGCGAACCGAAAAGGCAGGGCCGAAGTCGCAGAACAAATGACACGGCCGTCATTCTGAGGACCGAGTAGTCATCGGTGATGTAGAGGCCGGAACTACCGGTGGGGTGTACGTATCCTTTTGCTCGCAATGGAAGCGGGAAGTTGAGAGATCGAACGCTGCACGCGCATCCTAGCACTGCCGGCGCAGCGTGCATGACGATCGGATTTGCAGAATCTGGGTGCACAACTTGTCCCTACCGGCAAATGGACGCGGCAGGAGTCATCGGCCTTGCGGCGGTTCCGGGGGCACTCCATCCCCGTCGAGAATATAAGGTACATATGCCGTCCGGCTTGAACAAGCAAGCGGAGTCCGTTGTCTTATTGACAGCTCTAAGGCGATAGGGAGTTCGCCAAGGCCGCTCGGCCAAGCTGATAATCCTACCGAAGCGATGCTGTGGTGGGATCCTTCAGGTGCGGAGTTCATCAAGGTGACAGGTGTCGTTAATTCGCAGAACGCGAATGCCTTCTCCGATTAGCTCGATTTCATTGATGCAACACGGGTCTTGAGCGATGCGCCAGTAAGCGGAGAGGGGCTGATCGAGCAACTGGAGCAGTAGCGCCCGGTTCAGGCTGTCGTGCCCGACGGCCACAATCGTGTCGTGGGGATGCCGATCGAGAATGAGGCGAAGCGCATTCGCGGATCGTGTAACTAGGTCTTCGAGCGACTCGCCATTGGGGAATCGCACGAGATGCGGGCTGGCAAACCACGCTGCGAAACGCTGTGGGTCGACTTGTTTGATTTCCTCGTAGCTCCTTGACTGCCAGGCACCATAATCGATGTCGCTGAGTTGATCGAGAATTTGGACTTGAACTTGGCATGCAGTGGCGATGGCATCTCCAGTTTGGATGCATCGTCGCATCGGACTGGTGTAGATCTTGAGCGGCCGCCAGTTAGATGCAATGCGATCCGCGATCGCTTGCGCTTCCGCAAGACCTCGGCTCGTCAGGGGCAAGTCGGCGCGACCGCGAAAGCGCTCCGGCTTTATGCCTTCAACGTGGCCGTGGCGGATCAACAAAATCGTCGGCAACTGTATGCGCCTCGCTTTCAGAACGGGTCTCTTTAGCGTTTCTTGGAACGGGCCTGCGACCCGCGACCCTTGCTTCGTCGAAGTCCAGTTCGAATCAGAGGCGCTTGAATTGCCAGGTAAACTAGGCGCTCTGCTAACAACGATAGATTTATCGGCAAGAGTGCCCTGGCAGCAACGTCACGCTCGGCAAAAATCGAGAGCGCCTCGAATGGAGAGAGAAGCTTCGGCGGCCCAAAGGCTGTTAAGGTGCCGCCCGAGAAGTTGATTTGAAGATCGAGGAAGGCACCTCGGACCGTAATCGATCGATGGCCCGTCACCTGGACCTCAACCGGTGCGCCAAGACCGGAGTCTCGGTCAGCGTAGGCGCGATGGTAATGTCGATAGAGGGTGCGGCGGTACCGAATGATCTCGGTAAGTATTGCATCGGGGACGACATGATAGACGCGCAACGTCAGCGCGAGCGCAAGCTCCATCAGGTGGCAATACGAGTAGTTCGCAAGACCTCGGCGTTCGAGCCCCAATCTTCCAGTCCCGAATGGCGTACCGAGCTTCCGAAGCGATTTGATGTATTCGTAGAAGGTGCTCTTTGTCGTAGCGCCTTGAAAGCCGAGACGCGACAGAACCCATAAGGTCTCACCGTGGTGAAGTGCGATGTGTGGCAACGATCGAGGCAAATGCTGTTCGGCAGGGCCAGACTCCGAGTCGGCTGTTGACGTCTTCATCGACTTGCGCACCTCAAACGGCAGATTGGACCGCCGTCGACATGCATCCTTCGCCGCGCGCAGGCTTGCCATGATTGCCACAAAACCAAATGTCAACGCAGATGGCGCCGCCGATCTCGTCAGGCGGAAGCCAGGCCGATGATCGGCTAAGTCGCGCAGCTACATTAGGTCAGAATTGATCGGTTGTGGGAGATTTCGAACGTCTGCCATGCCTGCGGCGATGGAGTCCCCATATGAGGGGAAATCCGACAGAGGTGCATGTTGCAGATCGGCTGGCGCTCGATCCATCAACTATCTCAGGCCCGCAGCTCAGCAATCTCGCCCGCGAGGTGCACGTCGGGCAGCTTAATGCCCATGTTGTTCATAGCGTTACTCCTGGCCCTAGGGGCCGGATTCTTCTGGCTTGCAAGAGTTCGATTTGCCGTTACATTAGATCGAACTCTGGGGATGGGGTCCCCCCTTACAACCGCCGATGAGGCTGATGACTCCTACCGGGCGCTTTGGCGTCGGTGGGAGCTTGCCCGAGTTCCCACCGCAACGAAGCTGTTACTCCCAGCCGCTAGGCCGGGCGAGGCATTTTTGCGAGCGGAGGTGGCGATGCGGGCGATGTTCGGAAATCACGGCTTCACCCTTTCCGTGCTTGCGGCAGTCGCGGTCACGGCATTCTTCGCATTCGTCTTCGAGGCGTCCCAGCAGCTTGTTGCGACTCTGCTGGTACTGGGCCTCTTCACGGCGCTGATGGAATACATGATGCGCTCAAAATCAGAGCCGCCGCGGTGAGGGTTGCCCCTCGCGGCATAAGCTCTAACCAATGTAAAATCTCACGATGAGCAGGGAATAAGAGATATGACCGGTGTATGGGCCCTTGCGGCATTGTGGCTCGGCCTGGCGCTCATCGCTAGCTTGCTGTCGATCTGGTTCCGGATCTCGACAGCGCTGTCTGAGATCGTCGTTGGCACAATTGCCCAGCTTATTATCGGAGCAGCCATCGGCTCAGCAGTCCTCGGCACAGACGAGTCTTGGGTCAAATTCCTTTCTGGGATCGGCGCAATTGTTCTGACGTTTCTCGCCGGCGCCGAGCTCGATCCTCAGGTTTTCAAGCTGAAGTGGAAAGAGGCTGCAGCCGTCGGGCTTGCCAGCTTCTTCCTTCCGTTTCTTGGCTGCTCCGCCGCGGCGTATTATCTGCTTGGCTGGGAGGCGATGCCGAGTTGGCTCGCCGGTGTCGCGATGTCGACCACGTCGGTTGCCGTCGTTTACGCCGTGATGATCGAGTTCGGGTTCAACACCACGGACTACGGCAAAACCGTTCTCGCCGCTTGTTTCGTCACCGACCTTGGCACTGTGGTTGCACTCGGCTTGATCTTCGCTCCGTTCACCATGAAGACACTTATCTTTCTTGGCGTCGGCGTGGTCGTGTTCGTTCTCCTGCCGTGGTTGACGCCGCGCTTCTTCCGCATGTATGGCGGACGGCCATCTGAGCTGGAAACCAAGTTTCTGCTGCTTTGCCTGCTGGGGATGGGTGCGCTCGCGACGTGGGCGGACAGTGAGGCCGTGCTCCCAGCGTATCTGATCGGCATGGTCCTTGCGGGGACGGTCGGTAAAGACCACGCCCTTGTCCGGCGGTTGCGCACCCTGACGTTCGGCCTGCTCACACCGTTCTATTTCATCCGGGCGGGCTCGTTCGTCTCCATACCCGCACTAGTGGCTGCACCCACGGCGTTTATCTTCTTCCTCATCGTCAAGATCGCAACAAAGATCGTCGGTGTCTACCCGGTGACCAAGTTCTTTGGATCGCCAAACAAGGAGGCGATGTACACGACCTTGCTGATGTCGACGGGTCTGACCTTTGGTACGATCTCCTCGCTGTTCGGCCTGTCTCACGGGATTATTGACCAGGGTCAGTATTCGGCGCTCGTGGCGGCGGTCATCGCAAGTGCCGTCATACCAACCGTGGTCGCGAATGCATTCTATTTGCCGCATCATCTGCTGCCGGTGACCGAAACGGAAGCGCAGCCGGAAGAGCGCGACGCAGTGAGGCCCCTTCGGCAGGTGGTGAGACAAGCCGAATAGGCCGGGAGGGCGTCTGATGTTCAAGACAATTCTGCACGCCAATGACGGATCGGAACATGCTTTCCATGCGCTCGAACTGGCGCTGGGGATCGCAAAAGAAAACGGCGCCGAGCTGCACATGATCTGTGTGAAGGAGATCGATTACATCCCAGAATTCGTTGAAGAGGTGAGAGAAGAGACGGGTACAGCCGCCCGGCGATTTCATACCGTCGTTCAGCGGTCGCGTGCTATGGCTGAGGAGAAGCGTGTCCCACTCAAGACACATGTTGTAGCCGGACATGCGGTGCGTGACATTCTGACAGTCGCTTCCGATCTCCAAGCAGACTTGCTGGTAATGGGAGGAACGGGACACTCGCAGTTCTATGAGAGAATGCTTGGCACCACTGCCGCTCGCGTGGTCCACTTAGCCAAATGCCCGGTGCTTGTCGTCAAATAGCGCACGCCAGCCCGTTCCATGTTCAGTCTCCACAAAGTCACTCAAAAAATGATCTATGCGTGGATAGCGATTGGCGGGGCCCTCGGCAGCGTTGTCAAACAGCATTGGATTGGGACCCCTTATCGGCGTCCAAAAGGGACCCCTTTGATCGACGAGCCCGGGCGGTAGCGATCGCGCCGTCGGAGTTGGTCGGGGTTGCGGAGACGGCGCGAGCGCGGCTGGTGTGATCCTCGGCCCGGCTCTTGAAGCGCCAACTGTCGTTGCCGGTTTCGATAATGTCACAGTGATGAGTGAGACGATCGAGGAGCGCGGTCGTCATCTTTGCGTCGGTGAAGACGCTTGGCCATTCGCCGAAGGCAAGATTGGTAGTGACGATGATCGAGGTGCGCTCGTAGAGCCGACTGATGAGGTGGAACAGGAGTTGGCCGCCGGCCTGGGCGAAGGGCAGATAACCGAGTTCATCGAGAATGACGAAGTCCATACGGGTGAGGTGATCGGCAATCCTGCCCTGTCGACCGTTGCGGGACTCGGCCTCGAGACGATTGACGAGATCGACAACATTGTAAAAGCGGCCACGAGAGCCGGACCGGATACAGCTACGGGCGATTGCGATCGCCAAGTGGGTCTTGCCGGTGCCGGTCCCGCCGATCAGCACGGCGTTGCGCTGCTGGGCGAGGAACCCGCCGCCGGCGAGATCGCGCACCAGGGTCTCATTGATCGGGGTGCCGTCGAACTGGAAGTCGTCGACATCCTTGGCGAGCGGCAGTTTGGCGATGGAGAGCTGGTATTTGATTGAGCGCGCCTGCTTCTCGTTGATCTCGGCGGTGAGCAGATCGCCGATGATGCGCTGTGGCTCATGCTGACGTTTGACAGCTGTGGCCATGATCTCGTCGAAGGCGGCCTTCATGCCATAAAGTTGAAGCTCGCCCATGAGGTCGAAGAGTTCGGATCGTTCCATCAGTTGATTCTCCTGAGGTTGTCGTAGCGGGCACAGTCGGCGACCGGTGCGTGGCGCAGCGTTAGCGCGGCCGGCGTCGTGATGGTGGGAGGCTGATCGGGATTGCGCTGGCGGGCTAGGATGTTGAGAACGACATCGGCGGAATGGACACCCTGGGCGTTTGCTTCGGCACAAGCCGCCTCGACCGCCGGGAGTCCGTCGGTGATCACCGCGCTAAGGATATTGACCATCTGCCGATTGCCGTCATCGGCGCCGGCAAGCTTGCGCCGGATACGCTCCATTGCGGCGGGCAGCACCCAGTCTTTGAACGGCGCGCCATTGCGCAGGGCACCGGGCTTGCGGGCGAGCACCGGCACATAGTGCCAGGGATCGTATATCGTCTCGCCGCGACCGAAGGAGCGCCGGTGTTCGCCGACGACGCGGCCGTCCTGGCGAATGACGACGCGATCCGCATAGGCCTGAACCTCGACCGGCCGCCCGACCGCGCTGGCGATCACCGAGTATTTGTTGTTGTCGAAGCGCACCAGGCAAGTCTTGGAGACCGCCGCAGGCACCGCGTGGAATCCATCGAAGCGGCCGGCATAAGGCACGAGCTTTGGCCGCTCGGCGTCGAACACCTCCCAGATCGTCTGCTCGGTCAGTTCCGGATGACGGTGCGCCTTGGCGTAGGCGACGCATTTGTCGAGTAACCAGTCGTTCAGCTCGTCGAGCGTCTTGAACCGCAAGCGCGGCGTGAAGAAGCGTTCACGGACGAGCCCAACCTGGTTCTCGACCTGTCCCTTCTCCCAGCCCGACGCCGGCGTGCAGGCCACAGGATCGACCAGATAGTGGCTGCACATCTGCAGGAAGCGGCGATTGTAGAGGCGATCCTTGCCGACGAAGATTGTCTCCACCGCCGTCTTCATGTTGTCGTAGATGCCGCGCCGGCACGCGCCCTTGTAGAACGCGAATGCCCGGTCGTGGGCGTCGAACACCATCTCCTGCGTCTCGCGCGGATAGGCACGAACAAACAGCATGCGGCTGTGGCAGAGCCGGACATGAGCCACCTTGACGGTGACCGTGACGCCGCTCAGCAGGACGATCTCGTAGCTCCAGTCGAACTGATAGGCTTCTCCGGGCGCAAAACTCAGCGGCACATAGGCCGCCGCCGTCGCCTGCCCGCGATCTTTGGCCCATTTGCGGGCATAGCGGCGCACTGCATCGTAGCCGCCCTCGTAGCCACGACCGCGCAGCTCCTCGAAGATGCGGATTAGCGTCAGGCGTTCGCGCGATGGCTTGCCTTCATTCGCTGTCAGTAATTGATTGAGTTCATCGCTCCAGCGCCCGATCTTGGGCAGCGGCTGGACTTCTCGCTCGTAGCGGAACTCGGTCGCGCCGGAGCGGATCACCTTCCTTACGACTTTGCGGGATACGCCCAGATCTCGGCAGATCGCTTTGATCGGCTTCCCGTCTCTAAAGAACGCTCGACGAATCTTTGCAATCGTCTCCACCACCAGCATTCCAACCTCGGCTTCCAAGAATCATGGAAGCCGATGTTGCCCCTCTGTTCAGGGGTCCCGATTGGATGCCGATCACCCCCAAAGGGGGTCCTTTTTGCACGCCGATTCACAC
>JAJPKK010000021.1 GCA_021323775.1 Hyphomicrobiales bacterium
CCTCCCGAATCGGTTGGGTCGCAGAGAATCAGTCCAGCATGCGGCTGACCAGAACCTTTCGTACCGTCAATGAGAAAAATGCGTTAACCTGACCTCGCTGCCCTGGAGCCATGCCTACCTGACCTTGACATATTTCCGCAGAACGCGCGGCCGCGGCTCTCCGGCGAAGATGTTGCCGAATTTATCGACAGCGCCGAACTCGGCGCCGCTGCCCGTCGTGGTGCCCGGATTGCCGCCCTGATCGAGAATGAAATATCTCACCCAGCCGTGGAGAGCGTCGCCGATCCTGATTCCCTGCTCAAATCCCGGATTGTCCACATTGTCGGACTCTGAATCGAAGACATAGATGAGATCTTCGTCGTTGACCGAAAATGCTATGCCGCTCGGCATTCCAAACTGGTGCCATTGCGCCAGGAATTTCCCATCCTGATCGAAGATTTGTATGCGGGTATTGGAGCGATCGCATACGAACAGGCGGCCGCGCTTGTCCATGGCGATGCAGTGCGCCGTCCTGAATTCGCCCGGTGCGTATCCGGTCTTCCCCCACGCCTTGATGAACTTTCCGTCCTTTGAGTACCTGACGATGCGGTTGTTCGAGCCGTGACCGTCGGCGACAAAAATATCGCCATTGGGCGCCGTGACCACGCCGGCGGGCGAGCGGAAATGATATTCGTCGCCTCCGGCTACCCCCGGTTCGCCGAGCGTCATCAACACCGCGCCGTCAGGGCTGAATTTGCGCACGATATGGCCCGCCTTGACGCCCGCTTTGGCGGCGGTCGCCACCGCGTCCTCTGATGCCCCATCCGTCACCCACACGTTGCCGTCGCGGTCCACATGCATCCCGTGCGGCCAGATGAACATCTGAGCGCCAAAGCTTTTGACGACATTGCCCTTGGGGTCGAACTTGTAGATCGTGTCGTGAGGCTTGAGCCTGCCATCCGGATACATGCAGTCGAGACCGAACCGGCCGCCCCGCGCGGCCGGCACCGGGCTCGTCTCATCGCAGCGGATAAAAGCCCAGATGCTCTCGCCGTCGGCGTCGACAGCCACCGCCGCCGGCGGGCCCATTTCCCGGCCGCCTGGAAGCTTCGCCCACTCGCCTCCCGGCGTGCTGGGGCCGCCGCCATCCGCCAATCCCCTGACCGGTCGGTAGGGATTGTCAGACGGCGCCTGGGCGAGGCACCACGCGTTCGCCGCAACCAGCGCTGCTATGCCATACAGGACTTTCCGTCCAATTCGATTTACTTTCGACATGACGTACCCCTCTCAAGGCGAAAGCGGAGGTCCAAAAGCGGATTCGAGCGAGGTTGAAGCGCAAGCGCTTCTGCCGGCGGCGCGGCCAGGCCTGCCGCCTCGATCATTTTGAGCCCTGCGGGAACTCGGGGGGACGGACGAGCCCCGCCTCTCCCCGAGAGGCGAGTTAGCCGTCACTGCCAAGCTGCGTAGATGGGCTTGCCGATCAGAGTGGCAGGATTGGCGCCGGGGCGCGGACGGAATTTCTGGAATCGGCCTGCATCAACCTCTGCGACGTAGAGGTTTCCCTCCTGATCCGTGGCCATGCCGTGGACGCCCCACAGCGTGCCGGGAAAGTCGCCGATGGTTCCCCACGCGTACAGGAGATGTCCGTCCAAGTCATACTTCAGCATCTTGTGGGTATTGCGATCGAAGGTCGCCAGCGTCCGGTCGGCGCCGATCACGACGAAATGCAGGCTCGACGGCGTCACGGCAATTTTCCATTCGGAGAGATAGTTGCCGTTTTCGTCGAAGATCTGAATGCGGTGGTTGTCGCGATCGTTAACGAATACGCGCCGCGTTTCAACGTCGACGGCGACGCCGTGCACGTTGTTCATATAACCGGGTCGCGTCTCCTTCCCCGGGTCGCCGGGCTTGCCGAAGTCCAGCAGGAACCTGCCGCTCGCATCGAACTTGGCGACGCGCGTTCCATTGTAGCCGTCGGCCACAAAGAATGTGCCGTCGGGCAGCCACGCCATGAAGGTCGGCCGGTTGAAATGGGTCGCGTCGGCGCCCGGCACGTTGGGCGTTCCGATCGTCTGCACCAGCTGCTTGCCGTCGTGGCTGAACTTGTAGATCGCATGGGTGTGGTCGTCGACGATCCACACATGCTTCTCGGGATCATATGGGCTGATGTAGACAGCATGCGGGCGCTTGAACATGTTGTCCCACTGCGTCCAGTCTTCGATGAAGTTGCCCTGCGCGTCGACCACCATGATGCTGTGGTGCCAGCGCGCATCGACGCCCATCTCGCGGTAAGGCGGCTTGTCGCCGCGCCACATCTCCATTCCCTTTGCGGGGTCCTGCCGCGAGCCTCCCGCGCCCGGCGGGGTTGCGGTGTTGGCGTTGCGCCACGGCAGGCCGGGCACCGGGAATTGCACGTTCGGACCGATATCGGGCAGCAGTCGCGTCGCTGGACGCCGCATGGCCGGCAACTCGCCGCCGCCCAGCAGAAACACACGGTTCGGGCTTTCGGCAAAGATGCCGCGCGCGCCGCCGAAGGTCCATTTTTCGTGGCCAGGCAGTGTGGCGAGGTCTTTAGGCCATCCCTGCTGCACCTCGTAGGGGCCGGAAATGTCCTCTGCCCCAATGGCGCCCGGGACGGCACTGAATGAAACGGGGGTCGGCGCTGTCTGAGCTTCGGCCGGCGGGTTCATCAGCCGGCTGCCCGCAATGATCCCGATGGCCAGTCCCATCGTCAACGACAGTCCCACCGTGACGGTTTTGCTCATGGTGTTCCTCCCCGGCGCTCGATTGGCGAAGCTTTATAATTGCCGCATTTTTGCCGGTGTAGCCGATCGCGATCAAATTGTATACTGGTTCAAAACGCTCTGAACGCAGGGAGGAATCGAATGCCAAATTGTCTGGCACCACTCGCCGCATGTGCTGGCCTGGTCGTCGCCGGCCTCGTTGGCGGGATCGCGATGCGAACGCAGGCTCAGCCTGCGCCGGCAGCGCCGCCCGATACGGCGGCGCTGCGAGCCCAGTACGAGAAGTGGCGCACTGAGTTCAAGACCTGGGGCAGATGGGCCCCGATCGGGCAGGAGTCCAAGGGCACGACGAGTCTCATCACGCCGGAGAAGGTCGCAGGCGCCCTGAGGCTTGCGCGCGACGGGATCGCGGTATCGCTCGCTCACGCCGAGCCGCAGATGGCCGCCGCCGACGTCGGCCCTCCGGGCGTCTTCCACCGCGTCACCAATAACATCACCGACACCGGCACCACCGACAACTACCAGGTCAGCTACCACGGCCAGACCGTGGCGCATATCGACACCTGGTGCCACTTCTTTGAGAACGGCGAGATGTACAATGGCGTCCAGGTCAAGGATAACGTCACCAGTGAGAGCGGATGCGTCAAAGGCGGGGTGATGAACTGGAGGGGCGGCGTCACGACGCGCGCCGTCCTCTATGACATTGCGCAGCTCAAGGGCGTCGATTGGGCAGACCCCACCGTGCCGGTCACGCGCGCTGATCTCGAAGCATGGGAAAAGAAATCCGGCGTGAAAATCGGCCCCGGGGATATCCCGCTGCTCTACACAGGCCGCTGGAAGCGGCGCGCCGCGGTCGGGCCGTGGACGGGCCAGGTCGCAGGCTATTACCCCGACACTCTGCCGTGGATGCATGAGCGGCTGCCGGCCTTCATCGGCCACGACTTCAACATCGACTGGAATCCGCGGCCCGGCTGGGAAGGGATGCGCAACCCGATCCACGTGGCGGTGCTGATCTGGATGGGGATCAACATCGTGGAGAACCTCGATCTTGAGGAGCTCGCCACGACGGCGCGGCGGCTGAACCGCTACGAATTCGCGATTACGTTCGCGCCGCTGCCCGTGGAGGGCGGCACCGGATCGCCGGTCAATCCGCTGGCGATTTTCTAGACAGCTCTGCGATTACACTGCACGGACCTTGCGGATTCCTGGCCGGGCCTGTGCAGGCTTGGTCCGGCCACCCAGGTCTTTCTCGGCTGAAGGGAGGCGCGAGAAAGACGGCCGATGCGCCCGGCACGCGCGGAGAGAGTCCCTTCATGCGCCGCGGGCGGGGGCCCCGGGCGGGGCTCCCATGCAGCCGCGCAAAGCCGCGACGAGGTCATCGATGCGCAGAGGTTTCGAGAGGACGGTCGCACCGCCGAACCAGGGCAGCAGGTTGTCCGTGGAGTACCCGGAAAGCACGACGAACGGCTTATCGGATTCACGCAGTTTCTGCGCGACGGGCTCGGATGTCTCGCCGCCGAGATTGACGTCAAGTATGGCGACATCGCAGCCCGGCTCCGCCACGAGCGTGAGCGCCTTTGCCACGGACGGCGCGGGCCCGACCACTTCAAAACCTGCGTCAGCAAGCTGCTGGCCGATGTCGAGCGCGATAAAGAACTCGTCCTCTACGATAAGTACGCGGGCGCTCATGATTACCCGTCTAAGCGGCCCTCCATGTCCTGTTCCTGTATATGGAGAGCAGATTTTTCGAGCACCTTCGATGACGGACACACCACCCGCCAGCGCAGGCCCGTCGGCGCGAAATCGAGATCAACCTCGCCGTCAAGATTCGATTCCGCCATTGTCTTCACGACCGTGGAGCCGAAGCCATGACGGCGTGGCGCCTCAACGTGCGGGCCGTCACGCTCCGTCCAGCCGATCGTGAATGCGTCGTTAGCGCGCCACCCGATCTCGACGCGCCCCGAGTCGTTGGAAAGCGCGCCGTATTTGGCCGCGTTCGTCGCCAGTTCGTGCACGACCATGCCGAGCGTCTGCGCGGCCTTGACCGACAATCGCACCGGCGGACCGTCGAGTTCTATTCTGCTGTCAAGCAGATCGACGAAGTGCCCGAGCTGCACGCGGATGAGATCCGAAATCTCGATGCCTTTCCATCGGCTCTTCACGACCAGATCGTGGCTTGCAGCGAGCGTGTGTATGCGTTCCGAAAACTTGGTCGCGAATTCTCCGGGGCTCGCGACTGCTGTCTGCCGCGCGATCGCCTGAACGAGGCTAAAGATATTCTTGGAACGATGGTCCATCTCCTTCAGAAGATGCCTGACGCGGTCTGTCCGTTCGGCGATGCGCTGCTCCAGCGTGTTGTTGAGCTCGCGCAGCCGGTCCTCGGTCCGACGCCTCGAAATCACTTCTGCCTGCAGGACGCGGTTCATCTCCTCGATGCTGCGCTGCTTGCGATAAAGCTCGGCAAAGACCGCAACCTCGGCGCGCAGGACGGCCGGATTTACGGGTTTAAGCAGGTAGTCCACCGCGCCGGCGTCATAGCCTTCAAGGACATGCTGATCCTCGTTGTAATAGGCGGTCAAAAAGATGATGGGCACATTGGCGGTTCTCTTTCGCTCCCTCGCCATCCTGGCCAGCTCGAACCCTGTCATTTCCGGCATGCGGATGTCGAGAATGAGGAGGGCGAAGTCGTCAAAGAGGAGCGCAAGCAGCGCCTGCTCGCCGGACTCGGCCCGGACCAGCCGGTATTCCGGATTGTCCAGGATGGCCTCAAGGACGGTCAGGTTTTTCGGCTCGTCATCAACGATGAGGATGTTGATCGGCGGCGGCCGAGAGCTTGCCGGCCCGCGCGCAAAGGCCTTCGCCCCGCCTTCTCCCGCGCGGCCGTTTCCGGTCAACATGTCGCACCTCGATGGATCAGCCACCGCCGTATCAATGACAGTAGCCGGTCCGTGTTCACCGGTTTGGAGATGTAATCATTGGCCCCGGCGTCGAGACATCTGCTCTTGTCTTCCTCCATGGCCTTCGCGGTGAGCGCCAAGATCGGGAGCTCGAGAAAGCGCGGATCTCTTCGGATCGTCCGGATGGTCTCATATCCGTCCATGCCCGGCATCATGATATCCATCAGCACCAAGCTCAGATCAGGTGTTGCGCCGACGATTTCGATGGCCTTACGGCCGTTTGTCGCGGCGATGACTTCCATGCCGTGATTCTCGAGAAGAGCCGTCAGAGCGAAAATGTTGCGGGCGTCGTCGTCGACGACGAGCGCCTTCCGGCCGCCGAGATCCTCAGGAGCGGCCGCTCTGTCGGCCGGCGCGGCGGAAATGGAATCGGCCTGCGACCTCCGCCGCCGGGCTTCCGCACCGACGTAACGGAGAGGCAGGTAGAGCGTGAAAGTGCTGCCTTGCCCGGGGGCGCTGGCAAGCTTGATCTCGCCGCCGAGCAGCCATGTGAGTTCGGCGCTGATGGCAAGGCCGAGGCCGGTTCCTCCATATTTCCGGGAGGTCTCAGCGTCGGCCTGCTGAAACGCCTCGAAGATCAGCTTCTGCTTGTCCATCGGGATCCCGATGCCGGTATCTTCGACGGTGAACGCGACCACCTGCCGCGCCTCGCCGAGCACAGGGTGACCGGGACTCCAGCCTTCCGTCGCCAGATCGACCCGCACGCCGACGCGCCCCTGCGATGTGAACTTGAATGCGTTCGACAGAAGGTTCTTGAGGATCTGCTCAAGGCGCTTGGCATCGCTTTCGATGCTCGGCGGAAGCCTTTCCGCAAAATCAACGTGGAACGGGAGGCCCTTCGCCTCGGCCACATGGCGGAACGTCCGGGTGATGGAATCCCGGATGCTTGCGAAGGAGATTTCATCGACATCGAGGGTGATGGTCCCCGACTCGATCTTCGACAGATCGAGGATGTCGTTGATCAGGTGCAGCAGATCGGCGCCCGCCGAATTAATGTTGCGGCAGAACTCAACCTGCCTGTCGGATAAGCCGCCCGGATTCTCAGCTAGCTGCTGGCTGAGAACGATGATGGAATTGAGCGGCGTGCGCAGCTCGTGGGAGACATTGGCGAGGAATTCTGATTTGTACTTTGCCGTCAGCGCAAGCTCGGCGGCTTTCTCTTCGAGCGCGCGACGCGCGTGCTCGACTTCGACGTTCTTTCGCTCGACCTCGGCGTTCTGCTTGGCGAGCAGTTTCGCATGGGCGGCCAGCTCTTCGTTGGTCCGCTGAAGCTCATGCTGGCGGGATTGCAGCTGGGCCGTAAGCTGCTGCGACTGGTCCAGCAGGCCTTCCGTGCGCATGGTCGCCTCGATCGTGTTGAAAACCGCGCCCATGCTGACTGTGAGCTGGTCGAGGAAGGCGAGATTGATTTCCGTGAAGCGGTGGACGGTCGCCAGTTCGATGACCGCTTTCGTCTCGCCCTCAAATAGAACCGGCAGAACGATGATGCTCGCCCGCGGCGCCTTGCCCAGGCTGGATGAGACGCCAAAGAACTGCGGCGGAACCTCGTCGAGCAGGATGCGCCTCTTTTCGACGGCGCATTGGCCGACGAGTCCCTCTCCGGGACGGATGACGTCGCTCGGCTGTTCGGGACATGCGTAGCATGAAAGCAGCCTGAGCGCGCGATTTTCGTCGTTTCCGCTGAGACGGTAGATCGCGCCCTGGTGGGCTCTGACGAGCGGCGCGAGCTCGCTGAGCAGCATCTTGCCGACCGTGCCCAGCTCGCGCTGCCCTTGCAGCATGCCGGCAAAGCGCGCCAGGTTCGTCTTGAGCCAGTTCTGTTCACGGTTCCGCTCGGTTGTTTCGCGCAGATTGGAAATCATCGCGTTGATGTTGTCTTTCAACTCCGCCACTTCGCCGCGGGTTTCGACCTGAATGGAGCGCGTCAGGTCGCCCTTGGTCACCGCTGTGGCGACTTCTGCGATCGCACGAACCTGATTGGTGAGATTTGCGGCAAGGAGGTTGACGTTGCCGGTGAGGTCCTTCCAGGTGCCGGCCGCACCGGGGACGTTCGCTTGTCCGCCGAGGCGGCCTTCGACCCCGACCTCGCGCGCGACGTTCGTCACCTGCTGGGCAAAAGTCGCGAGCGTATCGGTCATGTTGTTGATCGTGTCGGCGAGGGCGGCGACTTCGCCCTTCGCATGCACGGTCAATCGCCGATTGAGATTGCCATTGGCCACCGCCGTCACCACCTTGGCGATGCCGCGGACCTGCTCGGTCAGGTTGGAGGCCATGAAATTGACGTTGTCGGTGAGATCCTTCCAGGTACCTCCCGCGCCTGCGACCTGCGCCTGGCCGCCGAGCTTGCCTTCGGTGCCAACCTCACGCGCCACGCGACTGACCTCGTTGGCGAACGCATTGAGCTGATCGACCATGGTGTTGATCGTATTCTTCAGCTCCAGAATCTCGCCTTTGACGTCGACCGTGATTTTGCGCTTGAGGTCCCCATGCGCCACCGCGGTCGTCACTTCCGCAATGTTGCGGACTTGCGCTGTGAGGTTGCGGCCCATGGTATTGACCGAGTCGGTCAGGTCCTTCCACGTTCCGGCGACGCCCGGCACGACAGCCTGACCGCCGAGACGGCCATCGGTTCCAACCTCGCGGGCCACGCGGGTAACCTCTGAAGCAAACGACCGCAGTTGGTCGACCATCGTGTTGATGGCTTCCTTGAGCTGCAGAATTTCTCCGCGCACGTCGACTGTGATTTTCTTGGACAGATCGCCGCTGGCGACAGCGATGGTTACGTCGGCGATGTTGCGAACCTGGGCCGTCAAATTGCCGGCCATCTGGTTCACGGATTCGGTGAGCTCCTTCCACACGCCCGACACGCCCGCGACCTGAGCCTGGCCGCCGAGCTTGCCCTCGGTGCCGACCTCGCGCGCCACGCGGGTGACCTCAGAGGCGAAAACAGCGAGCTGCTCGATCATCGCATTTACAAGCTTCGCCAAGCGAAGAAACTCGCCCCTGAGCGGACCGCCGTCCGCCTCCAGCGCCATCTCCTGCGCGAGGTCGCCTTTGGCCACGGCGCCGATCACTCGGGATATTTCGGCTGTGGGTCTGGCGAGGTTGTCCAGTATCCTGTTGAAGTGATCGACTTTGGCGGCCCAGCCGCCAGTGGCTGCGGGAACCGACATGCGCTCCTTGAGCCGGCCTTCGCGGCCGATGGCCCGCCTCAACCGCGACATTTCGCGCCAGACGCAGTCCTCATGCGAGACGGCTTGATTGAAAGCCGCCGCGATCTGCCCATCTACTCCCTCCCAATCCGAAGGCAGTCGGACGGCAAAATTGCCGTCACGAAAGGCGAGCATTGACGCAAGTATGCGCCGCAATCGGGCATCGGCGGAGCCGTCCCTCCTCGGGATGCTTGGTCCGGCTGCGGCGGCGCGATTCGACGATGGCTTGCGAGCCGGCTTCTTAGCGTCGGAAATCCTGGTTTCGGTCATTGGTCACCGGCCGATAGGCCTAGAGCTATGCAAGCAGATAGGCCGCATAGGCCTTGGTCCCGAGGCGCCGTGCCTATTCGTCGCACGAATACGGCGGGGAGTGCCGCAGGTCAGGACGGCAACCTGCCAGAGCCGCATGCAGCGGCTCATGCCCGGCCCTGCGACAAAATTCCAGATAGCAGGGCGCCCGGCCTTCCCGCTTTGCCTTCGCCTCGTAGCGGGTTCCGTGAAATCCAGCCCAGGGCCTTCGCCAATCGTCAGCGCGCTCGGCGGTCCAGACGAAATCCGGCGCTCGCATCAAACGCTCCAGGGTCCACGCGGCGTAGTCCGGGACGTCGGTGGCGAACCGAAACAGGCCTCCCGCCCGCAATACGCGCGCAAGCGCCGCGATCGTGCGGTCCTGCACGAATCGCCGCTTCCAATGCCGCCGCTTCGGCCATGGATCAGGGTAGAGCAAATCCACTTCATCGAGCGAGGCGTCGGGGAGCCAGGCGAGGAGGTCGATAGCGTCTCCGGCATAAAGCCTGATGTTGTCGATTGCGCCCGCCTCGATTGAGGCAAGGATCTTCGCCATGCCATTCACGAAGGGCTCGCAACCGATGAAGCCGACCTGCGGATGCGCAGTTGCTTCCGCGATCAAATTCTCTCCGCCCCCGAATCCGATTTCGAGGCGAACAGCCTGCGGTCGGCGCGGAAACATTTCCGCGAGTTCGTTCGGAGCCGGCCTGTCAAGCGTCACCGCAAGTCGCGGCAACAGCGTCGCCATGAGGCCGAGCTGACGCGACCGCAGGCTGTGACCCTTGCGGCGGCCAAAAAAAGCGCGGTCGCGGAACGCGGCATGATCGTCGTGGCCAGACATCGCCATCGCATATGGGCAGTCGCGCCCGACTTGCCTCTCCCCGCTTGGGGCCTTCGACCAAGCGCTTCGGACGTCGGAATTTGCACCTATCGCCCAATTCCGGGGAGGGGCCTCTTCGCGAGCTCCAAGCCTGAGGAGAGCGTTCTTACCCCACTTTCCGGGCGCTGGTGGAACGATTTTATGAAGCCAGCCATATCAAGCTCAGGACCCGCGCGCACGCGCGCCTCTAACACAAACGTCCGCACAGATCCCTCCGCGGGAACGAACCGGAGGGCAAACTTTCGTCGGCAGCGGTCGGCCGCGCTGGTGGCAACTCAGGACGAGGCCGATGGAAGGCGATGCAGCCTCAACCCGCGTTGCGGCGCAATTCGTCGACAAGGTCGGTGCGTTCCCAAGAGAAGCCGCCGTCGGGCTCCGGCGCGCGGCCGAAATGGCCGTAGGCGGCAGTGCGCGCATAGATCGGCCGGTTGAGGCCGAGATGTTCGCGAATGCCGCGCGGCGTCAGGTCCATTACCTCGCTGAGCAGTCTCTCCAGCCTGGCTTCCGGAATCTGGCCTGTGCCATAGCAGTCAACGTAGAGCGAGAGCGGCTTTGCGACGCCGATCGCATACGCGATCTGGATCGCGCAGCGCTCGGCCAGTCCGGCTGCGACTACGTTCTTGGCGAGGTAGCGCGCCGCATAGGCCGCGGAGCGATCGACCTTCGTGGGGTCCTTGCCGGAGAAGGCGCCGCCGCCGTGCGGCGCCGCTCCCCCATAAGTATCCACAATGATCTTGCGCCCGGTCAGGCCGCAATCGCCGTCGGGACCGCCGATCACAAACTTCCCGGTCGGGTTGACATGCCAGACTGTCTGCTTGCCGATCCAACCCTGCGGCAGGGCTTCGCGGACATAGGGTTCAACGAGCGCCTGGATGTCGTGGGAGGACAGCTTTTCATCGACGTGCTGGGTCGACACCACGATCTGCGTGGCTTCGACCGGCTTGCCCGCCTCGTAGCGTATCGTCACCTGGCTCTTGGCGTCCGGCCCGAGCGCATGGGTCTCGCCGGAACGCCGGGCCTTCGACATCACCTTGAGAATGCGATGCGCATAGTAGATCGGCGCCGGCATAAGCTCCGGCGTCTCCCGGCACGCATAGCCGAACATGATTCCCTGGTCGCCTGCGCCCTCGTCCCTGTTGCCGGCGGAGTCCACGCCCAGCGCAATATCGGACGATTGCGCGTGCAGATACACTTCGATAGACGCCTTCTCCCAGTGAAAGCCCGCCTGTTCATAGCCGATGTCCTTCACGGCAAGACGGGCGAGGTGGGCGATGTAGTCGCGGGTGATCTGCAACGGACCGCGGGTTTCGCCTGCGATCACGATCCGGTTGGTCGTCGCCAGCGTTTCGCAAGCGACCCTGACGCGGCGCGGGTCCCAGCCGTAACGCGGCGCAACTTCAAAAAACGCATCGACGACCTCATCCGAGATGCGGTCGCAAACCTTGTCGGGATGCCCCTCGGAGACCGATTCGCTGGTGAACAGATAGCTCGCACGCGACAAGATGCACCTCCCTCGACAAGGTCCGCGCGATGGTCGCGTGGTCTCCTTCCGCGCCGTGTTCTTGCAGCGACGCAGCCGCGCGGTCAAGTGTGGGCTGACGTGGGCAAACGCCCAGCCAAACTCCCGGACAGCTTCGTTCTGGCCGCTACTGGCTTTCTGTGTCTCCACCGGCGATCTGCTGGACAAGATCGACGATGCGGCGCCGCAGCTTGGGATCCGGAATGCGCATGAAAGCTTTGGTCAGGGACAAGCCGTCGGAGGTCGCAAGAAAATCGGACACATAGGCGGGGGATGGGGCCTCTTGCAGGCCTTCCGAAGGAGCCCCCTCCGGCAACACCGGAGCGCCCTCAAAAAAGAACGCTACGGGGACCTGCAGAATCTGGGAAATCTGCTGCAGCCGGCTCGCTCCAATCCGGTTTGTGCCCTTTTCGTATTTTTGCACCTGCTGGAACGTGAGCGCGAGCGCGTCTCCGAGCTTTTCCTGGCTCATCCCCAGCATCATGCGGCGCATCCTTACCCTGCTACCCACATGCTTGTCGATGGGGTTGGGAGCTTTCTTCGTCATTTATTGTGTCTCCTCATGCTCTCCCCACAGTTCGTCACTGGCGTGAAACCCCTCAAACGCTGGCGCAATCAGCGATAGCCCGATCGAGGAAACTACATGGTAGTACACAAATAGTGCAATCATAACATTAATTTATTTTGCATTTTCCTCAAACGCATTGCAGTTTTTGTATAACTCAACTTTCTGTCATAAGTTCGCTCTGTGGTGTCGCCTCACCGGAGATTCTCGCTTCGGGAGAATAAATAAGCTTACTGCGATCACGCCCACAACGAGCAGGAGGAAAAGGAGATCGCCTGCTCGCGCGTAGATTGTGATCGGCGCCGCGCGGGGCAGGCCTTCATCCAACACTCCTTCATGTCCAAGCGAAAGGGCGGCAATAACTCTGCCGAGCGGATCAACGACTGCGGAAATCCCACTATTGGCAGCGCGGACCAATGGCAGTCCTTCCTCGATAGCGCGAACTCTTGCCTGTTGGAAATGCTGGTAGGGGCCTGCGCTGATCCCAAACCAGGCATCGTTGGTCACGTTCAAGAGCCAGCCGGGCCGCTCTCCCGGCGGAACGGCTTCGGCCGGAAAAATAGCTTCGTAACAAATCAGGGGCAGCATATCGGGCGCTCCGGGAACCGCAATCTTGCGTCTTTGTGTGCCGGGTAAAAAGCCGCCTGGGACATTGGTCAATTGGGTCAGGCCAGTGCGTTCGAGCAAGTCCTGGAACGGCAGGTATTCGCCAAACGGCACCAGATGCAGCTTATCGTAGTTCGCCAGAATGGAACCGCTGTGATCAATCACATAAACAGAATTATACGCGTGCTTCACGCCCTGGCCCGGCGTCGGACCGGCGGGACGAGCCGCGCCGGTAATCAGAATCGTATCGGGCCCCAGCATGCCGGCGATCACCGATAATGCATCGGGCTCTCGCGCGAGGAAGAACGGAAATGCCGATTCCGGCCAGATCAGGTGGGTCACGCCATGCAGGCCGCTCGGATCCCCCACGCTGCCATCCCGGCCTGGGACCGCGGGCATCCCGGCACCCTCCCCGGCCTCCCCCGCTTCCCTCACCCTTCCCTCCCCCGCTTGCGTGGGAGGGTTGGAGAGCGGGGGAGTGTAGGAAGGGGGCAGGCCCGCGAGACTTCCACGCTCCCAGGGCCGAGAGTAGGAGTAGGGTGGGGGCACCCTCGCGTCCGCCTGTTGCGACATTAAGACATAACGGTTCATGATCTGCGCCTTGGCGGCGTAACTGAATCGCTCGTCCTGCGGTATGTTCGGCTGCATGATTCGCAGGCGTACCCCGTCCACCATCTCGGTCGGATTGCTGGCGAGCCTTACTGCGCCGTAGGCCGCGAGCAGGGCGAGCGCGCAGCCGGCCATTGCCAGCGGCGCCAGCGACCGTCGCGTCACATCCGCCAGCAGGGCGGGGCTAGCGAACACCGCCACGGCGACAAAAGTCAGACCCCAGATGCCGAAAATCGCAACGCACTCGGCAAGCGGCAGCGGCGTTGTGAGCGCATAGCCGAAGGCGTTCCACGGAAATCCCGTGAACATGTGGCCGCGCAGCCATTCGGCAGACGACAGCGTTGCGGCCAGCGTCAATACGCGAAATCGGCTCGGGGTCCACAGTAAGCGCGCAGCCACCAAGCCCAATCCAGTAAACACCGCGAGGTAGGCCGGCAGCAAGGTGACGGCGAACGGCAGCAGCCATCCGAACGTCTTGGCGTCGACCAAAAAAGCAGAGCCGATCCAATAGAGCCCGGCCAGGAAATATCCAAACCCAAAACACCAGCCGATCGCGAAGGCTGCGCTGATGCCGTCGCGCACGTCCCCGCACCCTACCTTCCCCGGCAAAGGAGCGACGGTAGGGCGGAGGCCGTCAAGCAGCCAGACGAGTGGCGGAAAGGTCAGGAACATCACCGGCCAGAGATTGATCGGCGCCATTGCCAGGGTCGATGCCGCACCGGCCAGAAATGCCGTCAGCACCCTGCGCCATCCCCGCGCCAGGATGATCCCTCTGGCCGGCCCAAGCTGCTTCACGGCTTCGATTTCGCCTGCGCCGGCGGCGGTGCTTGTTCGGCGGCGGCCGGCCGGGAAGGTTGCTCGTCCTTATCGGCCGGCGGCGCGGCGGAGCGCCCCCCTTCCTTACCCTCTTCTCCCCATCCTTCCGCTGGCGGGGGATGGTAGGGTAGGGCGGGGGAGCGACGCGAGGGAGTACGTTCGGCGGCCCGCAGCGACGGCTTGCGGGGATATATCCGGACGCGCTTCACACGCCGGGGATCAGCGTCAAGAATCTCGATCTCGAATGGTCCCGGGCCAGGCACCAGTTCGCCGCGCACCGGCACGCGATCAATCAGCGTGACAATGTATCCGCCGACCGTATCAACCTCTTCGGCAGCGTCGCCGACGTCAAATTCGGAGCCGATCACAGTGAGCGCTTCTTCGAGAGAAGCGCGGCCAGAGGCGATATACGATCCGTCCGGCTGACGGATGACTGCCCGCTCGGTCGCTTCGTCGTGCTCATCTTCGATATCGCCGACGATTTCCTCGACGATGTCCTCGATCGACACGAGGCCGTCAGTGCCGCCGTATTCGTCAATCACGAGCGCAAGGTGGATGCGCGTCGCCTGCATTTTGGCAAGCAAATCCATCGCCGGCATGGACGGCGGCACGAACAGGATGGTGCGAACGATCTTGGCGGCTGACAACGGCATTGTGAGATCGAGGGCCGCAAAGTTAAGGCCGGCAGGCAGCGGCTTCCCGGGCGCCGTATCCGCTTCGGGTCGGATCGTGGCGCGCGCCGTCATGAATGCGATCAGGTCCCGGATGTGGACCATCCCGACCGGCTCATCAAGCGTGTCGTTGTAAACGACAAGGCGGGAATGCGAGGCGTTCTCGAACACCTTGACAAGTTCGCCCAGCGGGATGTCCTGCTGTACGGCCACAATGTCGGCCCGGGGCACCATGACGTCATCGAGCCGCCGTTCGCGCAGGCTGAGGATGTTCCTGAGCATCCGGCTTTCGTCGGGCGAAAAACCCGTCTCGACCGCCGCGCCGTCAAGCAGAACCTTCAGATCCGATCGAATCGAGCCGGGGCTCCAGCCGAACGCTGCCCGCAAAATGCGATGGAGCCACGAGTCGCGGTTCTCGCGGGCGTAACCGTTCGGATGCTGGTCGGTTGCGGCGGCCGCCGAATCAGCAATCGTCCGTGCGTTGGGATCGGCCATGGCAAGCAAATCAGATGTCGGCATCGCACGCTACATAGGGATCGGCAACGCCCATCCGAGCGAGGATGTCGCGCTCCAAACGTTCCATCCGTTCCGCTTCGTCGTCCATATGATGGTCGTATCCTAGCAGGTGCAGGAAGCCGTGTACCACCAGATGAGAAAGGTGCTCCAATACCGTCATGCGGTTTTCCTCGGCTTCGCGCGCGAGCGTCTCATACGCAATGGCGATGTCGCCGAGCGGCGTTTTTTCACCCGGCGCGACGCCACGCAGCGGCGGCGCCGGGAATGACAGCACATTGGTCGGCTTCTCCTGTCCGCGCCACTGCCCATTGAGACGGGCGATGGTGTCGTCGTCGCAGAGCAGTACGCACAGCTCCCGCCGTCCCGGGACCGCGGGCGCCCCGCCCGCGGTCCCGGGGAGGCTATAGTGGGGCTGGCGCATTTCAACGCCCGAAGCCGCCGCGCAAGCGATCGCCCGCCGTACGATGTCCTCAGCCTCGGGCAGCATTCGCCACGCCTCCGCTTCGATCAGAATATCGACTGCGAGTGGTCCTTCCCCCTCGTGTAACGGGGAATCGTTCATTTCATTCCTTTCCCCCGGAGCGAAGAGGCCGCGAAGCGTTGTCGTAGGCGGCCACGATCCTTGCGACCAGCTCATGTCGTATGACGTCCTCGTGGGTGAATACGACGCAGGCGATTCCCTCCACGTCGGCAAGCAAACGAACCGCCTCGGCAAGCCCCGATCTCTGGCCGCTCGGCAAGTCGACCTGGCTGGGGTCGCCGGTGACCACCATGCGGCTGTTCTCGCCCATCCGGGTCAAGAACATCTTCATTTGCATCGAGGTGGCGTTCTGCGCCTCGTCCAGGATGATGACCGCGTTGGAAAGCGTGCGACCACGCATGAAGGCCAGAGGCGCGATCTCGATTTCGTTGGTCTGCAGAGCGCGCTCGGCGATCCGGGGGTCCATCAGGTCGAACAGAGCATCATAAATAGGGCGCAGGTAGGGATCCACCTTCTCGCGCATATCGCCCGGCAGGAAGCCCAGCCGCTCGCCGGCTTCCACGGCGGGCCGCGAGAGAATGATGCGATCGACCTCCTTGCGCTCGAATAACGCGATCGCATAGGCGACCGCGAGCCAGGTCTTGCCGGTGCCGGCCGGACCGATGCCGAACACGAGCGAATTGCGACGCAACGCCCGGACATAGGCGTCTTGCCCGGCGGTGCGCGCCCGCACAGGGCGCTTGCGCAGGTTGATTTCCTCAAAGCTCGTGCGCGAGGTCGCCGCGTCGAAATCGAACAGCGAGCCCTGCGCAATGGCCAGCCTGATCGCGCCTTCTACATCTCCCGTCGCGAGATCCTGACCGCGTTTGAGCTGGTCATAAAGCGCTTCGAGAACGTGGCGCGCCTGCTCGCAGCCGTCCCGCGAGCCGGCGACGGTGACGTGGTTGCCGCGTTGGTCCGCGACGACGCCGAGGCGACGCTCGATGAGCGCAAGATTCTGTCCGTATTGTCCGAATAACGCGGAAGCCAGTCGGTTGTCGTCGAACGCGACCACGATCTGGGTGGAGGGATCGGTGGCGTTCGGACCGGCCATCAGCGATCCGGCATCGGATGCGCGTCGAGCCAACGCTCTAACCTCCTGCGCCGGCTAACGCCGGCTCTTCAGCCTCCACGGGGTGCAACGTCCCGAACAGACTGTTAGATCCGACATCGGTGATTCGAACGGTTGCAATTTGACCGATCAGCGATGTCGGGGCCATGACCTGCACAGGCTGCAGGTACGGTGAGCGGCCAACCAGTTGTCCAGAGATCCGGCCGGGCTTTTCGAACAGGACTTCGAGTTTTTGTCCGACGCAACTGCGGTTGAACGCGCGCTGGTGGCGGTCGATACATTCCTGCAGCCTGGCGAGACGCTCCGTCTTCACCTCGTCCGCGATCTGATCTCCGCGCTCGGCCGCGGGCGTTCCAGGACGCGGCGAATACTTGAACGAGAACGCCCCTGCGAAGCGCACGTCTTCGACGATGCGCAGAGTGTCGCTGAAATCCTCCTCGGTTTCGCCAGGGAAGCCGACGATGAAATCAGACGTAAAAGCAATGTCGGGGCGGGCCGCTCGCAATCGCGCGATGACGTCGAGATAGTCGGCCCTGGTATGGCGCCGGTTCATGGCGGCGAGCACACGGTCGGAGCCGGATTGCACCGGGAGATGGAGCTGCGGCATCAGCACCGCCAGATCGCGATGAGCAGCGATGAGGTCCTCATCCATGTCGCGCGGATGACTGGTCGTGTAACGAAGCCGCTTCACCCCTGACACATCCGCGAGCCGGTGCAAGAGGCGGCCGAGCGTCGCCTGGCCCCCGTTTGCGGTCTTTCCGTGATACGCGTTGACATTCTGTCCAATCAGGGTGACCTCGCGGACGCCCGCTCTCGCGAGGTTTTCGACCTCGGCCACGATCGCGGCGACCGGCCGCGAGACTTCGGCGCCGCGTGTGTAGGGCACAACGCAGAAGGTGCAAAACTTGTCGCAGCCCTCCTGGACCGTGACGAATGAGGTGACGCCGCGAGCGCGAACTGTTGCGGCGGCGGGCGGCGCGAGGCGGTCGAACTTGTCCTCGACGGGAAACTCTGTATCCACAACTTTGGCGCCGCGTTCCGCGCGGGCCAGCAGCGCCGGAAGGCGGTGATAGTTTTGTGGCCCGACCACCACGTCGACCAAGGGCGCCCGGCGCACGATCTCTTCGCCTTCAGCCTGGGCCACGCAGCCTGCCACTGCGACAATGAGGTTGCGGCCGGATCGCGCCGCCTCGCGCTTGAGCCCGCGAATGCGGCCAAGCTCCGAATAGACCTTTTCGGCCGCCTTCTCCCGAATGTGACAGGTGTTGAGGATGATGACGTCGGCCTCCTCGGGAGCGCCGGTTTCCACATAGGACGCGTCGCTGGTCAGAAGGTCCGCCATACGATCGGAGTCGTAGACGTTCATCTGACAGCCGTATGATTTCACGTGGAGCTTACGCAAGCCCTTGAGATTCCACAGTGTTGTTGCAAAATCGCCGCGACTTCCCCGCCCCTTGCTCATATAGGATCTTGCACCAAAAAGGAATTGCCAGTCGGACGCCGAGGTCGCATCGCATTCTTATGTGTGGTCGCCTGCCCATCGGGTCCAGTCGTCGCCTGCGCATTGGGGGCGGCTCAGGGGCCACGGCGCAGCCCGTCAGCCGGCGCAATCCGCCGGCCGCGCAACGCCGCGACGGTCATTGCACGGACATCGCCTTCGAGCCGGGCGGCCACGGCCTTACGATCGGAGAAATCGTCAAAAACAATGGGGTCGCCCCAGCTCACCGTCACGTCGATGGCGCCGCGTGCTACCAATTGCCGCAGGTGCGGCAGCAAGGATGCCGCCCCATACCAGGCGACGCGGCACCGGCTCATGCGGTCGAGCGGGACTCCGAGCATGGCCGTGTAGGCGACGGAGAGCGGCTGGATCCAGACCCGCTTGATATGCCCGGCTTCGGCAAGCGCCTCGCCGGCCGATCCGATCAGGGCCGTGCGGAACGCAAGCAGGCGATTGCCGTCGCTTGACGTGCCTTCTGCAAACAGCACGACGGGGTCGCCATCGGCGAGCCGCCGCGCGATTTCGCTGTTCACCTCCTGAGTTTTGTGCCGTCGGGCCCGGTCGACGAACACAGTGCCCTGAAGCCTTGCAAGAAGCCCGAAGATCGGCCACCCGGCGACCTCGCGCTTGGCCACGAACACCACCGGCGCGACGGCCGTGATCACGGAAATGTCGAGCCAGGACGTGTGATTTGCAACGATCAACAGGGGCCTTTCCTCGATCCGCCGACCAATCGTGGTGATGCAAACCCCGAGAATCCGGCAAACGAGGCCATGATAAAGGGTCGGAATGCGCCGGCGCATCGGCCATTTCATTCGCACTGCCAGCCACTGAAACGGCAGCAGCGCCAGCGTGAGCGCGGCGATCGCGCCGATCGAGAGAAGAGCGCGCACGTTCAGCTCGGGCTACGGGCCTTTAGGCTTGTCATCGAGCGGCACCGCGTAGAGTTCCAGCCGGTGATCGACCAGGCGAAATCCGAGCCGGCGAGCCACCTCGGCTTGCAAGCGCTCGATTTCCGCAGACTCGAATTCGACCACTTCGCCGGTGCGCAAATTGATGAGGTGGTCGTGATGGCTTTCGCGCAATTGCTCATAGCGGGCCCGGCCTGCGCGAAAATCGTGCCGCTCCACAATACCGGCATCCTCGAAGAGCTTGACGGTGCGGTAGACCGTCGAGATCGAAATCCGGCTGTCGATCAGAGCGCAGCGCCGAAACAATTCCTCGACATCCGGGTGATCCTCAGCCCTGGCCAGGACGCGCGCAATGACCCTTCTTTGCTCGGTCATGCGCATGCCCTTGGCGACGCATTGAGCCTCAATGTGATTGAGTGGGGCGTGCGGTGCGTTGGCTTCGCTCATTCGAGTACTGTCCCTAAATACCGCAGCGAAAAAACGTACCTTCTAAGAATTATTCTAAAATGATGAGTGAAATTCGTCCACTTGATCCCCGCTGCGAATTATCGCCCCACTGATCCCCCTCAGCCGGGGAGCGTAGGGAGGGGGCGCTCATGCAAGGTCCCGCCGCAAGACCAATGCGGTCCCCGCCTCCTGTCCCGCTCCCACATAATAGCTGTCGCGACGGCCCACCTCGTGAAATCGTAATCCTGAATAGAGGCGGCGGGCCGGAATGTTGCGTTCATCCACTTCGAGGAACACCGAACCGATCCCGTACAGAGCGAGGCGGCGCAAATGGACGTCGAGCAATTTGCGAGCAAGGCCCCGACCGCGAAAGGACGCAGCAACTGCGATCGAGAGGATCTCGGCCTGATCGGCCGCCAATCGCGAGATCACGAATCCGACGAGCCGCTCCCCTGACATGGCGCGATCGGCAACCACATTGTGCTCGATCAGCAGGCGCTCAAATTCCTCTGCGCTCCAACCCCGGCCGAACGCGGCCGCATGCAGGGCAGCAAATTGTTCCGCATCCCGCGTTCCCGCGGGCGACACCGACGACGCCGAAGCGCCCAGCAGCCAGCTGAGCCACGCCCAAGGCGAGGTTACAAAGAACGGAAAGATCATCGCCGCGGCACAATACCCGCCTCCTGCGGATGCGCATCCGCATCGCCCAGATAGAGCGGTTTCACCGGAGCCGTCAAATCGGCGGATGCCGCTCCAAGTCGCGCAACCGACACGATATCCGGCGCGCTGACAGCGCTCACCATGAGCGGCCTCGGCTCACCGTCTGGCCAGGCGTCCTCGATCAGTTGCGCGGCATTCCCGACAATGCGGGTCGGGCGCGCGACGGCGGCGCGAATCGCATCGCGCGTTGAGGCAACGCGAGGCGGAACAAGGCTCCGTCCGCCGGGACCGAACAGCTGCATATAGACCCGGTCATGTCGCGCGTTAATGACCGCAAGAACGGCATTGCCGTCATCCGCCTCGAGGACAGGCGCCGCTAAAGCCGCCAAGGTCGTCAAACCGATCGCTGGCTTGCCGGCCGCGAGCGCAATTCCGCGC
This sequence comes from Hyphomicrobiales bacterium, assembly GCA_021323775.1. Classification (GTDB taxonomy): domain Bacteria; phylum Pseudomonadota; class Alphaproteobacteria; order Rhizobiales; family Xanthobacteraceae; genus JAJPKK01. The sequence goes on from JAJPKK010000021.1 coordinate 20,909, forward strand.
GCCGCTGCTACGCCGACGCGCAGGCCGGTGAAGCTGCCGGGTCCGATCGTTACGGCAACGCGGTCGAGATCGGCAAACTCCATCCGGGCTTCGGCCATCACGGCGGCAATCAACGGCATCAGAGCTTCGGCGTGACCCCGCGTCATTGGCACTGACCGGCTGGTCGCACCGTCCGTACGGTCAGTGTCGAGGATCGCGGCCGAGCAGGCTTCAAGCGCCGTATCTATGGCGAGAACTCGCATTGGGTCGATCTCCCCCTGCCGTCGCGGTGTGCGCGGCAGGGCAATTGCATGTGACCTGGCCACGCCATGCTCCTTCTCCCGCCTGCCATAACGGCCGTTACGCGCGTCTTCGACGGCCTATGGAGAGGGGTGGGGCGAGGAAGCCTCGCGGCAAACACAAAGTCGCCGCTCAGAATCGTGGAAAGCCCCTCATCCGGAATTTGCGCGACAAGTGCGCAAATTCCGGCCTTCTGAGCGCTTGTCGGCGTTGCAAGCGGCGAGAGGCGTAGGGGCGGCGCCCGCATGCGAGTACGTTGGCGCGCGGGAGGAAGACGAGGAGGGGGCGGCAGATCCCACGATCACACGGGTCGAACTTCAATGACGTCCGGCACGTAATGGCGCAGCAGATTCTGGATGCCGTGCTTCAGCGTTGCGGTTGAGGACGGGCAGCCGGAACACGAGCCCTTCATGTGGAGAAACACGACGCCATCTTTGAAGCCGCGGAACGTGATGTCGCCGCCATCATTGGCCACGGCCGGCCGCACGCGGGTCTCGATCAGTTCCTTGATGATGGCGACGGTCTCGGCATCCTGGCCATCGAAAAATTCATTCGCCTCAGCGGCCTCCGCTGCGCGGCTGACGATCGGCGCGCCGGACATGAAGTGCTCCATGATGGCGCCGAGAATTGCCGGCTTGATATGCTGCCATTCCGCGTCCGCTTTCGTCACCGTGATAAAGTCGCTGCCGAGAAACACGCCGGCTACGCCCGGAACGGCGAACAACCGTTCCGCCAGAGGCGATTTCGCTGCATCCGCAGGGCTTGGAATATCCAGCACGCCGTCCGGCAGCACCGGCCGGCCCGGAAGGAACTTCAGGGTTGCGGGATTTGGCGTCGCTTCGGTCTGGATGAACATCTGAAAAATCTCCACTGCCGCTTTGGGTTCAAGGCCCAAGGACATCGACAAGCTGCAGCCACCAACATGGGAGTTCCCGCCGGAGAGGTCAACAGCCGCGCCGCGATCGAAGAAGTTGGGGCCAACAGGGGCGTCGTGATTTTGCCGGTTTAATCAGGCGAAGTGCGCCGGCGGGAAGCCGACGGATCGGATGACAGATGGCGACCGCCGGGGCTCTGGCGCAAGCAGCGCGCCGAAGGTCAGGCCATCGCGTCGATCTCTTCGTCGGTCAAGTGTCCGGGCACAATCGCCACCGGAATCGGAAAGGTGCCGGCGGTGCTGCCGAGGTGGGAAACCAGCGGCCCCGGTCCTTCTTTGCCGACCCCGGCGGCGAGCACCAGCACGGCGATGTCTTCGTCTTCTTCGATAAGCTTGAGGATTTCTTCGGCCACATCGCCTTCGCGGATCACGCATTCCGGGGTGATGCCGGCGATGCCGTTCGAACGCGCCGCGAAGGTTGCGAGCTTGGCGGCGGCCTCCTCATGGGCTTCGGCGCGCATGATATCGGCGACACCCAGCCACTGCTGGTTATGATCGCGGGTTTCGATGACGCGCAGCAACACGACGCTGACGCCAACGCGAGCGGCGCGGCGGCTCGCGTAGTACATGGCGCGGTCGCATTCGGGCGTGTCGTCGATGATCACCAGGTACTTTGCCTTGTGACCAGCCTCGTAGCTCCTTCGCCTGCGGGTCATCGAACCGGCTCATCGGACCTGTTGGGGATCGCTGGCGTCCGTTAACTCGCGATCGGCGCACCGGGTGCAATGGTGCCATGACGCATCGTCGCAGCACAAGAGAAGCAGGCCCGGCCCTTCGTTTGGAGCGCAGGCGTCCCGCCCGCTCTCCGCAAGCCCCCGCGGCTGCCGCCGTCCCCCCTTTTTGCTAGACAGGACAATCGCGTTTGCGTCCAGCCCTTCAAAAGAATAACTGCTCCACTTGCGGTTTCCCCCCGCTTGCGGGCAGGGGAGGGAGCCGCCTCACGGCACTGACTCGCGGCACGAGGCCCCCGCTGACCGTCCGCCGCAAGCGGGGAGGGGAAGCCCGCTGCACCGCCGCGGAGTATTGAAGCGCGGTTTCGCGGAAGAGCTTTAGCGGCGGATAAATCCAACGATATCCTTCACTGACTTCATGGTTTGATCCGCAAGCAGCGCCGCCCGGGCGGCGCCCTCGGCAAGCACCGAATCGATGTAGGCGGCGTCGGCAACGAGCCGCTTCATCTCTGCGCCGATCGGACCGAGCTTGGCGACCGCGAGGTCGACGAGCGCCGACTTGAAGGTCGAGAATTGCCCGCCGCCGAACTGTGCCAGCACCGCAGGCTTCGGGGTATTGGCAAGCGCCGCATAGATGCCGACCAGATTGTCGGCCTCCGGCCGCGTCTCGAGCCCCTTCTCCTCCGATGGCAGCGGTTCTGGATCAGTTTTCGCCTTGCGGATTTTCTGCGCGATAGCATCGGCGTCGTCGGTGAGATTGATGCGCGAATAATCGGAAGGGTCGGATTTCGACATCTTCTTGGTGCCGTCGCGCAGCGACATCACGCGCGTGGCCGGGCCTTGGATCAAGGGCTCGGGCAATGGAAAGAAAGCATCGCCTGCTCCCAGCGCCGCGATCGATTCAGCGAAGTCGTTATTGAATTTCTGCGCGATATCGCGCGTCAGTTCCAGGTGCTGCTTCTGGTCCTCGCCCACCGGCACATGGGTGGCCCGGTAAACCAGAATATCGGCCGCCATCAGGGTGGGATAAGTGAAAAGGCCGACCGACGCGTTCTCGCGGTCCTTGCCGGCCTTATCCTTGAACTGCGTCATCCGGCCGAGCCAGCCCATGCGGGCGACGCAATTGAACACCCACGCCAGCTCCGCGTGCTGGTGGACCTGGCTCTGGTTGAAGAGGATGCTCTGTTTTGGGTTAATTCCCGCAGCCAGATAGGCCGCGATCACCTCGCGGGTGTTGTGCGCGAGCTGCTTCGGACCGCCCCAGACCGACAGGGGCTGAGTCAGCGCATGGAGATCGACGACGCAATAGATGCACGAATACCGCTGTTGCAGGGCCACGAACTTCACGATCGCGCCCAGGTAATTGCCGAGATGCAGGTTGCCGGTCGGCTGAACCCCGGAAAAAACCAGCTCATTGAACTTCATCGCGGCGCTCCTTTCGATGGCTCGGGGTCATGCCACGCCGCGGCGACGGCAGGCAAGAGGGCTTCCTGGGAGCGCGGGCGTCCTGCCCGCTCAGTGACCGAGGCCGCTCCGGCATCCGCTACCCCCGCCTACCCCCGCAAGCGGGGGAGGGTAGGATGGGGCGGCGGGCGGGCGCGCGTACCCCCAGGAAGGCCCTTCAAAAGCCCTCGCGGATGGCGCGGAGCAGAATCCGCGCCGACGCCACTCCCAGCGCCTGCAGGCAACCGAGATAGAGGGCAAGTCCCGCTGCGACCAAGAGGCCGAGCGCCCCGACGCGGGCGAGCCAGGAGCCGGACATATCGAGCCACGATGTCAGCAACGCGTTCGCGCCGGCGATGGACGCGCCCATGACGAAGGTCGCCAGCATGATACGCGGCACGCGCCGCCACGCTTCGGCTTCAATCCGCAACCAGCCTCGCCGCCACAGGATAACCGCCAGCAGGGTTGCGCCGACCCAGCCGGACAAAGCAATCGCGCCCGCGATCCCCACATGGCCATAGCGCGGAAACAGGATCACAGCGCCCGTGACCGCGGCTGCGAGCCCGCATAGCGCCGTATACATTGGGGTATGGGTATCCTCATGGGCGAAAGACACCGCTCCCATCACTTTTTCCAGACTGTGTCCCGGCAGCCCGGCGGAAATCGCCGTCAGGGCGGCGGCGACCATGGCGGTGTCGCGGGGCCCGAAGGCGCCGCGCTGGAACAATCCGCCTGCGATGGCCTCCGAAAGCACTGCGAACGCGACTGCGGCAGGCAATGACAGCCCCAGCGCGATCTCAAGCGCGCGCGATTGCGCGCTCGCGGCATGCGCGCTGTCGTCACTGCGCACGCTCGCCGCGATGGCGGGACCGAGCACCGAGGCAATCGCGATCGATATGACGCCGAGCGGCAACTCATAGAGACGGTTAGCGTAGTACAGCCACGAAACCGCCGCCTGTGACGACGACGCCACCATGACGCCCGCCATCAGCTTGAGCTGCGGAATGCCGCCTGCGAAGACGCCTGGAATCGCCTGGACGACGAACCGGGGCACAGCAGGGGACAGGGCGAGCCACAGGCGGCGCGGGCGCGTCTCGAGGCGCAGCCACGCGCCGCCGACGCAAACGAGCTGCGCCAGCCCGGCCGCCACCATCGCGGCCGAAAGAATTGCCGCTGTGCCAACCGTTGCCTGCGCATCGGACATGATGAGGGCGAGCACGACCGCGACCATCACGCCGTTAAACACGACAAGGCCGAACGCCGCTGCCGCGACCCTGCCGCCCGCGTTGAGGGCGGCCACTGCGACCGCCACGGTGCCGGACACCGCGACATAGGGTATCGACAGGCGGACGAACTCGACTGCGAGCGCGAAGCGCTGGCCCTCGCCGCGAAAGCCCGGAGCAAGCAGGTGCACGATGGCCGGAGCGAATATGACGCACATGACCGCAAGGCCGACGAGCGATGCCGCCATGGCGCTCAACACCTCCTCGCCGAATCGCCGCGTCGCCGCAAGGCCATTCTCGTCCTTGATGCGCAACCACATGGGCACGAAGGCGGAATTGAGCGCGCCTTCCGCGAGCAGACGGCGGAACAGGTTCGGAATCTGCAGCGCCGCAAAGTAAGCATCGGACAGCGGACCCGCCCCGAGCACGGCGGCGACGCCGGCGTCGCGCAGAAAGCCAAGCAGGCGCGACGTCAGCGTGGCAGCGCCGACCGTCGTGACATCGCGCGCGAGGGACATTGCTTGGCCTCCGGTTGAGATAATAGCCGCGCCTGGCCGGACGCGTCATCCGGCGACGGCAGGATCTTTAAGACGATGTGGTTTGCGGGACCGGCGCTGCAACCATCGGACGGCCCGCAGCAGGACGCGACCTGTTCGGCGCGACCATGGGGACCAATATTTCCCCGCCGTCAACGCCAGGGTTGACCGGATTGACCCGACGCTCCATCAGGTGAAGAACTCTCCTGCGAAGCGATGAAGACGCGCGTCACTCCGCGCCGATGATGCTCAACCCGGTAGGCAGCACACACCCATGACCTCCATTCGCTATGATGTTCTCGGACTAGGCAACGCGATTGTCGACGTGATCGCGCGCGCGGACGACGATTTGCTCGTCAAGCACGGGATGCGCAAGGGGTCGATGTCGCTGATCGACGAGGCGCGCGCCGCTCAGATCTACGACGCCATGGGTCCGGCGATGGAAATCTCCGGAGGCTCCGCGGCCAACACCATTGTGGGTGTTGCGAGCTTCGGCGCCCGCGCGGCCTTTATCGGCCGGGTCAAGGACGATCCGCTCGGGAATGTGTTTGGCCACGATATCCGCGCTGCCGGCGTTGCGTTCGACACGGCCCCGTCGGCTGACGGTCCCTCTACCGGCCGCTGCTATGTGCTGGTCACCCCGGATGGCGAGCGCACCATGCACACTTTCCTCGGCGCCGCCCAGGACCTCCACCCCCGCGACATCGACGACGAAGCGGTTGCAAGCGCGGCGATCACCTACCTTGAAGGCTACCTGTGGGACCCTCCCCATGCCAAGGAGGCGTTCCGGAAGGCTGCGGCCATCGCCCATCAGGCGCAGCGGCAGGTGGCGCTCAGTCTGTCGGATGCGTTCTGCGTCGATCGCTGGCGCGACGAGTTCCTGCATCTCGTGCGCTCCGGGGTGGTCGATCTTTTGTTCTGCAACGAGGCCGAAGTGCGCAGTCTCTACCAGACGGCGGACTTCGATACCGCAATCGCGGCCTTGCGCGGCGACGCGCCGCGCGCCGTGGTGACGCGCAGCGCCAAGGGCTGCCTCGTCATCGAGGGGCCGCAGACCATCGTGGCGCCAGCCTATCCGGTTGATCGGGTGGTCGATACGACCGGTGCCGGCGATCTGTTCGCCGCCGGATTTCTGTTCGGGATGGCCCGCGGATTTGAGGACGAGAGGTCAGCGCGCCTCGGCGCGCTGGCCGCCGCGGAGGTTATTTCGCACCTTGGAGCAAGACCGGAGACTTCATTGCGCGCCCTCGCGCAGGAGAACGGCCTGCTCAAATAAAATCCGGGCGGCCAGCCGCATCTTGAGTTAAGCTCTGCGAAGCCAACTTCACGGAGCCTTCTATGGCCGCAATCTGTCTGACGCGATTGACGATCCTCGCGGCGAGCCTGCTCTGTCTCACCCGCACCGACGTTTTGGCGCAATCCGCAGCGCCGCAGACGCCGGAGGCCAAGCCGGAAATGACCGAAAGCTGTCCGGGCCTCGTCGCGTCGCAGCGCTCGCCAGTACTTCCGGCGGCAATCCGTCCAGGGCTCGCGCCTAACGAGGCGCGCATCACTTATGTGGGCCATTCAACCTTCCTGATTGAGAGCCCGAAGCTCGTGCGTATCGCCACCGACTATAATGATTACGTGCGTTCGCCGGTATTGCCTGACATCGTCACGATGAACCACGCTCACTCAACCCACTACACCGACCGGCCCGATCCGGACATCAAGTTCGTGCTGCGCGGCTGGCGGGACGACGGCAAGCCGGCCAACCACGATATGACCTACTCGGATGTGCACGTGCGCAGCGTGTCCACCAATATCCGGGACTGGAATGGCGGCACCGAGCGAAACGGCAATTCGATCTTCATCTTTGAAGTAGGCAGCCTGTGCATCGCCCATCTCGGCCATCTCCACCATACCTTGACGCAGCAGCAACTCAACGACATCGGCCATGTCGATGTGCTGCTCGTGCCGGTGGACGGCGGCTACACATTGGATCTGGAGGGGATGGTGGAAGTGATCCAAGCCGTCAAGGCGCCGTTGATGGTGCCGATGCACTATTTCGGCGCCTTCACTTTGCGCCGTTTCCTCGCGCGCGTGAATCAGCAATACGAGGTCGAGTTCGCCGAAACGCCGTCCGTCGTGGTGTCAAAGACGACGTTGCCGAGCAAGGGGAAATTCCTGGTGCTGCCGGGGCACTGAAGCGGAGTTCGGACCTCCAATTTAATCGTGGTGCTGGGGCGCTTCGCGGCGATCTTTCAATCCGTAATCGCGAATGACGCGGATCACATATGAGTTCAGATTCGCGGCTTTGATTAGCGGACTAATCGACTTCGCGAATTGGGCTGCGTCGGCCTGAGTTTGCCAGGCCGACAGGATCGCAAGGCGATTTGATTGCGTCAGGTGCTCGAAGACTTCCGCGCTGATCGCGCCGGCTTGCCCCGCCTTGATCCCGCGCGGAATGGCCGCTGCCGGACTGTCCGGCGCTATTTCGCCTTCGATGATGACGAGCGCCTTGGCGACCCCGACTTCGGTCTCGTCGTGCCGCATCCAGCCGACCTCCCGATCCGCAAATTTTCCCGCGGCTTGCGTAACCTCGCCGACCCTGAGGTGGTAATCCGAAAGCACGCCGGCGCGCCCTTTCGCTTGATCCTCGCGGTGCATTTTCTGCGACCGCCAGCGGACAAGCGCCTTCTCCGAGTCCCACAGAGACAGGGATAATACAAACCCGTTATTGCGAGCGCTCCGATACCGCTCGTTCGCGAGGAAGCCGTCGATCTTCAACAGCTCGGCGCGCAATTCGTTCGCGATTTCGAGGTAGGCGGAAGATTGCGCCGGATTTGGCTTTACTTCGAAGACGACGGCGAAAAGCGACTTTTTCCTGGTCATGTCTCTTATCTCCAGTCCGCGCGACCGTGAAGATAAGCCATTCATCCACCGAGGTCGGAGGGAATCGCTTCCTCCAAGACCGAACGATCTTTGACGAACGATGTTTGATGATGCAACGCGCACGGTAATCCGCGATAATTGGCTTGTGCTCGCAATCTTAAGGATTATCCCATGCTCTCCATGCCCATCGTCGATCTGCTCGAACGTGGTCGCCAGCTCGCTGCCCGCGGCGAGCGGGTCAGCGTTCTGTGGCAGGAGCCGGAGTCGCTCGCCTTCGTGGCGCGCGGCCGCGAATACCGCTCGGAGTTTCATATCAATCCGAGCGACGAGGTCATGCTTATGATCAAAGGGGATATGCGGCTGCATTACCGCACGCCCGAGGGCAAGGAGGAGATCGCACTCGTCCCGGAGGGATCGACCATCTACACGCCGGCCGGGACGCCGCATTCGCCGCGCTTTCCGCCCGACGCGTATCTGTTGGTGATCGAACGGCAGCGCCGGCCCGGCGAAATCGACAGGTTCCGGTGGTTCTGTCCCGGCTGCGATGAGCTGCTGCACGAAGAGATCGCCGAAGTGCGCGACTATCGAGCCGATCCGGTGTCGAAAGCCTATGCGCGTTTTTTCGACAATGAGGCGTACCGCACCTGCAAGTCGTGCGGTCAGGTCATGCCGCGGCCGCAGGGTGGGTGAAGCTTGCCGCCGGGCCGGCCGAAGGCCGCACGGGGGAGGAGCATGCTTCGCTCTGAGCTTGCCAAAGAGCGCCGCCTGCGAGACTTCTCCATGAGTAGCCGCCTGCGAGACGTCTCCATGAGTATATGAGCGAAACACGGTTTAAAGTCATTCTCCAACGCGCCCGGCCGCACTGCTCAACCGTGGAGAGGCATGATCTCCGATTGCGGTGCGCCTGCCGCGCTGCGGAATCCTCCCGGGCGGTGAGCCGAGGCCGCCCCTTCCAAACGCGCACGTGAAGGGTGTAGCCTTATGCCTGAGCTTCAGCGGAACACAATGATAAAAGGGAGGAAGAGCGATGGATTTGCAGTGGCAGAGTTTTCCTTTGGTATTGGGGCTTGCGGCAGCGGTCATGACGCCCGCCCTCGGGCAGGTAGTGACGCCAACGGCTGGGTCCGCCGACAGCGAGGAGGAGAGCGCCGCATCCATCCCGGATCTCTCGGGGTTCTGGGTGCATCCGCTTCCCGGGTTTGAGCCGCTGGCATCGGGTCCGACGGCGCTGGTCAACCGGGCGCGCCGCCCGAACGGCACCGGCGACATCCTCAGGCTTGCCGGCGATTACACCAATCCGATCTTGAAGCCTGAGGCGGTGGAGGTCGTGAAAAGGCACGCTGAACTCGGGCTCAATGGCATAGGCGATCCGAACCCGCGCAACCAGTGTTGGCCCGCAGGGGTGCCTTTCGTTTTCACAAATGGCCCAACGCAGCTCCTGCAGGAGCCTGACAGGGTCACCATCCTTTATGGCTACGACCATCAAGTCCGCCGCGTGCGCATGAACCAGCCTCATCCGGCCCAGGTGACCCCGTCCTGGTACGGCGATTCCGTGGGCCACTATGAAGGGGACACGCTGGTCATAGATACCGTGGGCATCAAGGTCGGGCGGTATTCCATGGTCGACTGGTATGGCACGCCGCACACCGATGCTTTGCACGTCGTCGAACGTTATCGGCTGCTTAGTTCCGAAGCCGCCAAGGACGGGTTTGCTCGCGACGCAAAGGAGCATAACGTCGGCCCGGGAATGAGGAACCCGAACCGTCAGGGCAAGTACCTGCAGCTCCAATTCACCGTCGAGGATAAGGGCGTGTTTACGACGCCGTGGACTGCGACCATGACTTATGGAAGCGGCGGCCGTGACCCTGCCGAGTGGCTTGAGCAGACTTGCGCCGAAAACATCCAGTGGTACCCGGGAAAGGACGCTGACGTACCGCGAGCGGACAAACCGGATTTCTGAGGGCGAGGAAATGCAGCCGATTGCTGCGCGCCGCTTCGACTAAGGCTTTTCCGCGGAAATGATCGCTTCAATTATTGCGCGGAGGCGGAGCTAACTTCCCCGCTTGCCGGGGACCGCAAGCGGCGCGGTTATTCCTTACCGAATCCTGAGCATTACTGCGCAGCAATCGCCTCTACCTCGATCTGAAATCCGTAATGCAGACGGGGGACCGGCACCACGGCGCGTGCCGGCCGCGATGCGCCCGCCCATTCGGCGTAGATGGCGTTGAAGGCAGGCCACGATTCGATGTTGGTTACGTAAACCCGCACCTGGACGAGCCGGTCGATCGCGCTGCCGGCAGCCAGCAACGCGCGCGCCACATTGTCGAGAACCTGACGCGCTTGCTCCTCAAAAGGGGCCTCGACCAGCCTGGCGCCGTCGGGCTTTATGGGCAACTGGCCTGAGATGAAGATCAGCCCGCAGGCCGTAACGGCATGGCTGTAATGGCCGCCTGGCGGAGCCATGTTCGCGGGCGACACATGAACGATTTCTGCGGTCATTGAGGAACCCTCAGAATGGTTATTTCTGCTCGCTGGATGCTGAGTGCGCAGCGATCAACCAGCCGGAGGCCGCCGCCTCAGAATGGTGATGCCGTCTCCTGGGGAATTGCGCCAAATGTCGACCCGTCGGCGAAGCTGCGATTGTTCTCGGCGCAGACGACTTCCTTAAGCTCGGTCACTGCGGGGTTCTGCCGGTATTCCGCCGTTCCCTTCCAGGGCGCCGTGAATGCGCCGGGATCGTCAACCTCAACGGTGATTTCCAGGCCGTTGCCAAACGGCGTCGAAAAGAGCTGATAGCGCTCCACCACATGGAGCTTGTCGGTGTGCGGAGTCCCGAACGGATCGACAACCGACATTTTGTGGGTCTTCAGACCGATGGTGTCGACGACAAGCGTATCACCCTCGTAATGACCGACTGATTCCCCATACCAGGACGGCGCCGGGTTCTCCGAATGGTTGCGGTTGAGCCAGATCCAGCGCACCTGATGATCGCGCTGGTAGATGATGACGACGCGATCCTTCGCCTGCAGGAATTGAATCTCGTCGAGCAGGTTTACGACCTGTGGCACTCCGGAAGGCCAGCAGGAATCGTCTGCCGTGTAGACATGGTCGCGGCGGATTTCGGATTCCGCATTCTTCTTCACGATCTCACGCGCCCAAGGCTGCAGGATCGGATTGTTGAAATCTCCGGCCCAGATGTCGTCTGCCCCGGGGGCATCGACTTTAAGGCGGTTCACCGGCTTCCCTCCGTCATCATCTGGAATTGGGTCGAGCCAGAGATGACCGACGCGGTTCCAGAAGCCGGAAAAATCCGGCTCTGCGGCTGCGGCCGTGGTTGGCGTTGCCTGCGCCTCCGCGGCGCGCACGCCCGAGGCGGCGCAGAGACTTAGCACGATGGCAATTCCGGCAACGGCCCGCACCGCGGCCTCCTTCCGCACAGTCTGGATTTTAATCGGATCGTAGGGCGTTCAAAGGTGCAAGCCAAGGCCGCGAGTGTCAACCAGCGACGGCCCGACAGCACCCGACGCGACCTCGCTGGAATGCAGCCGAACTATGCAGTAACCTTCCTTGCAATAAAAGAAACAGGGAGGGACTTGGCATGGCCGTTGGCGAACGAACCGGAGCGGCTTGCTGCTGCTTTGGCCCCTATGGCGGCAGCAGGGCTCAGCTCATTGCGGGCGGCGCGCTAGTGCTTATCTCGGCGCTTGCTGCTCCGGCGGAGGCGCAGCCGACGCAAGCGCCCAATCTCCAATCGGGCCCCGGCGGATGGACGCATCCCTTCGGCGGGGCCTTCCCGGCGGTGCAAGGTTCGGCCCTTCCCGTGCGCCAGGACCCCGAACATCCCTTCGTCAACCCGGTCGTGAGCTTCCGGTTTGGGGACCTCTCCAATCCCAATCTGAAGCAATGGGCCAAGGACGTGATGAAGAAGGACAACGACGAGATCCACGCGGGCAAGATCCAGTTCACGGCGAACTCCTCCTGCCTGCCTTCAGGCGTTCCTATGTTCGACCTGCTGCCCGGGCCGTTCTATGTGCTCCAGACGCCCACAAAAGTCGTGATTTTGGAGGAGCAGAACCACCAGGTGCGGCACATCTATCTGAACGTGCCTCATTCGGCGGACATCAAGCCGTCGTGGTACGGCGAATCGGTCGGCCGTTACGAAGGCGATACGCTGGTCGTCGATACGATTGGCCTCAACACCAAGACTGTCGTCGACTCTTTCCGCACGCCGCACACTGAGAAGCTCCATGTGGTGGAGCGCTGGCGCCTGATCGATGGCGGCAACATGCTGGAAGTGAACATCACGGTCGACGATCCCGACACGTTCCACCAGCCTTGGCAAACCTACCAGCGCTACCAGCGCGGACAGCGGCCGCTCGCCGAGTTCATCTGCGCCGAAAACAACCAGATCCTGTTCGACTACCACATACCGGTCGCGGACAAGCCGGACTTCTGAGCCCCGCCGGCATCTCCTGGCCGGCCTGCCGCGGCGCAGCCGAGGGCCGGTACAAAGAGTGCGACAGCGACAAGGGAGGCATCACAATGAACACAAGGATCGCTCTTTCTGCCATTGCCATCGCCCTTCTCGGCTGCGCCGCCCAGTGGGCCCATGGCCAGCAGCAACCGCCCCCGGCGATGACCTTCTTCATCGCCGAGAACCCCACGGGCACGGGCAATCTCGGCGGGCTCGCCGGCGCCGACCAGATTTGCCAGAACGCTGTCCTGGCGTCGGGCGGGCTCAACTTCAACCACATCTGGCACGCCTATCTCAGCCAGGAACAGCGGGGCGCTGCGCCCCGCCTGAACGCGCGCGATCGCATCGGCGCCGGACCCTGGTACAACGCGAAGGGCCAATTGATCGCCAGCAGCGTCGCCGATCTGCATGGCGACCAGCAACGCGACCGCAACAACATCCAGCGCGCGACCGCGCTGGACGCAAGGGGCAGGGAGATTCCCGGCAATGAGCATGACATCCTGACGGGTTCGGACTCATTCGGCCGGGCGTTCACCGACGGCATTGACCACACCTGCAACAACTGGACATCCGACGGCATGACCTTGCCGCAGCAGAACCCGAACCTTCCGGCGGACCGGGCGCGCGCCATGGTGGGTCACATGGACCGGACAGGCGGCCAGAATACTTCGTGGAATGCTGCGCATATGAGCCAGGGGTGCAGCAGGCAGGCGCTCAACAACACCGGAGGCGCGGGCAGGATTTACTGCTTCGCCATCGATTGAAGGATAGTGCCCAACGACGGTGGCAAGGCGTGAATTCAGCGCCGCCGCGCCTGCGGCGCGACACGCCTGCGATGACAGGGAGGACGAAATGCGCGTTCCCAACTCAACCGGTATGCCGGCGTTCGTGGCGGCGCTGCTGGTCACGGCTGCCAGCGCAGCGGCATTCGACGACAGCAAGTATCCCGATTTTGGCGGCCAGTGGCGGCGCGCCGCCAGGGTACAGAGCGACCGCATCGGCGCTGCGTTCGATCCCACGAAGCCGTTCGGCCGCGAAGAGAAACCGCCGCTGACGCCGGAATACCAGGCCATCTACGAAGCGAATCTCGTGGACATGGAGAAGGGCGGTCAGGGCATCGACCCGACTTATTCGTGCCTTTCTCCGGGCATGCCGCGCGTCATGATTCCTTACATCGGAATGGAATTCGTCGTGACTCCGCGCGTGACGTATATTCTGTTTGAGCGCGACTGGGATTTCAATCGCCACATCTACACTGACGGACGGGGCTTTCCTGCCGACATGGGTCTGGAGCCGCGATATCTGGGTTACTCCATCGGCAAGTGGCTCGATACCGACGGCGACGGGCGCTACGACACCCTCGAAGTCGAGACCCGCGGCATGAAGGGTCCCCGCGTCTATGACGCAAGCGGCATCCCGCTGCATGCGGACAACGAGACCGTCGTCCAGGAGCGCATCTACCTCGACAAAGGCGATCCGAACCTGATGCACGACGACATCACCACCATCGACCATGCGCTGACCCGGCCGTGGGTCGTCAATCAGACCTACCGGCGCGTGGTCAGCGACAAACCGATCTGGTTTCCCCACATGGTCTGCGGCGAGGGCAATAATCATGTCAGCATCGGCAAGGAGAACTATTTCCTCAGCGGCGACGGCTACCTGATGCCGACCAAGAAGGACCAGCCGCCGCCCGATCTGCGCTATTTCAAGAAGTACGATCGGTAGCAGACCGTGAGCGGAGGCGGGTATGCACAGGCGCCGAGGTTCTCTCTTGCTGATCATGTCAACGGCGGCGGCAGCTTTGACGCCTGCACATGCGCAAACGTTGACGCCCCCGACCGAACGACCCGATCGGGATGCGAACACTGGCGTATCCATTCCGGATTTATCGGGAATCTGGGGGCGCTGGTTCAATCTTGAGCCGCCGTCGTCAGGCCCAGGTCCGGTCGTCAGCAAGCTTCGCAGGCCCGATGGGACCATCATCTTCAGTGCGGTTGGCGATTACACCAATCCGATCTTGAGGCCGGAGTCGGCAGCGGTCGTGAGGAAGAATGGCGAGATGGAGTTGAGCGGGAGCGCCGTTCCGAGTCCCCATAACCAGTGCTGGCCCGAGCCGACGCCGTTCACATTGAGCATTCAACTTGGCATGCAGATGATCCAGCAGAAGGACGAAGTCGTTCTGCTCTACCTGAGCGACCATCAGGTCCGCCGCGTGCGCCTGAACGTGCCCCATTCTGCGCACCCGGCGCCGGCGTGGCAGGGCGAGTCCGTAGGCCATTACGAGGGCGACACGCTGGTGATCGACACGATCGGTCAGAAGGTCGGGCCGCTCTCGATGGTCGACAGGTACGGCACGCCCTTCAGCCCGGCCCTGCACGTGATCGAGCGATATCGCCTCATCGACGGAAGAACGGCGCGCGACCTCCAGCAAAAGCACGAAAGCGCCTATTTCGGCGCCGGAAGATCAAGCCCTCCGAACAATCCGTACGGCCGGGGCGATATCGACCCCGACCCGACAAAGCCGGGATTGCAGGCGGAGATCACTGTTGAGGACCCGGAGACTTTCACCACGCCGTGGTCGGCTTCCGTAACTTACCGCCGCGTGCAAGGCACATGGCCCGAAGCGGTATGCGCCGAGAACACGCGGGGCTCAGGCTCATCATGGGTTAGCCTGGTGCCTCAGGCCGCAAGGCCCGACTTTTGAAGGTGGGCAGGGAGACTTGGCGCCGCGGCGGGCTCAATATCGCTGGTTTCTGGCTCTTGAATTTCGAGTGGATCGGGACTTAGTCGTCCGTGAAAAAATCGACGCGTAGAGTGCTCGCTTGTCTCAGGGCGGTCGTGGCGTGAACGATACAGAATCGAAGGCGAAACGCGGCCATGATGGGCCTGTGATCTGCGTTGAAGCGCGTGTGCAGCACGCGGCTTCCCCGCGCTGGTGCCGTTATCGCGGGCCCGGCTTCATTCCCTTGGCTTCGATTATTTTCGTGGCGTCGGGTGAGCGGAGAAAATCGAGGAAGGCCCTCGCTGTCTCGGCGTCCTTTGCCCCCGACATCAGAAAAGCGTGGATGACGGTTGGCGGCATGATGCTTGACGGCAATTCGCCGGCGAGCGCAGCGCCGCTCACCGGCAATATTTCGCTTATCAGGGTGACGCCGAGATCCGCTTCCCCTCTCGCCACGGCTGCCGCCACGTCCGATCCGGGGCCAAGAATAAATTTCGTGCGCGATTGAAGATCGGCGCCGAAGCCAAGGCGGTCGGCGGCGCGGATGAACGTGGCGCCAAGCTGGGTGCCGGCTTTTGGATCAGACAGCGCGACCGTCTTGGCGGCGAGAACGGCTTGCTTCAGGCTGTCAGGCGTACTTACGTCAGGTTTTGGCGCGCCTGCGCGCACGACAACGCCGACGTAACTTGCCGCAAACTCCATGCGCGTGCCGGGAGCGATCCTGCCGGCGTTTTCGAGATCAGGCAGAATGGCCGCAATCGCAACCGCGATATCAGCGGCCTCTCCCTGGAGCAGCCTGTCGCGCATGTTTCCGGGCGTTCCGAAATCGATGCCAACCTTGTGTCCCGACTTGCGTTCGAATTCAGGCACGAGGCTCGTCATCACCGCCCTTGCCCCTCCGGTGGAGATGACCGTTATTTCCGCGGCCTCGACCTGGGTCCCGAGAGCAAACGCCAACCCGATAATCGCCTTCGCGCATTTCATATCCGCTCTCCTGTGACGGCGTTCGCCGCTTCAAGTTCTCATGCGCAGTCATTGAGGAACCCGCACCGAGCCTGCTGTTGGTCAACCTTTTTCAGAAATCCGGTTTCTCAGCTTTTGGAACGTCGGAATCCTTGTTGTTGTAGTACTCGTGAGGATTTTCGGCGCAGACGCCTTCGGCTATCTGGTCGGGCCCCGGCACATAAGTCAGGGTCGCGGTCCAGGGCGCTGTGAAGACGCCCTCATCCTCGATCGTCACATGGAGCTGCAGGAACTTGCCGCGGTGCTGGCTGAAGACATCGCCGTTGAACAGCCAATTCTCTCGTCTGTTCCTCTCGATTGCGTCTTTGACGTCGTCATAGTCGCGCAGCCGATAGCGCTCCACGATGTGCAGCTTGTCCGTATAAGGCGTGCCAAACAAATCGATCATCGCATATGGGCGATCGGTTTTGACTCCGATCGTGTCGATGATGAGGGTGTCGCCTTCGTAGTGGCCGACCGAATCCCCGTACCAGGACGGCGTCAGCGGTGACGGATGCGGCTCGTTCAGGCGCACCCGGCGGACTTCATGATCTCCGCTGTACAACATGGTGATCTTGTCCGGCTGCTGTATGATCTGCACCGAAGCCTGCTTGTAGATGAACGGCATCCCAAAGGGCCAACACTGGTTCGAGGGGTTCGGATAAGTAATGCCGGCAAGCGACATCTCGCCGAACTTCTTCACCACCGCTGCGGCCCAGGGCTGCAGGATCGGATTTTTGTAATCTCCGACAAGCTGGTCGTAATTGCTGATGCCGACTTTGCTGGCGGGCAGCGCGGCCGAGCCGGCCAGACCGGCGGGCCGCTGCTCGGCCCAACGCGACAAGTTCGTTATCGGGCCGGGGCCCGATGCGGGCGGCTCGAACCACGGGAAGGCAGGATGATTCCATACGCGCGAAAAGTTCGGTATCGGCGCGGCGCGGTGCGCTTCACTGCCGGCCGGCCCGTGCGCCGGCGGCGTTTGCGCCATCACGGGCAGGGCAGCCGCTGTCGCCGTCGCCACTGCTGCAAATAGAAGGAAATCCCGCTGCATATACATTGATCCCTCCCGCTCATGAGCTCGCGTGCCGCGATCGGGCTCGTGCGCTTTTTGTCTATCTTACGCGAAAGTCGTGAGCGGCGCGAGCGCAGCAGAAGCCGCCTCCGTCTGATGCTGTTGCGAGCAGCAAGAAAGACTGGAGGCCCGCGGCAAGCGCGGGCTTACGGCGAGCGAGCTGATTCGATCCCAAAGGAACCTGCGCGGGTGCTGTGTCATCAGATTTTGTGGACTCCATTCCGGGGCACGTGCGCAGCACGCGAGCCCGGAATCCATCCCCGATGCGCCGATTTCGGCAACCGCGATCCTTGCCGAAATCGCCGAAGAGTTGGCGCGCGCTGCGCTGGCGCAGCACTCTGAGGAGAAGATCATTTCGCTGCTGGCGACCTCCGTGTCCCACCTTGAGGACCATTTTGACCTGCAGCTCGAGCTGCCGCTTGGGGTGGAAGGTGAGGAGCGCCGTCCCGGCGCCAAAAGAGGGATGGCGCGCTGGGAGGCAGACCGCGCCGTTGACGCGATCCGCGATCGGTTCGGATGGGAGGCGGTCCGATACGGGTCAGCCGCGTTCGGACTCACGCGTTCCGTGCTCGATGAGTTTCGCGAACTCGCCGAAAAGGAACTTAGCACCGTCAGCGGTTGCGGTTGGTTCTCAAAGTCGCTGCACCGCCGACCGCCGCCAAATAGCTGCCGACTTGCTGCAGCGGCCAAGTCGGCAGAGTCGGGCTAAAGCCCGCGATCCACGCATATGCACCTGGGAGGTTCCGCCATCGGGCCCATTACGCTACAATTTCTCTCGACCGGACGTTTGGCCTTGAATCGCGTTTGGCTTCTTTGACTTGCGGATCGATCCGTCTAGGAGGTGCGGGTCCTCGCAAATCCGCCCTTCCCAACTGGTGGGGCGGCTCATGAGCCTCAATCCATGCCGTACAGAATCTCTTGCGGTACTCAAGGGGAGAGACGCCCAAGTTTCGTGAGAACGCGCGCCGCATTCCAGCCAATCCGCCGAACCCGCAAATTGAAGCGATGGTCTGGAGTGGTTTCGCGGTATCCACCAGCATACGGCGAGCGGCATCAAGGCGAGCTGCTTCAACGAACTCAGCCGGTGTCATTTCGATTTCTCGCCGGAACACGCGGGCGAAATTGCGCAGGCTCATGCCGGCGCGCAGCGCCAGGGCGTCGATCGAGAGATCGGCGGACAGGTTTTCAAGGATGTATTCCTGCGCCTTCTGAATGTTGGTTTTGCTTGACATCTGGGCGGCGAGATGTGCGCTAAATTGCGATTGCCCGCCTGGCCGCTTGAGAAAAACCACCATATAGCGCGCGACGATCAGCGCTAGCTCGCGGCCGTAGTCGTGTTCCACCAACGCGAGGGCGAGGTCGATCCCGGCGGTGACACCGGCTGCCGTGCATAGGGCGCCCTCAATGATGAAGATCTGGTCAGGGTCAACCATCAGATTCGGATATTCGTTGCGCAGCTTGTCGGCGCATTCCCAATGCGTGGTGACGCGCCGTCCGTCGAGGAGGCCAGCCGCCGCCAGGAAAAACACTCCGGTGCAGATCGAGCCGTAGCGGCGCACAGCGGGCACGCGTCGCTTCAGCCAAGTAATGATCGCCGGATCGATTTCGTCGAAGGCCGGATCGCCGGCGACGAGCAGGGTGTCGATCGGCTGGTCGGAATCGTAGATCGTGCGGTCGGCGACAAACCGCAGGCTGCCCGTCCCGCAGACTGGCCCGGGCTTGGTGCCCATGACCTGCACTTCATAAGCGCTAGGGTCGCCGAGCCGGCGCGCAGCCTCCCAAAACACCTCTGCCGGCCCGACTACGTCGAGCGACTGCACGCCCGGCGGGGACAAAAGCACCACGCGCTTCGAATCTTTATCGCCGCTTACCGGCATTGGCCCCTGATGCTGGCTTTGTTGGTGTAGATCCTCAAACGTTTTCGGTGTTGCAGCAAGTTGCGTGCCAGCTTTTTCGCGCATTTTGCGTTGAGCAGTCTATCGACGAGGGTTAGCATCGAATCAACCTGTCGCGTTTTGCGTTAACGACTAGTAGAGCGATTCCATGAAACCTATCAATTGGAGACCTCAACTTGGGCCGGTAAACGCGGCCTTCCGGGCGGGCTCCATATGCTTCGAATTTCGGAAGCGCTCAACTAGTTGAGGGAGCGCTAGACCTTTTCAGCGCGCCGCCTGCAGGAGGAGGGAGCGCGGCAGCAAGCTCGGCGCCAGTCGCGATACCTGCCTCGACGATCGTAGCTTCCAGCGCCGCCAGCCAGCATTCGTAGTAGTTCCACGAAGGGTCATCGAACGTGTGGTTGTTCTCCCAACAGGAGATTGCCGCAATCAACCGCTGGCGAAAATCCTCCCATTCAAAGTAACCCGCGCGCGACAGCCCCAAGGCGACACCGAATGCCGTGCGCTCCCAATCGTGTCCGAAGCAGAGCGCGCCGTTGGTGCGCGGCGGCGCATCTTGAGTACCCATCATGCTGGTGATGGCGAAATGTTCGAAGCGCATCTGCATCCGTACATCTCCTCTCAGCAGTCGGTCAGCTAGGCGGCCTTTGCAACTGCGACGCCCATCATTGCCTCGGGCGTGACGAGGCGCTCCAGTTCGGCTTCGCTCAATCCCTCGGTTCCAGCCGGGCGTTCGGGCACGACGAACCAGCGGATCTGGGCACTGCTGTCCCATACCTTGACCTCGACCGTGTTCGGAATGTTGAGACCGAATTCTTTCAGCACGGCGCGTGGCTCGCGTGCCGCGCGGCTGCGGAATGTCGGGTCTTTGTACCAGTACGGCGGCAACCCCAGCACTGGCCAAGGATAGCAGGAGCACAGCGTGCAGATGATCAGGTTATGCACGCCTGGCCCGTTTGCGACGGCGCGCATATGCTCGCCCTCGGCGCCAGCCATGCCTTCGGGCAGGTCGAGCTCGGCAATGGCACCGGGAGTGTCCGCGACGAGTCGCTCCTTGAACGCCGGGTCGACCCAGGCGCGCGCGACGATCTTGGCGCCGTTGAACGGACCCATCTTGCTGTCGAAGAAGTTCAGTACGGTATCAACCGTGCTGCTGGTGATCACTCCCTTTTCGATCAGAAGAGCTTCCAGCGCCTTAGCGCGGGCCGCGCTCTTCTGTTCGCGATCGCCGGGATATTCAAAGCGGTTGTTCATGGGTGGCTCCTCAAATCACGCGGCGGCTGACATCGCGACAGGGGCAGCCGCGACATAGGCGGCATAGAGATCGGCGTAGAGGGTGAAGTTGGGCTCCGTGTTGTTTGGCCAGAGCACCTGCGGGTCGAATGCCACGCAGTAGACCGGCATCGCCGGACCGACGCCGTCTGGGCCCGTGTCACAGAGATAGGTATAGGCGCCGGGATAGACGGTCTCGACCACTCCCGCCTTATTGCGCAGGAAGCCGGGCAGCCGGGTGTGCTCGACTGACGGCACGTTCTTCACGAGGACGTTGTCACCAACTGCGAATTCGGGCTCGACCACCACATCGCGCTTGGGTGAGTCGCCTTCAACGAGGTATTGCACCACCCGATCGTCGATCGCCTTGTCGCCGCCGGTCGGCAGCGGCTTGCTGGGGTCGGCCAGGTATTCGGCCGTCTTCGCCTCGAGCTCAGCTTCGGTGATATAGCCGTTGGCGATGAAGTAGCCAGAGATGCCGCCAAGCCATTTCTCATAATAGCGGAACTTGAAGTAATCGAATGGATTCAGCGACTCGGCGCCCTTGCGCAGATCCGCCCAGGTCCAGATCGTCTTGAACGTGCTCGGCGTCTTCGGCAGCGGAAGCTGCGGGCTCAGGGCCATCATGGCGGTATGGATGCCGAAAATGCGCTCTTCCCATTTTTCAACGAAGACACGCTTCTCGAACACGACGGGTCCGAGGCCTTCGAGGCCGCCGAGATAATGTTGCAGTTTCATCGTAAGGTCCTTTCATTCCGGGCGGCAGCGCCAGAGCCTGTCTCAGGCCAGGGCAGGCTTGCGGGCAAGCGTGTTGGTTCCGACCTGCGAGACGAAGCCGAAGCAGGCGCCGACCAACATTGCGACAGCAGCGATCATCGTCGGGTGGCCGGCGTCCATGGTGACGATGCTTTTGCCTGTGGCGGCGACGGTGCCGACGGTCGAGGCGAAGCCGAATACGATCGCTGGCGGGAACGACAGCAGCGGAACCGCCGAAGCCAGGATCATGGCGGACGTTCCAACGCCGACGCAGATCGCCGCGAACAGCGGGGATTGGATACCGAAATGAATCACCAGCAACGTGAGCGACGCGATGGCGACGCCGGTCGCATTGGAGGCGATCGATTTGATAAAACCGCGCTGGCCGCCGCCGCAGGCGAAGAAAGACGCCCAGGCGATGAAGGTCACCCAGACCGGCACAGGCAGAATGGTGGCTGTTAAGTAGGTGTCAATCGCACCGAGTACGCCGAGACTAATCATTGAAGCGACGAGGGTTGGCATGGGTATCTCCAAAATCGGGGTTAGAAGGGACGAAATCACTCGGCGGCAGATGCAGTGGGTGGCGCGGACGCGGCGGTAAGACAGGCGGCGATGCCGCCGCGCAATTGCTCGGCATCAAGGTGGCGTCCGATGAAAACGATTTGGCTGACCCGCGGCTCGGTGTCGTTCCAGGCACGCCCGGGTCGCCCGTCCAAGGTCATGTGCACGCCATGCAGAACGAAGCGGCGGCGCTCGCCTTCGAGGTCGACGATGCCTTTGAGACGCAACAAGTCGCGGCCTTTCGATTGCACCAGCGCGTATAGCCAGCGGTTGAAGGCGACCGGGTCAAGCGAACCAGCTTGCCGCACGGCCACGCAGGTGATGTCCTGGTCGTGCTCGTGGTCGTGTTCATCAAGCAGATTCGGGTCGATTTGCAGCACGTTCTTCAGGTCGAACGCGCCGACATCGAGCACGGCGACCAGAGGGATGTCGCAATTGCGCGTGTAATGGATGCTGGCGAGGCAATTTAAGCGTCGGAGCTCGTTTTTCAGCACTTCGAGCGCCGGTGCTGGTTCCAGATCAGTTTTGTTGAGCAGTAGGACATCGGCAAAGGCGATCTGTTCGCGCGCCTCGTCGTGTTCGAGCTGCAAGGGCAGATGCCGCGCGTCGACCACGGTGACGATCGCATCGAGCGCATAGTGCGACCGTAGTGTCTCGTCGAGAACGAAGGATTGGATGACCGGCGCCGGGTCGGCGAGGCCACTGGTTTCAATGATCATGCGGTCAAAGCCACGGCCGCTGAAGGTGAGATCAGCGAGCGCGTTGATAAGATCGCCGCGCACAGTGCAGCAGATGCAGCCGTTGTTGAGTTCCACGATGGTTTCCGGCGTGGAAGTGACCAGCTGGCCGTCGACTCCGACGTCGCCGAATTCGTTGATGATGACGGCGATCCGTTCGTCTGCGCGTTCGGCCAGCATGCGGTTCAACAAGGTTGTCTTGCCGGCTCCGAGAAAGCCCGTCAGCACTGTGACCGGAATCCTAGCTGTTGCGTGGCTTGTCGAGGCGCCGAGCGCTGTCTTTGCGCGTGACCCTGGGGTTGGCATTGGCCATTTCCGTCAGGAGAGCGACACTTTCGATCGCTCTCACAACATTGGCCCGGCCCCTTCATTGCAACGCAACATCCTCGCGGCGACAAGATGAGCGCTGAGGCATTTCCGGACAAACAGAACGGCAATTTCGGCCAAACTTGCTCGCGGCCGGACGGATCGAGCCAGGTAGGATAAACCAGCTTGAGGCACGCAAGAAAGAACTGGAGCAGTTCCTGGCCACTGCGACCTGCCCCCGCCGCTTCTCCATCCTGAGATGGCGACTTTCTATCGAGAACAAGTGGCGGCCCTGCACGTGGTGCTCGGAAAAGCTGCGGAAGCGGATCGAGTAGAAGCGGCGGAGCGCCTTCGATCGCTCGTGAGCAAGATTGCGGCCGAACCACCGGCACACCAGCTTGCCAAAACCCATCGGCCTCCCGGGTTCAACTGCCGATGTTGCTGAAATAGCAGAGCAAGTAAAGCTGGTTGCGGGGGTAGGATTTGAACCTACGACCTTCAGGTTATGAGCCTGACGAGCTACCGGGCTGCTCCACCCCGCGAAAAAAGCCGGCGCAGCGATGTTTCCGCGCTGGCGCGTATCTAACAATCGGGACGAAAGTTGTGAAGACCAGTCAGCAGGAAAACTGCCATAGTGGCCTCAGTAATGGCAGATCCTAATTAACCATTCAATGGTCCCCAAAGACGCCCCTCGACCTGACATCGCGACGCGCGCCCTCGCCGACCTCCTGCGCGACATCGTGGCGAACGGCCGCAAGCCGATCGAGACGCCGGATATTTCCGACACTGTCGCGGTGCATGAGCTGCGCAAGGCGTTCAAGCGCTGGCGCGCCCTCATGCGCCTGATCGCCCCAACGGTCGGAGACGAAGCCGAAGAGATGCGGATCGCGGCGCGCGATCTCGCCCGCGAAATCGCGGCCGCGCGCGACATCAGGGCGGCGCAGGAGGCGCTTGCGGACCTTGGCGACGACACCCCCGCTCTTACGGCGCGCTCGCGCGCGGCCATCGGGGAACGGCTCGCACAACTTGGCGCCAGTGCCGAGGCCATAGGCCTGACGCCCGAGCGGAAGGCCCGGATCGGCGAAATGTGGACCCTGGCCGCGGCCGCAGTCGAGCGCTGGCCGCTCCAAAGCTTCGACCGCGCGGAAGCCGCGCAGCAGCTTGCCGCATCCTACCGACGGGTCTGCGCGGCGATTCCGGAGGATTGGTCAGAAGTCAGCCCCGACGCGCTCCACCGGCTTCGCCAGCGGGTCGTGGAGCACCGCTACCAGATGGAGCTCGCCGAGCCGCTGTGGCCTAAGCTCATGCGGCTGTGGGTGTCGGAGGCTCAACGGCTGCGCGACCGTCTCGGCGCCCACCAGGACCTCGTGATCCTGGAGAGACTGACCCAGCCCAATCAACCGCTCGCTCGCTGGCGCTCGCAACTCGCGCCCCTGATTGTGGAGCGGCGGGCCGCCCACGTCAAAGGCGCGAACCGCCTTGCCGGGCGTCTGTTCGCCGAGAAATCCAAGGCATTCCGTCAGCGCCTTGCGTCGTTGTGGGAGCATCGCGCCCACCAGCGGGACTAACGGAGCGAATCCATGAAAACCGATCATGATGCCAGCCTGGTCATTCCGGGGCGCCACCGAAGGTGGCGAGCCCGGAATCCACAGACCTGCCGATGGTTCCGGATTCCGGGCTCACCGCATCCGATCTCGGGTTTGCCCGAGATCGGCGCTAAAAGATGCGCAGAGCGGCGACTTCCGATATGCGATGGCGAGGCGGAATGACGCCGTAATGATAGCCGGCGCTCTGCGGATGCCCGCAAGGCAGCCGCCGGGCACCGCCGCCTGCGGTCCTGTGGAGCATTCGATTTCTCCATCAGAATGTGAGTTTCCTCACATCGCACGCAATGCGTTTGTGGTGAAATGACATGGTTCCTCCCCGACTGGCCCCGGCCGCTGTCCCCATCCCCTAAGGCCGGGGCTCTTTGTCCTTTGTCCTGACGGCGAGGGTTCGATCGTATGGAAAGGCGCAGGGGGAGGCAAAGCGGCCCGACGCCCCGACTTTGCCCGCACGGTCGAAGAGCGAAAGCGGAGGCCAGGAGAACAGCTTGTCATCGGGCCGGGCCGGCACCGCGGCGGGGCCGACTGGCTTCGATGGCAGGCGCGCAGGGCCAATCCGTCGGGCGCCCGCACCGGCCGTAAGTCACATGGTTCCCTGTGCCTGTGCTCATGCACGCATGTCCAAAGCCGACGCGCAATACCGGGACGCGCGGGCGTTAACCCGATTGCAACGAATGAGGACATGTTTCCGTCCTCGCCCGATTCGTTCTCCGTGAACAGACGTGAACGAGCGTGAGAATGGCGAGCGCCCGATGCCATCGCCGCTCTGGTGCGGACGGCGATGCGTTCGACAGCGAATTCAGCATTCAGCCGCATCACTATCGGTCTGAGTTACACCGGCTGAATCCGAGCTGCGCTGGCGCAACCTGTGCCGGCGCAGCGTAGGAAGCCGGCCAGCAACAAATAGCCGCCGGCCCCAGGAGGGGCCGGCGGCTATTTGCGATCGAATCATCGTTGAAGAGGAGAAGTCCGTCCTTGGCAGGCCTGGCAGCGACCTACTCTTCCAAGTCTTGAGACTTAGTACCATCGGCGCTGGGGAGATTAACGGCCGAGTTCGGGATGGGATCGGGTTCTAGCTCCCCGCTAAAACCACCAGGCCGGCGAAGGACAGAGCGGGAAGTCGTGAATCAGCGGATGGACGTCAGGACGAAATCCCGCCGCATCTTTGCTGCATCTTTGCTGCGACTTCCGAAGCAAGCTGGTCATTGCACGCCTCACCACTCCGGCACTTCTGGCAACTGTCTGATGCCTGAAGCTTGGAATGGGCATTGAGTAATGAGAAACGATCAAGCCGATCGAGCGATTAGTACCGGTAAGCTCAACGCATTACTGCGCTTACACACCCGGCCTATCAACGTGGTGGTCTACCACGGC
>JAJPKK010000332.1 GCA_021323775.1 Hyphomicrobiales bacterium
CATCTCCAACGCAACCCGCTAACCGTCCCCCGAGTCAACTTGCCGCACCAAAATCGCCTCGCCAACCCGGCCCGACACGCGGAAAGGTCAAAATGAGAATTGCTGCGAGAGACGGTCATGTGCGGTTCTCACGTTCGGCCATCCCCGCCGCAGCAATACCCGGCTCGCCGGGTCAACAGCGAGAGGCGGTGATAAGCTCGATCAGACGCGGCTAGGGCGACGGCCCGAATGCCGAGCACCGCACTCGGTCGCCGCGTCTCCCCGTGCGGGCGCCATGCGGTGGCGCGATGCCGACACAATCCTGCGGTGGCGAGACGCCCCCGCCGCAAACCCCGAACGCGAACCGTCCGCAGAACTGGCGCATCAATCGCGAGGTGCGGTTCACATGGCGACAACAGCGCACCCGTGAATGGATCTGCTTTCGCGAAATCGCTGAGTGGTATGCAGAGCGCAACGGCCGGTTCGAAGCCAGCGAGTTGGCGCGCGCCAACTCGTACGACATGCTTATGGGCGATTTGCTGGCCGGCATGTTCGATGCGGGCGGCAAGACGCGGGTGCTGTATCTGCACTTTGCCACGCCAATGGCGCGGATGACGCGCGCGCCTGCAAGCCGCGATTGACACGTTCTCTGCCGATATCGTCCGCTCCGATTATCTGGCGCGATGCTGGATGCCGCGGCGCATGTTCGTGGCTTGGCGAGCCAAGCATGAGTTGCCGCCATCGCCGGCACGATTCGAGCCGCAGCCAGCCGAAGCAATCGCGGACAACGTGCCGTCGGCGCCCCGCAAGACAGGCGCAAAGCCCAAGGCACGAAAAGCGCTCGAAAACTTCATTGTTGAACGCTGGCCGGATGGAGTGCCGCCGGAAATCACAACCAAGATGATCGCCCGGCGATTTGCGGCCACCGAAGGCGGCTTCTCGGTTAGCGAGCGAACGGTGCGCCGCGCTCTTGGTCTGAAGTAAGCTTACGGACCAAAAATGAAGTTGGAGGAAGCGGAGCGGACGGAACGGACAGAATAGATTTGGCCGTTCGTGTCCGTATTCTGTCCGCGGGGGCGTCGGGTATAGGCGGTGCACTAGCATAACTACGGAGTCGCCCATGTCCGACAGCCTCGCCGCCCCAACCCCCCACAGAATGCAGCCGCCGCCGGAACTACTCACCCGCAGAGCAGCCGTCGAATACATCAACGCCGTGCTCGGCTATCCCCTGAGCTACTCCACGGCGATGAAGCTCGCTGCGCAGCGGCTGTTCTGTGAACCTGCGAGGATTTGGGGCCGCCGGCCGCTGTATGCGATCGAGGACCTGCGGGCGTGGTGTGAGGCGCGGAGCCGCCGTCGCGAGCGGCGCGAAACGATGGCTGCCGCACCGTCGCGCCGGAGCCGCGGCGGCGCCGAGAGCGGCGCGGAGGCGCTATGATCGATGCCGTCGACCGATATGAGAGTCTCGACCGGATCGAGCGCCGCGCCGGAACTCACAGCGTACGAGCTGGTCGCCCGCGGCGGGCGCGTCATTGGTGTCGTGAGGCTGCCGACAGAAACTACATGGATACGACGCTCACAGCTTTCCGGCGACGACGCCCCAAACGCGGTCATGGTCACGCCGGCGCCGCCGCCCAAGCAGGATATCGATGACTATGCGCGCGCGCACGGCCTCGACGCGACGCGGCGAGCATTCGATGCCGATGTGTCAAGACCCCAACCCAATAAACCGCGCACATGGCGTGAGAGCCTAATCAATCCCCAAGTGCTGTGCGACGAGCAATTCCCTGAGGTGCGATATGTGGTGCCGAGGATCATCCCGGAGGGTGTGACGTTATTGGCCTCGCGGCCGAAACTCGGGAAATCATGGCTGATCCTCCAAGTCGCGACGGCGATTGCGACGGGCTCGGTCACGCTGGCAGCCAGCGACCACCCCGAGCATGGTGACGTTCTGTATCTCGCTCTCGAGGATAATGCGCGCCGTCTGCAACGCCGACTCACTAAGTATTTTGGCGGGCGGCGCGAAATCCTACCACGTCGGTTAGGACTGACCACGACGTGGCGCCGGCTCGATCTCGGCGGCCTCGATGACCTCCGCGAGTGGTGCCGATCAGTCAGCAAACCAGTCTTAATCGCAATTGATACCCTCAAAAAAGTTCGAAAACCGAAGGGCCGGAATCAATCCGACTACGACGCGGACTACGAGGCGTGCGAGGGGTTAGTGCGGCTGACAAAAGAGTTCGCGGGGTTGTCGATTATTGTGGCCCATCACGATCGCAAAATGGACGCGGACGACGTGTTCGACACGGTGTCCGGCACGCTCGGTCTGACCGGCGGTGTCGATACCATCGCCATAGTGAAGCGCAGCACCAAAGGGACCACGCTCCATGTCGAGGGCCGTGACGTGCCCGAAACGATAGAAAAAGCGCTTAACTTCGATCGTGAAACGTGTCGCTGGCAGATTCTCGGTGAGGCTATTGACATCCAGCGGTCGGCAGAGCGATCGCGCGTGCTCACCGCCCTGAGGGGCGCACCGGACGGATTATCGGTGCAGGAGCTTATTGGCGTCGCCGGCCTCGGCGGAACGAATGCGGCATACCTGCTGCTTGGCCGGATGGTTGAGGCCGGCGATGTCGAGCGCGTGAGACGCGGCGTTTACGGGATGCCTGGGACGCGGGTGAATCTGTCTCGCGCGAAACGCGGACAGAACAGCAGACAGGATGGTAACTGATTGAAATCACAGTTGATTTGTGGGTGATCTGTCAATCTGTCTGATCTTTCCTAGAGTTGGTCGTAAAAAAATACCGCCATTGATATTAAATCGAGACAGAACGACAGATCGGACCAAAAACAAGCGAGATTACAGGGAGATAGCGATCTGTCCGTCAATCTGTCTGATCTTTCTAGCGACAGAATCGGCGCAATGAATACCGCCGCCGATCTTGCCGTCATCGATCGGCTCACCGGCGGCCGGCTGGGAACCCACGACGTGCCCTGCCCGCTCTGCGGACCGTTCAAGTCGCCTCACGGCCGCCGCCGTAAGGTCATGCGGGTCTGGCGCATCGAACCCGGCTTTGCCACCTATCATTGCTCTCGATGCGGCAAGAGCGGTTACGTGCGCGACCGGCACGCCCCCACGCCGGACCCGGCGAGGCTCGCTCAGGCGCGCGCCGAAGCGGCCGAACGCGACCGCATCCACAGGGCCAGCCGCCTCGCCAAGGCGCACTGGCTATGGTCGCGGCGCCAGCCGGCCGCAGGCACCCTCGCCGAAACCTACCTTCGCGACGCTCGCGGCTATCATGGTCCTCTGCCGGCGACGCTCGGCTTCCTGCCGTCGAGCGGAAAATATCCGCCTGCGATGATCGCGGCGTTCGGCGTAGCGCACGAGACCGAGACCGGCGTCATCGCCATCGCCGACGATGCGGTGCGCGGCGTTCACATCACGCGATTGCTTCCCGACGGCTCCGGCCGCGAGCGCGGCGACCGCGCCAAAATCATGATCGGACATTCGATCGGCTCGCCCATCGTCCTCGCGGCGCCGAATGACCTGCTTGGCCTCGCAATCGCCGAAGGCGTCGAGAAGACGCTGACCGCGCACGAAGCAACCGGGCTCGGAGCGTGGGCCGCGGGATGCGCCTCGCGTCTGCCGGCGCTCGCCGACGCCATCGCGCCCTACATCGAGAACGTGACCATTGTTGCCGATGACGATCCCGACGGTCGCCGTCATGCCGCCACCCTTGCCGAACGCCTACGTGCGCGCGGCATCGAGGCGCGCATCATCGTGCCCAACCTATGGCGAGGCGCGGCATGACGATCGAGGCTGCATTTTTCGGCTCGCTTGGACACGATGCCGAACCCAAAACTTCGGCCAACGGCAAGCCATACCTGCGGCTCTCCGTACGCGTCGGCGACGGCGACGCCGCACAGTGGGTCAGCGTTCTCGCATTCGATGCGGAGGCGCTTGCGATGGCCAGTCGCTTCGTTCAAGGCGCGCGGGTCTATGTCGAGGGCCGCATCTCGCTCACCGAATGGACCGGCAAGGACGGCGCCAAAAGACATGGACTGTCGGTTATGGCGTGGCATTGCCGCTTATCTCAGATTGGCCGCAACAAGGCCAAGCGCGATGCCGGCGTTTCGCCGTCTAATTCCGTCGCCCTCCCGCTCGATGACCCTATCCCGTTCTAAGCCGCCTCTCACCGAGCAAGACATTCATGCCGCCCTCTGGCAGCACGTTGCATGGCGCGCGGCGCCCGATGCGTTCGTGTTTCATGTCCCCAACGGCGGCGCCCGCTCCAAAACCGAAGCGGCGATTTTCTCCGGCCTTGGCGTCGTCCCCGGCGTGCCTGACATCATCGCCATCCGCGGCGGCAAAACCTTCGCGCTTGAACTGAAACGCGACGATGGCCGCCTGTCGCCGGCACAGCGTCTCACGCATGACCGCATGAAAGCTGCCGGCGCTGCGGTCGCCGTCGCCTACGGCCTCGATGAGGCGCTGTGTCAGCTTGAGAGCTGGGGCATATTGCGCGGGCGCGCCGATATCCGCACGTGACGGAAAATATTTTCGCCCGCAGCATCAAAATGATTTGCTCGATTTATCGGGCTTGGTTTCTTTTGCGCGATTGCCGTTTTCGCTGCGTGACGCCATTTTAGGGCGGCCCGGCGAAGCGCTTGCGACGCCCCGCCGGGCCTTGACCACAAAACTGAGGGAACCAGTTTCATGGCCGATCGGCAGAATATCGTAAAACTCCCGGTCCCGCCGCCCGCTGGGAAATCTCTTGTTCCGGCAAAACTCAATATCAGCGCCCTCGCCCGCCAGCACGGCGTCAGCCGGCAAACCATGCGCCGGCGGCTGGCGAATGGCTGGCGACCCGACCATTCGGCGCCGGTCGAAACTCTCTCGCCCCCTCAACGCGTGGCCGCCATGGCCGCCCCCGATGGCCAGAGCCACCAATCGTACTGGCGCGCCGCAGGCCGCATCGCCACGGGACTGGTCATTGTTGGATGCGGCATCGCCATCGCTGCAACCAGCATCCGCGCCAATGCCTGGTTCGGCCGCAGCCTCACGACCGATGCCAACGCGGGTGAAATCTTCTCGCACCTCTCGGTACTGGCAGAAATCGTCGCGTGCGCCATCCCGACCGCAATGCGGTTCTACTGGCAGGACGGCGAGCGGGTGACGGCGCTCAAAGGCGTGGCGCTCATGGCCGTCGCCCTGACCGTCGTGTTCTTTGCCGCCTCCGGTTTCGTCCTGACGAACGTCAGCGCCGGGACCGAGCTACGCGCCGAACGGGTGACGCCTGCGGTGGCGCTGGCCCAGCGCACAGCCGACACCATTGCCAAGTCACGCGAGGACGAATGCAGGAAGCGCGGCGACCGCTGCCGTGCTCTGGAAGCGCAAGAGCGCCAAGCCCTCGCCGACCTTGCCGCCGCTCACGCCGCGGTTCGGGCGATAGCCGACCCGCAAGCGCAAGCTCTGCACGTCGATGCGAACACGGTGCACACCGTGCAGGCCGCCGCCATGGTCGGCATGTGCCTTGCCGCCGGCTACATCATCCGCGTTCGGCGCCGGGCTGGTCTGGCCGCGAGGCTGACGCTCTCGCGGCTCTTGATCGCACTCATGGTGCTGTGTTGCGATCCCTTAGCCATTGCTTTGTGTGCCGCTACGTCGGCGAGAAAATAAATAATGGGAGGGGAACGAAGATGACTAAATCAATCCTACATGGCGCCACCGTCGTGCTGACGCTTAGCGTGTCAGGTCAAGCGGCGGATATTAATGTTTATCCGTGGGGGCAGTTACAGGCGCTCTCGATTGAAGGTGAAATTGGCGCCAATGATTTCGAGGTGTTTAAGCTGAAGGCCACCTCACTTGTTGGCAGGGTCGTTGTTTTTCCTAGAGGTCCAGGCGGCAACCTGATCGCCGCTCTTCAAATTGGCGAATTCATCAGGTTGAAGGGGTGGGGCACGTTTGTTTATGGCGAATGTGAAAGCGCTTGTGCTGCAATTTGGTTGGCTGGGGTGCCGCGGATGATGATGTTCAACGCGCGAATCGGTTTCCACGCTGCGAGCATCAACGGGCAAGAGAAGGGTAACGGCAACGCCTTGTTCGGCGCCTACATGACGCGCCTAGGGTTGGGATATGAGGCTGTAAGCTGGGCTACTAGTGCCAGCCCAACCGAGATTGCCTACCTGACACCAACCAAAGCCAAGGAGCTTGGAATCGACGTTAACGTGATTGAAGACCAGGATAAGCAGGCCAACGCACAGCCTACAGCACCGCCGTCGCCGCAAGCGGCGAAAGTGGGAGTGTACACAACGACGCTTACCGACCTGCACTTGCGAAGCGCTCCCAATCCGCGCGCTCCTGATGTCTTGGGGCCACCACCGAACGACTACATTCCGCGGGGATCGCAAGTCGTCATTACGGGGCAATGCCAATACGGCGACAATGTTTGGTGTCCGGTGAGTTGGGGCGATTATCGCGGCTGGGTAAACGCTTATTTTCTCGCAAACGCCGACGGAAGACGGGTGGCCTGCGTGATGTCCACATCGGCGCTCGGCTGCGGGCCGCCGGATCAAACCGCACAATCGCAACTGCCGACCCTCCCGCAGGCATCGGCTCAAAAGAAATGCGGTCCTGGCCCGCGATTGCAGGTCGCCGGATGCTATTTGTCTGGCTACGGGCCGCTGTACTGCTTGGAGTTTCGGCGGCAATTGGAGGCCGCGGACGGCTGCCAGTGGTGAACGTTTTTATACGTCATCGTTCGCGGCGGCGGCCGTGATAACATGCGGCAAAAATCGAGGCTCAAGGCATGGATGCCCGCGCCACCCGCCGCGCCCGGCCCACGCGTTGCCGCGGTACCGTAGAGGATCACCAAAAGGTGGCCCTGGATGTCCGCGAGCTGATCAGGCAGGGCGTCTTTACGCACACGACCGGATCAACGTTCCAGCTTAATTTGCGCTACCCTTGGATGCGTGCGCTTTGGCTCGACTGGAACAGCCTCACTCTCCATTTGGCGACGGGCCGCGCCATTGTCGTTCCGTTCCGTTGGACTGAGTGCGGGGCGATAGGCGCGCGCCTGCGCCTGCTGTGCCCGCGATGCAGCCGGCGCGTTTGCTTGCTCTACCACCTCGACGACCGACTTATCTGCCGCCCTTGCGGACGCCTGTGGTACCGCGCACAGCGCATGAGTAGCGGAGGCCGCCAGATGCTGGCTATCGAGAAGCTCTGCCGCAAGCTCGGCGACCATGGCCAAGTCCCAGATGGTAGGGTCCCGCCGAAGCCGCCCGGCATGCGGCGTAAGACTTATGCCCGCCACCTCGCGGTGCTTGAGGCGTGCAGGGCAGATCCGTATTCCAGCGGTGAGAGCCGTCACGCGTTACGTCTTCGAGATTTTACGGTAATTTAGGCGGGACGCGAGAAAATTGCCTAAACTCGACCTATGAAGCCGCGATTGGATCGTCCATCCCGTGCTCCCTTCCCTTCCATCGCTTCGCGGCAGCCGTCCGCGACCGCCGCTGCCGAGCGGGCGCGGCGCCACCGCCAGCGTCGCAGGAACGGCGTTCGCGTCCTCACGGTGGAGATAGCCGAAGACGATCTCCAGTCTCTCGCGAAGACCTCTCCACAGGCCGACCCGGCCGCCGAGCGAGCTATCCGCGCGGTGCTCGCCGCAGCCTACGGCGCGCGTCCTGCGACCGGGACCTTGGGCGAGGCACCGAACGGTCATTCCTGCGCGATTTGTGGCACTCCCGGCAGTCTTTGGAAGGGCTTGGTGCCGTGCTCGTACGGCGGAAAGGTGTTCAACGCCCATCCGCGGTGTTTTGCGGTGCTGCGGATACGGAACCCGACGCGAGCGTGACGATCGCACCTCCGAAAGCCACAACTATGGGCGCGATCCGGACTACGGAATGGCGAGACAGTATTTCGCCCGGCAGCTTTTCCAGGCGCCAAGCAGGCTCGAAACCAGTTGAGGGCGAATCCCGAGAGCCGAAGCGTCATACTCGGTTGCCGGCCGCGTCAACGGTTGCGGCGTTCCAAGGATGTAGCGAATTTGATCAGCCGTAAGCCCCAATTCCCTCAGATAGGATTCCATCATCGCGGTCCCGCGTTCGCCGCTGCCCGCGTGGAAGCCGAGATAGGAGTTTCTTTGGATCACGGCATGCCGGCCGCTTAGCCAAATGAGAGGGCATGCCGACGCGCACAGACCGGCGCGGCCTACAAATGTCGTGAGGCCCCGCGCGCGAACTATCCGGCCGATTGCGATCGCAGACGGGATATAGCCGCCGGGACTGCGCAGCACCACGGGCACATCATCGGACACCGTCTCCGCCACCGCTCGGAATTGCCGTTCATCGCCGGGAACGATTTCGCCGCGGATGAAAACGGTGGTGCCGCCGTGCACCAACGACGGGCCCACAGAGATTTCCGCCGCTTGAGCCGATGCGGCTAGCATGAGCATATGTAGCGTCAGTGACATCCTCTTGCGCACAGCCTCCTCCTCCGGTCGCCCATCATTCATGCGGCGCCACGCGTTGCAGCGCGCCCCAACTCGTGGCCGGGCGCAAGCCCAGCCTTGTCGGCGGCTTTCCGATGCGCCGCAAGAACGCGTCGCGGCCGGCGCGATATTGCCGGCGATCGGCCGCATCGAGGTACTTCGGCGGCTCGACCGCTCGACCATTGCCGAGGTACCACCGCGTCCGCACTCTGCCGTCGTCATCGAGCGACAGTTCGCAAATGAACTTGCCGACTTGGAACCTCATGTGCGCCCCCTCTATCCCGCGG
Source organism: Hyphomicrobiales bacterium (assembly GCA_021323775.1). Taxonomy (GTDB): domain Bacteria; phylum Pseudomonadota; class Alphaproteobacteria; order Rhizobiales; family Xanthobacteraceae; genus JAJPKK01. The sequence continues at coordinate 8,759 of JAJPKK010000332.1, forward strand.
TGGCCCGCCCGGCGACCGCATCCCGTGCTCGCCGGACGAGCCGTCCCCTCACGGGCTAAGGGAACCCGTGAAGCTGATACGCGGCACCGCTGCTTTAGGACCGTTCTGCGATTGAGAGGGGCGCCATCTCTCGCCCATCGGCGGAATGGTCAATGACAGCCGCAGGAGCGACGAAATCGGCTTCACCGGTCCCACCCTCAATTGCACCTCCGAAAGCGAGATATTTTTGTTGTTTTAAAGCGGTTAGTCAATAGACAACAATCCGCTTCGATCGGAGGCATGGATTTTCGTCAAGTCTTTGCTGCCAATCTACGCCGGCTGCGTCATGCCAAGGCGCTTTCGCAAGAGAACCTTGCCTATGAAGCAGAAGTGAACCGAACTTACGTGAGCAAGATCGAGAAGGGCGCGACCTGGGTTGGCCTTGAGATCATCGTCAAGCTCGCGGCAGTGCTGGAAGTCGAGCCTGCCGAACTGCTTCGGCTGCCGCCGCGGCGCTCGCGCCGTCGTTAGATCACAGGGAGTCACGGCCATCTCAATTTGAACCGGATCGCTCTTGCTGTTCGCCATGCGCCGTCTGCACGCAAACGCAGGTGGCGGCCCCTTCGGATTGGCCCGTATTCGGGCAGCGGAGGATGAATGGCGGCATTGAGTTTGTTAGGTCACGTCCCGCGCGGCTTCAACGGGAAGCGCAGCCCGCCTCATGGCAGCGCTCAGTGCGGGCGCGCACCGCAGCAACACTCCCTGTGAATTTCGTCATCGTCGTGTCTTGAATCCGCGCCGCGACTCGGTCGAGAAGCGCGCGGCTTGGCGATGCGAACCCTAAGGTGCGCAAGCCAACGCGGCGAAAAAAAGCCCGCTCAATGAGCGATAACAACCAGAGGAAACCGCCCGCGCTCGGCCGTGACGCTTTGGCAGCAATCGGCCGAGAGTTGCGGCTGATGTACGCCGACATCATTGCGGATGGAGTGCCGAAGCGGTTTGGCGCGATCCTGCGCAAGCTGGACGATCCCAGCAGCGAGGAGGAACCCCGATGACGCTCATACTTCGCAAGCAGCATTCCGAAGAACGCATCGAAGGGCGGGAACCGCCGCCTGACTGGAGCGAGGATGACTACGTTGTCGTCGATGAGACGCTGGTCGGGCGCATCTACCGGCAGCCGGTGCAAGGCGATCTCAAGTGGTTGTGGTTCCTGACGGTGCCGGCGGCGCCGCCAAACCAGGGCATTGCCGACACGCTGGAGGAAGCGAAGACAGCATTGGCCGCGTGCTATGAGCAGGTGAAACGTGGGAGTGATGGCGGCTAACTGTTGTCCACAGGATGCACCAGCCCCGACAGCTTGATCTTGGCGATGGTCGCTGCGATCGCGGCCGATGCCTGGACCGGATAGCTCGCCAGTGCCGCGAGCGCGACAAGCCGCATGATAACGAGAAGCGCCAGCAGATAGAAGGCGACGGCCCTGCCGTCGCCGGCCGTGATGCCCGCCGTTATCGCGCCGGCGAGCGCGGCGCAGAACAGAAGCCCCGCCGCTGTGCGGCGCGATTCGGCGAAGGAAACGCCGATCATGGCCATCGAGAACAGGATGAGCCAGATAATCCAGCTTTCAGTCATGGCCATTGCGGACGTCCCCGTCGGCGGCGGCGAGCAGCTGCAGTCATTCCGAGCGGGCGTTAGAGGCATCTTGGCAAACGCTCCCGTTTCGTCTAAAGCGGGTACTTAGACGACTCTGAAGCTTTGTCGTTTCCGATGGACTCAAGGCTGGCACCTCGTCCATCAAGCCAAGCCCAATAACAGAAATTGGTCCAGCGCGGTAGCAGATGGCTACCGCGCTGTGGATCATTTTGGCTTATAGACGGTTTTGTTATTGCCCCGTCAGCAACCGCCACCTTCTCGGCACCCCGTCCCCGACCCGCTCGACCGTCTTGCCGGCGTGATCCTCCAGCGATGTCCGTATGCCGGCCTGCAAGCCCGCATGCTGCTTGTCCGTCGCGTCCATGATGCCCTTCGACGCAAGCACCGCGGCCGTGATCTCTTTCGCTGTCATCGGCTCCGCAGCGCCCCGCAGAACCTCCAGGGCTTGCCGGAACAGAGTGCCGCGCTTGAACCACGGATTGCCCTGTCTCCGCCTGCGTGCCGCTATGGCGCGCACGCAGAATGTCGGATCGAACATCTTCAAGACCGCCTCGACATGACGCATGTCGTCGGCTAGGCGATTGGCTTCTTCCCTGTTGGCCTTGATCCGGCCGCCGATGTCGGCATGAAGCCTGACCAGATAGTCAACGGCGGGGTGCTTGGGATGCGGTTTGAAGGCATGGGGCATGCCTCCAAGGTGGGGCCGCCGCCGCTATTGTGCTTGTGGCGGTTGCGCCATAATACCGTTGCGCTTGACGTGCCGCGGCCATACGGTCTGACCCGTGAGCGGCCAAATTTTTCAGCGCGTGGTGAGTTGATGGTGAGTTGAGATTTTATGAGCAAGAAAAAATCGAAGCTAAGTGCCGGTGCCGGCTGAGGGATTCGAACCCCCGGCCCCGTGATTACAAATCACGTGCTCTACCAGCTGAGCTAAGCCGGCACGACCCGCGTCCCCTCCCGTCCGATATCAACGGGAGTCCGCGAGCGCGGAGCTGTTCTAGTCGCTCCCGGACCGGTTTCCAATGGCTTTGTTTCCGACGGCTTTTTCGAGCAGTCCGGCATCGACGCGGGTTCCGCGACCGCCCGGCCTCTGGGATGGCGAGTGGCCGGCGAATTGAGCGCACGCCAGTCCCCGAACGCGGTAGCATCGCGATAGAGTTCCGCGGCGCGGCGGCATCGACTAACGCGGAGCCAGTCCATGGCGGCCGCAGAAGTTGTTAGCAATCGCTGGAAATGCCAGCGGGAATTAACTGGGCAGCGCACAGCGACCGGGTAGTTCCCGCTCTACCCCGGCTACCGTTCCCCCAAACCTGTGGCCCTGAGGCGCGCCATGACCGACCACCTTCGTGATCGACCTGCCGGAGCGCTTGCGGGCGTGCGCATCGTCGATCTGACCACCGTGGTCCTCGGCCCCTACGCGACCCAGATGCTCGGCGATCTCGGCGCCGACATCATCAAGGTCGAAGGGCCAGACGGCGACACCACCCGACACACCGGACCGCGCCGCAGTCCGGGCATGGCCTCGCTGTTTCTAGGCGCCAACCGCAACAAGCGCAGCATCGCGCTCGACCTCAAAGCGCCAGCCGCGCGCGACGTGCTCAAGCGGCTCATCGATAGCGCGGATGTCTTCGTCCACAATATCCGGCCGCAGAAGCTCGCCCGGCTGGGGTTCGGCCCCGACGTCCTGATGGCGCGCCGGCCGCGGCTCATCTACGCGGCGATCCATGGCTGGCGTCAGGATGGTCCCTATGGCGGGCGGCCGGCCTATGACGACATCATCCAGGGCTTCGTCGGCGTTGCGGGCCTGATGGAGATCCTCACCGGCGAGCCGCGCTATATGCCTACCATCCTGGCCGACAAGACCTGCGGCCTCATGGCAGCGCAGGCCGTACTCGCGGCGCTGTTCCATCGCGAGAAGACCGGCCGCGGACAGGTGGTCGAAATCCCGATGTTCGAAACCATGGTCTCCTATCTGATGATCGAGCATCTCTATGGCGCGACCTTCGTGCCGCCTGAAGGCGACATGGGCTATGCGCGCGTGCTCGCGCCGTGGCGGCGCCCCTACCGCACCGCCGATGGGCGCATCTGCATGCTGGCCTACACGGACCGGCAGTGGCGGCGCTTCTGGGACGCGGCCGGCCGCCCTGCAATGATGCACGATCCGCGCTTTGCCGATCTCGCGGCGCGGACCAGGCACATCGACGAGCTCTATCGCCTCGCCGGCGAGGCGCTGGCCACCCGAACGACCAGCGAATGGCTGGCGATCCTCGACGACATCCAGATTCCGGCCGGCCCGGTCAACGCGCTCGCCGATCTGCCCAACGATCCGCATCTTGCCGCGATCGGCTTCTTCCGGCACGTGAACCATCCCACCGAAGGCGCAGTCGTGATGCCGGACGTCCCGCTGCGCTTCTCCGATTCGCCCGCCGAGATCAGCCGCCTGCCGCCGCGCCTCGGCGAGCATGGGCGCGAGATTCTGGGCGAGATCGGGCTATCACGTGAAGACATCGACGCGCTGGCGGCCGCGGGCGCACTCGTCCTGCCGGAGAGCGCTTAGGCCTCTGGCAGGTCCCTGGCCCGGGTCGAGCGGCAGGCGAAAGCTGGGAACGGCTTTGCCGTGTGGACGGGGTGGCCCCGGATTTCGCTGCGCTCAATCCGGACTAAAGATACGGACTAAACATACGGGCTAGAGGGTACGGGCGGAACATCACGGCTTGGCGCTCGACCGCGGCCCCGATAAGGATGACTGCGGTAACGGCAAGGCGGTCAAACGCCGGGGCGACGGGAGGGAGAAAGCACATCATGCGCGAGTGGATTGTGACCTTAAGCATCATGGCTCTTCGATGTGCTGCCGCCCCCGCGGCGTTTGCACAGTCCGCCGACATCGTCGCCATCAACGGCAAGGTGTTCACCGCGCGGGATGGCGCGGAATTGGCGCAGGGCTTCGCGGTGAGAGGCGAAAGGTTCGTTGCGGTCGGCAGCACCGAGGCGATGCGCGCCTACGTGGGGCCGAACACCCGGCTGATCGATCTCGCCGGCCGGTTTGCGGCGCCCGGGCTCGCGGACGGGCATTTCCACAACGAGGGCGGCGGCGAGGGCATCGATCTTTCGGCGGCACGTTCCATCGCGGATGTGCTGGCAGCGGTCGCAGCGGCAGCCGCGGCAGCAAAACCCGGCGCTCTCATCATCAGCAATTCTGACTGGCATGAAGCCCAGCTCAAAGAACAGCGGCTGCCGCTCGCTGCCGAGCTTGACCGCGTTTCGCCATTAAATCCGGTGGTGCTTGTGCGCGGCGGCCACGACTACATCCTCAACACGGCGGCGCTGCGCCAGTGGAACATCAGCAAGGACACCCCTGTTCCCGACGGCGGCGCGATCACGCGCGACGCCACCGGCGAATTGACCGGCGAACTCGTCGACAATGCCAAACGCCTCGTCGCCCTGCCGCCGCCCAAGCCGGTGTCGGTCGAGGACGTGCTCACGACGCAGCGCAAAATCAACGCATTCGGCATTACCAGCGTGCGGATTCCGGGCAGCTACAAGGGTGAGTTCTTTCAGGCGCTCGACGCCATCCTGGCGGCGCGCCGCGCGGGTGCGCTCAGCCTGCGCTATAACGTCTATCTTCCGGGGTTTGGCGTGCGCGATCCGGCGCGCATCCGCGACATCATCGAAAAATCGCCGCTCAAGCAGGATGAGGGCGACGAATGGGTGCGCATCGGCGGCATCAAGCTTCTGGTCGACGGCGGCTTCGAGGGCGGGCACATGTCGCAGCCGTTCGCCGGTGAATACGGCAAAGGCGGGACGTTCTACGGCCTCACCGTGGTGCCGCCGAAGGAGTACACCGCCGTCGTCAAGGCCATTAACGATCTTGGCTGGCGCGCTACGACCCACGCGGTCGGCGACGCCGCCCTCGATGAGGTGCTGGACGCCTATGAGGCCGCCAACGCGGAGCACCCGATCGCCGGCAAGCGCTGGGCCATCGAGCACCTGTTCGTGTCGCGGCCGGAGCAGCTCGTGCGCATGAAGAAGCTCGATCTCATCCTGTCGGTGCAAGACCATCTCTATCTGGCGGCGCCGGCCCTGAAGAAATACCTGGGCGCCGCGCGGGCGGGCCAGGTCACGCCGGTGAAGAGCTATCTCGACGCCGGTTTTTTGGTTGTGGGCGGGACCGACTCGCCGGTGGTCCCGTTCAACCCGTTCTTCGCCTTTTACCATTTCCTTACCCGCGACACGATCACGGATGGCGTCTATGGGGCGAACGAGGCTGTGACGTCGCGGGAGAACCTGCTGCGCATGATCACCATCAACTACGCCAAGCTCACCGGCGAAGCCGACATCAAAGGCTCGATCGAGCCCGGCAAGCTCGCCGATTTCGCAGTATTGTCGGAGGACCTGCTGACGGTCGAGGCAGCAAAGATTCCAGCCATGCGGGCGTTGCTCACCTATGTGGGCGGGCGCGAGGTCTATCGCGACGTGACGATGCGATAACGCCGGATGCTTTCACCATCGCGTAAAGGGTGCGGTCGGTGCGTTACCGCTTGCATAGCCCGCTCTTGAGCTCCCAGCCGTCGCCGGCGCGGGCGACGGCGACGATATCGAAATACAGACGCTCCGACGGATCGCCCTTCGATATGAAGGTGACCTCGCAGAGAAATTTGTCCGCGCTGTCGTCGTGACATCTGGCTTGGAGGACTTGCAGGCCCTTGTCGTGCAGCGGGCTGCCGGCCGACGCCTCGCGTTCGTAGGCGGTCTGAATCGCCGCGAGATCGGGCGACGAATTGCAGGACAACGCGAGCACCGTGCAGAACCATTTGACTGCCTTCCACATCCCGTTTCCCCCCAATAACTTGCGGCAACTGTCGCTATTTGGACACGGGCGCGCGAGTTCTGCGTTTCGCGGCGTCAGCCTCTCCGCAGTCCACGCTGGCCCACAATAATGTCACAAACGTGTCTTTGAGTTTATTACCCGTTATACGAGCATTCCCTAATAACCGGTATTGGCATTCGCAATACCGAAATTCATGCGGCCGTCACGTTTCCCTGGGATCAGCTTGGGAGCTGCGGACGTAACCAGTGCGCGGAGGAGGCTAATGTTCGACAGACGAACAGCGTTTGAGATGTCGCTGCGTCGCTCGATTGGCGCAGCGAGCGTGATCATCGCCTTGGGGGCAGGAGGGGGAGCGGCAAACGCCGCCAATCTCGTCGAACCGCCCGTGTTCGCCAGCCGCAACGGCGTCCTTGACATCATGATGGTTGCGATGCCGCAACCCATTCCAACCATCGCATTCACGTCGCCGACCACCGGCGCGGTCATCCATCCGACCGGATGGGTGTACCAGATCTGCCCACGGCCGGCGTCCGGACTGAGTTGCCCCTCTGGCGGCGCCACCGTGTCGCCCTATGGCGGCACGCGCCTTGCGCTGCAGCCCGGCGACACCTTGAAGATCCGCTTCGTCAACCGGCTGCCGAAGCTTAACCCCAACAAACTGCGGCATGAGCCCGATCCGGGCGAGGCCAATCTCTACCTCAACCCGACCAACTTGCATACGCACGGGGTGCTGACGCCCGCGCGCGCAGCGACGCTCAGCGATCCGACCTTCGGGGACTTCGTCTACGTGTCGATCTTCAATTCGGCCAACGGCATCCCGGTGCCGCAGACGACGCACCAGCACGGGCCGATCGTGATGGATACGGTCGATTACAAAATCACCATTCCGCCGAACCATCCTTCCGGATTGTTCTGGTTCCACCCGCATGTGCACGGCATTGCGCTCAACCAAGTTGTCGAGGGGATGTCCGGGCTCATTACCATCGGCCGCGTGGGCGACAATGTGCGCGGCGACGCGGCGAACATACCCTGGCCCGACATCAACGTCCGGCATCTGATGCTGAAGGAGATTCAGGTTCTTCCGGCCGGCACAATCGCCTTTGACAGCGGTCCGCAGCCCGTCGCCGACGGCGAGGTGCTGAACCAGGAGGATACCGCTTTGTGCGACCAGTTCCCCGCCCCCGGCGAGGTGCGCCAGGGCTCATGCCCAGGGGTGGACCTCACCTCGAGCGGCGGCAACAACTACACCGGCGCAAAGTGGTACATGACGGTCAATGGGCAGCAATTCCCCACCATTCCGATCAGCGCGCCCGATGGCGAGATCTGGCGCCTCGGAACTGGCGCCGGCAGCTTGAGCTGGGACCTGCAGCTCGTCGATGACAAGACCCAGACGCCAATGACGGTGCAGCTTATCGCCATCGATGGCGTCGCCGTTCATCTGCCGCAGGATACGACCACGGGCTCCATGGTCCAGATGGCCGGCGGGCGCTTCAAGGTGGTGCCGTGCCCGAACGCCCCGGTGATCGGCTCAACCGTCCCGGTCTGCGTCAATGAAATCGTGATGATGCCGAGCTCCCGCACCGAGTTCTGGGTCACCTATCGCAATGAGAACGGCGTGATTACGCCGCCGCCTCCGGGCGCATCCGCGACCTGGAAAATGGTCGGACTAACCATGGGCACGGGCGACCAGTGGCCGGCGGTCGATCTCGCCAAGGTGCGTTTCAATCAGACTGGACCGCGACAGTATACCAGCAACCAGGTCGTGGTGGGCGGCCCCACCGATGCGGCGGGCCTCGCGAGCAAGCCAAATGGCATCTTCGCCGCGCGGGTTCCGGGAGCAGCCGCGGCGGCGTTGCAGCCGGGCTGCGCCCCGTTGCCGGCGGGGCATCGGCGCCGCATCTTCTTCGGCTTCTCGGACGTCACCATCAACAATACGTTTGCGCTGGGATACGAGGAAGTCGACCAGAACGGAAATGTGGTGCCCGGATCACAAAAACCTGCCCCGGATCAGCTCCAACGATTCGATCCGTCGGTAACAACAGTCTGTCTCCCGCTGGGTCCGGGGCAGACACCCGTAACTGAGACGTGGGAGTTGATCCAGCTTTCGACCGAGAACCATAACTTCCATATGCACCAGTCGCGCTTCGTGATGGAAGGCAGCAACGGCGGGATCGTCCAGGACAACTTCCCTCTCGGCGTGGCGACGCCCGATGCGGCCATCTCGGATCAGGTATTCAACAATCAGAACGGCGTCTGCACCATTCCGCAATGGCGCAGCGGCCACTGCCAATCGACCCCAGCGGTCATGAGAATCCCGTTCTCGCAGCTTGGGGAATTTGTGTACCATTGCCACATCCTCGAGCACGAGGACGGAGGCATGATGGCGAGGATCATGGTGGTGCCCTCACCCAACTGAGGCATTTCCCCTTGCCGCGAAGTTCCGGCGCGGGCATCGCGCCGTGGCGAAGCACGTTGGGCATGCAATTCTTGGAGGAAACGACGAACATGAATTCCTCCTGCTTCGTAGGTCCGCTTGCTTCACATGCTCTCCAGAAACCCCCGCAGCGCGCCCGCAACTTCATCGGCAAATTCCTCGTGAATCGCAAGCTTGCCGGCCGGCAGCAGCGCGGTGCGGACGTTGGGCAGGGCAGCAAGTTCGGCCATCTCGGCCTTGGATTTCGGCGGCGTGTCGGCGCCATAGATCACGAGGATGGGCTCGGTCACTTGCCTTGCGGCATCGAGAAATTCTTCGCGGCTTTTCATCGGGTCGAGTTCGCCGGTGACGAACCGGATTGAAGCGTGCCGCGCCCCTGCCGCGCGGGTCACGGCGAGTTTCTCGGCGAGCTTGTCTGGCGCAAGCGCGCGGGGGTCGCGGTAGACGTGGCCGAGCGCCATCATCCGCACCATGAATGGGTTGACGTTCAGGCGATAGATGAGGTCGCCGATCGCTGGCAGATCCCCGGCGCGGGCGATGTGGCGGAAAGCAGCGTGCCGCTTGCCCATGACGGTCGGCAGCGGACCGCGCCATGTCGGCGCAACCAGGCACAGCCGGCCGGCCGCGCCGGGCCGCGTGCGCGCCGCTGCGAGGCAATAGCCCGCCGCATGCCCGGCTGCGACGGTCGCGAAGGGCCGTTGCACTGCTTGGTCGAGCACGTCGGCGAGAAACGCCCGGTAAGCATCGGGCCGCCACGGCACGGCGGGACGCGGCGCATCTCCGAACCCGGGCCAATCGATTGCAACTGTTGTGAACGCAGCGGCCAGCCGCTCCTGCAGCGGCCGCATTTCCCCCCGGGTCGAAATTGAGCTCAAAGCGGGGAGCATCAGGAGCGTCGGGCCCGCGCCCATGCGCGTGACGCCGAGCCGCACGGCGGCGCCTTGCCAGGCCCATTCGATGTGGTCGCGGTTAACTCGCATGGCGGCGGTCGCGTCTGTAGCCCTGAAGGAGCAGGCGTGATGCGGGTCGTTTCTTGGCGGATTGCCCCGGATTACGCTTCGCTCCATCTGGCTGCGGGGCTATCGGCAACGAATCGCTACTTCTCCTCTCGCGATTGCAGGAATCGACCGAACGCCTTCAACGTCGTCTCAGAGACATGGTGCTCGATGCCCTCGGCATCGGCTTCGGCGGCTTCAGCCGGAACGCCGATGGCGCGCAACACGTCGACGACCAGCCGATGGCGCGCACGCACGCGCTGCGCCAGCGCGCTGCCAGCCTCGGTGAGAAATACGCCGCGATAAGGGCGCGCGGTCGCCATGCCGGCGCGTTTCAATCGGGATATCGTCTTGATGGCGGTGGCATGCGACACCCCGAGTCGCCGCGCAATGTCGGTCGGGCGCGCTTCGCCTGCGCTCGCCAAAAGGTCTGCGATCAGTTCCACATAATCCTCGAGCAGCGCGGTCGACTGGGCCGACCTCGTCTTGCCGAAACGGCGCGCCTGCGTAAGTTCCGCGGGGAGATCGCCGTTTATGCCTTGCACCTTGCGCGCCCGGATGGGCGCTCCGATCGCCGCCATAGCATCCTCACCTCCCCCCGCCTCCACCAAGCGTGAGCATATTTGCAAGCTCGCGTCAAAGTGATAACGCCTCGCCCCGGCGGCCCGGTCGGGCCGCAGCTCCGATACGATCGAAGCCCCAGTCGCCTTCGGTCCCAATGGCAATGCCGGCTAACTGACGAGGGGGATGCTACGATGATGAAGCGCGACGAATGCCTCAAAGTGCTGGCGCGCCATGTCACCGACGCCGACATCGTGCTGCCGGTCTATTCAGCCGCTTTCGATTGGATCGACATCAGGCCGCATCCGCTCAACTACCTGTCCCACGGCGCCATGGGACTTGCTTCCTCCCACGGTCTCGGGCTGGCGCTGGGGCGGCCTGACAGGCGCGTCCTCGTGCTCGATGGCGACGGCAGCCTGCTCATGAATCTCGGCAGCCTGGTGACGATTGCAGCGGCGGCGCCGTCCAATCTGTACCACTTTGTGTGCCACAACGGCGCCTACGAGGCGAATGGCGGGCATCCGATCCCGGGGCGCGACCGGGTAGACTTCTGCGGTTTCGCGCGGTCGGCGGGCTATCCGACCGTGCACGAATTCTCCGAGATCGATACATTCGAGCAGCAGATCGGCGCGTTGCTGTCGGCGCCGGGGCCCGTATTCGCCGATCTGAAGATAGCATCGGGCGGCCCGCAGGAGCGCGACTACTCGCGCCTGCACGGACCCCACGTGCGCCAGGCTTTCCGCGAAGCGCTCGCGGCGGGGTAGGGTGGGCAAGCGCGCATTGTCCAGAGTAGAGTTGCTGGGATGGAACTTTCCTGCGCCTTTGCTCCCGCCGTCCAGCCTCATTGCGCCAAAATCGCCCGGCGAGGTTTGCGCGAGGATTGTGGCCGACGCGGGCGAATTTGCCCATCCTGCCGTCGGAGCGCTCATGCGCTCACGCATGTTCCATTGTGCCGAATACGCCAAGCTTCTTTCCGGGAGGACGTCATGCGGCGTTTTCTCTCTAATGGCATTGCGGCTGCTGGGATGGCGGCCCATAACGGGCTCCCAAATCCATGCTGCTGCCTTCGCGATTGATCGAGGCACGCCCGGCGAGACGTCTTTGTCAGGAGACAGGTCATCCGCTCCCAGCCTTGCTATAACGCCGCAGCAGCACGATCGATCGCGATCGTGTCGCGTAAGGTCGTATCACCTCAGGAGGAGATGCCATGCAGATTTCACGACGCGATGTTCTGGGCGCGGGGGCGACGGTGGCCGCGGCGGCGCTGGCCGGGACGGAGACATTTGGCGGCTGGGAGCCGAGCGAGCGCTATCCGGACCCGGCCATCAAGGTGCTTGATCCGAGCTTCTTGAAATACCGCGTTTTCAACGCCAGCGTCGAGCGGCTCTATACCGGCGCGCGCTGGAGCGAGGGGCCGGTGTGGTTCGGCGACGCGCGCTGCGTACTGTGGAGCGACATTCCCAACAACCGCATCCTGCGCTGGGATGAAGAGACAGGCCGCACCGCGGTCTACCGCAAGCCGTCGAACTACTCCAACGGCAACACGCGCGACCGTCAGGGCCGGCTTATCACCTGCGAGCACGACGCCCGGCGCGTGACGCGCACTGAATATGACGGCGCCATCACGGTGCTGATTGACCAGTTCGACGGCAAGCCGCTCAATTCCCCGAACGACGTCGTGGTTAAATCTGACGGCTCGATCTGGTTCACCGATCCTACCCCGGGCATCGCCGGCAACTACGAAGGGCATGTGGCTCAGCAGGAATTGCCGACCAACGTGTACCGCCTCGATCCGCAGACCGGCCGCGCCGCCGTGGTGGCCGGCGATATCCGGCCCAATGGGCTGTGCTTCTCACCTGACGAGCGGAAAATGTACATCGTCGACTTCAGCAGTGTGCCGCGCCTGATCCGGATCTATGACGTCGTCGATAACGGCACCAAGCTTGCCGGCGGCAAGCCGTTCGTCACCTGCGAGGCGGCCGAAACGCCCGACGGCTTCCGCTGCGACACCGACGGCAATCTGTGGTGCGGCTGGGGCACCGGCGAAGGGCTCGACGGCGTCATGGTGTTCAATCCGGAGGGCAAGCGGATCGGCGCGATCTCGCTCCCCGAGCGCAGCGCTAACCTCTGCTTCGGCGGCGTCAAGCGCAACCGCCTGTTCATGGCGGCAAGCCACTCGCTCTACTCGCTGTATGTTGGGGCGCAAGGCGCGATTGGAGGGTGACCCGCG
>JAJPKK010000195.1 GCA_021323775.1 Hyphomicrobiales bacterium
TCCTGTAGCCACGTCGCCCGGTTCATCGATTCGCCCCCTCGCAGGGGCAGAAAACCGGACAACTCGTGTGCTACCTAACCCGGACAACTCGTGTGCTTACGACACACCGCTCGCCTGCCCTTCCTCCTCCGCCCTTTAGCCTCTATATTATGGTGGCCGGCTTGCCGGCTATGGCAATAAATGGCCGCCGCAATAAACCATTCGGACCCGGGGGCAGTACCCGGCGCCTCCACCATTCAGGGATCGAGGTCAGTGATCAGTGATCAGACTGAAGCGTCAATGCTCTGATGACCGATTTCTGATAGCTGAGACCTGTACGGGGGCGAAATAGGATCGACGAGGGCGTAAAGGGCGCGCTTTTGCCCGGTATGGTTCCGCCGTTATCGGGCCAATGCAATAGTTGCCAACGACAACTATGCTCCGGTTGCTCAGGCCGCGTAAGCGGTTTGAAAGACCGATCTAAAGCCCTGACGTCTTAGCAGCGTCAGGCGGGGTTCGGGGGCACCTGGCAACAGAAGCCCCCACACTTTCCCCCCGCCCTACCCTCCCACGCGTGAGAGGGTAGGGCGGGGGGGTTAGCGCTGAAGGACCTTTGCCGGCAGCCGAATCATGTAATGCTAACTGCGTCAGAAGTCGTTGCGGGCTCGCGTGCTGGGCACGCGCCCCGGAATGACGCCCATAAAAAGCTTATGACGCAGTAGTGGTAATCTGAGGTGCATCATCAAGTATTCGTCCCTGGCGCATTCTGCCCCTCCGCGAAACCTCGCTCCGGGTTGGAGCCGGAAGGGCCGGCTTGGGCGCCTGACACGCGATGAGGGCCTGCCATGGCGGTCGACCACATCCGTTACGACCTTCTGACCCAGGACGCCCTGCGCGGCGTCATTCGTACCGTGCTCTCCGACGTGGGCGCCAAGGGCCTTCCGGGCGAGCATCATTTTTTTATCACCTTCGACACCCGCATTGACGGTGTGCGCATGTCGGCTCGCCTCAAGGCGAGCTATCCGGAAGAAATGACAATCGTGCTCCAACATCAGTTTTGGGATCTGACTGTTGGGGAAGACGAGTTCGCCGTCGGGCTGGCCTTTAATGCTGCCCCCGAACGTCTCCACATCCCCTTCAAGGCCGTCAAAGCGTTTTTCGACCCCTCCGTGCAGTTCGGACTGCAATTCGCCGTCAACGGGGAGGCTGCCGGAGGGACAAAGGCAGACCGAGAAGCCGAAGCGCGCTCAACCGTCGCCAAGCCGGCCGCTGCCGAAACCCCCGCGCCCGCGACGTTGGCCCGGCCTGCCAAGCCATCCAAGCCGCAGCCGAAAAAGGAGCCCGCGGCCGGCGCCGCCAAGTCCGCCCCTGTCCCTTCGTCCGGCCCGGGGGACCCAGGTGCGGAAGTCGTACGCCTCGATCGCTTTCGCAAAAAGTGATGGCTGGTAAAGCGACCCCTGTCGTGGGGTGCGGCCGCGAGGGGCATGATCGGCAGTGCAACCAAGGCGATGGCCGAGGCCGCGCGGGCAGGGATAACCACCTCCCCAACCGGGTCAGGGGGCACCCTGCTACAGCACCCTACTTAAGGTAAGAACGCACCACGTCAATCAATTCCTCCGCCGCATGAGCGCGCTGCGGATCGGGCTCGTGGGCCGGATCGATGAGGTGGGCGCGAACGTGATCCTCCATGACCTCGGCCATCAGGCCGTTGATGGCGCCGCGGGCGCCGGCAATGAGCTGCAACACGTCAGCGCAGCCGATTTCCTGATCGAGCGCCCGTTCGACAGCTTCGATTTGTCCGCGAATGCGCCGCACGCGATTGAGGAGTTTGGTCTTTTCGCGAATGGTGTGGGTCACTGAGGGCTCCGAGGCTTTTCTTCTTTGTTACCCCAATCGGCCGCACGCGGCCAGCACAAACAGCGTGCGCCCGAAGATTGGGCGGCAAGTGCCTTTTTGGATGGGGCCAATTTAGTCGACCTCGCCACTCAGTCCAAGGGTCTCCTTTCGCACTTGCAATCGATGTCGATGCTGGGCGGGCGGGCGGTGCAATGCACCGTTTGCACCGGCGCTTATGCACCCGCATAATTGGACAGAACTTCGCCCTTGCACCAAGGAGCCGGCGATGCCTCACAAGTCAGTTCTCGCGCTTGTCCTCTTGGGGCTCACAGCGACTGTGGATGCCCACGGTCAGGCATGGCCTGCGCGGCAGCCGATCAAGCTCATAACGCCGTTTCAGGCCGGCAGCGCAATCGACGCAGTCGCACGGCCGGTTTTCGACGCCGTGTCGCATCAGATCGGCCAATCCATGGTGTTCGAAAGCCGGGCCGGCGCGGGCGGCACGCTCGGCATGGCTGCCGTCGCCAAAGCCGAGGCTGACGGCTATACGCTGCTCGTCAACTCCTCGGTGCATACGATCGTCCCGTCGACCTATTCGCGGCTGCCTTACGACACCGTGCGGGATTTTGCGGCCATCATTCCGCTGAGCCAGTTCCCCAATGTCCTGGTGGCGCCGCCCTCGCGCTTCAAGAGCGTTGCGGAGCTGGTGGCCGCCGCCAAGGCAAAACCCGGGTCGATCACCTACGGATCGGGCGGCGTCGGCGCCGTGACCCACCTCAACGCAGAGCGCTTTCGGCTCAGCGCCGGCTTTACGGCCGTGCATGTTCCATTCAAGGGCGCCCCCGACGCGCTGCGGGAGATTCTGGGCGACCGCATCGATTTCTATTTCTCGCCGATGGCGGCAGTGGTGCCGCTGATCGAGAGCCGCGCGCTCAGCGCCCTTGCGGTGTCGAGCCTCAAGCGCAGCCCAAGCCTGCCGGACATTCCGACCACGCTCGAAGCCGGATATCCCGATTCCGATTACGTTTTCTGGGTCGGCCTGTTCGCGCCCGCAGCGACGCCGCGCGCCATCGTCGACCGGCTCCACGCCGAAACTGCCAGGGCTTTGAACGAGCCCGCCATCAAGGATGCGCTGACGAAGCTTGGCGCCGAGCCGATGGAGATGACGCCGGCGCAATTCGATGCATTCGTGCGCGCCGAGATCAAGGTCAATGCTGCGCTGGTCAAGGCCGCCGGCATACAGCCGAACTGACAGAGAGCGCATTCGTCAGGTTTGAGTGCGCGCCCCTCTTCCGCACGCCGTGGGCGGGCTTGTCCCGGGGCCGTTCCCGGCCGCCCCGGTTTGCTTGCTTCGTGCTCTAACGATCGTGGTCGCCGGGACGAGCCCGGCGACGACGCGGTAAGTGCCGCAAAGTGAAGAGAAGATTAGTCTCGCCCGCTCGCCGGCTATTGCGTCAGCTTCTTGGCAAACTTCTCCAGCCTCTGAGCGTTCGTATAGCCCGCATAGATGTTGCCGTCGTCGTCCACGCCGACGCCCTCGAGTGCGCCGAGGTATTTGGTCTCCTCGATGAACCCGGTGACCTTGCCGTCCTTGGCATTGCCGATCCGGATGCCCTGCTTGAAGCCCGGGTTGGTCTTCTCGGTCGACTGCGAGTCGGCGACGTAGATCTGGTCGTTCTTGTCGATCCATAGACCGCTCGGACGGCCGAACTGCTTCCACTCGGCGAGGAACTTGCCGTCCTGATCGAAGATCTGAATGCGGTTGTTGGCGCGGTCGGCGACGAACAGGCGGCCGGCCGAGTCCATGGCAAGCCCGTGCGGCACATTGAATTCGCCGGGCCCGCTGCCTTCCTTGCCCCACGCCTTGATGAATTTGCCGTCCGCGGAGAACTTCACGATGCGGGCATTGGTCTTGTCGCCGTGGCCGTCGGCAACGAAGATATCGCCGTTCGGCGCGACCACCACGTCGGACGGCGCGTTGAAATGGGCGGCGTCTTCGCCGGCCTGGCCGGGCGTGCCGAGCGTCATCAGCACCTTGCCGTCGGGCGAAAGCTTCATAACGGTTTGGCCCTTCTTCTTGTCCTTGTCGGCGCGGCCGTCGGTGATCCAGATATTGCCGTCCTTGTCGACGAACAGGCCATGCGGGAAGACGGTCATCCCGGCGGCGAGGCTCGCCACAACGCGCCCTGAGGCATCGTACTTGTTGAGCGGCGCGATCTTGGAACCCTCGCAGGTGTTGCCGCCGCAGCGGTCGTAGATCCACATGCTCTTGCCGTCGCGATCGACATTGAGCCCGATGGTGGAACCGTTGCCGCGCCCCATGGGCTGCTTGGCCCAGCCTTCCTCAAGGCGGTACGCATTGGGCGCGGAGTTGGGATCCTGGGCATAACTCGGCGCGGCCGACATCGCGACCGCGGCCGCCGCGATCCCGCACAACAATTTCACACGATCTCTATGACGCATGGCAGTCCTCCCTGTTGAAGCTCGCGCGGTGTCCTGGCTGGACATGCGCGGGATCTGTTGAGTGTTGAGCCCTCGGTCCGGCCCTTGCCCCTCCGATGACAAACGAAACCTATCATCGACGAAGCCGCGCGGACAGGTGAAATTTTCTTGCAGTATTCGGATAGCGACATTCGATGCCACAGCCCATTTTGCTCCCGTACGGGCATTCGGCGGACATCGGGGCGCAAGAACCTCGTGCCATCACCCGAAGGCCCGCGCTGCCGAAGGCCGGATCCGTTGGCTTTGCCCACCCTACTCATGGAGTGGCGGCAAGCGATAAAGCTCTCCATACTTGCCGCGCAGATACCTGAGATAAGGCCCGATCGTCATCGGCTCGCCGGTGGCGCGGAGAACGAGTTCGTTTGGCTCGAACTTGCGTCCGTGCCGGTGGATATTGGCGGCGAGCCATTTGTGCAGCGTACTGAAATCACCATGTGCGATGTCGCCTGGTATCTCCGCGTGCGCCTTGACCGCGGCTGCATAGAACTGGGCGCTGAGAATATTGCCGATGGTGTAACCCTGGAACGCCCCGCCGATGCCGGCGGAAAACCAGTGCACGTCCTGCAGGCAGCCGTTGCGGTCATCGTCCGGCGCGACGCCGAGATCGGACGCCATGCGGGCGCGCCACGCTTCGGGCAGATCCCTCACGGCGAGGCGGCCTTCGAGCAGGTCGAGTTCGAGGTCAAACCGCATCATGATGTGGAGATTGTAGGTGACCTCGTCAGCATCGGTGCGGATCACGGAGCGCTGCACCTTGTTGATGGCGCGATAAAACGCCTCCAGCGGGACATTGCCGAACGGGTCCGGAAAGTGAGCCTGCAGTTGCGGATAGAAGTGCTGCCAAAATCCGCGACCGCGCGCCACGACGTTTTCCCACAGCCGCGATTGGCTTTCGTGCACGCCGGCCGAAGCGCCCGAGCCTAGCGGTGTCCCGGCAAGCGCGGCGGCGACGCCTTGCTCATACATGGCGTGGCCGCATTCGTGGATGGTTGAGAACAGCGCCTGGCCGATGTCGGCCTCGTCAACCCGGGTGGTGATGCGCACGTCTCCGTCGGAGAACTTGGAGCAAAAGGGATGATGGGTCTTGTCGATGCGACCGCGTTCGAAATCGTATCCAAGCCGCTTGGCCACCGCGACATTGAAATCAAGTTGCTTCCCCTCCGCAAATGTGCCGCGCAGGCAGGCGTCGTCGGCCGCCGGCTGATCGCATATCGCGCGGACGATGGGAAGGAGTTCCCGCCGCAGGGCGGCGAACAGCTCCTGCACCGACGCGGTCGTCATGCCGGCATCGTAGTCGTCGATCATGGGATCGGTCACGCGCCGATAAGGGGCGAAATAGCCGGCGTATTCGCGGCTCAGCTCGACGTTCCGCTCAAGATAAGGCCGCACCGCCTCGAAGTCATTCGCCGGCCGCGCTTTGATCCAGGCCGCGTAAGAAGCCGAGCTGTGTGCGCTCGCCCGCTCCACATATTCGCCCGGCACCCGGATCGCTTTCTCGAAGTCGCGCCGCGCCACGCGGATGAGGCACGCATCGTCGGAATCATAGGGCATGCTTTCGCCGTAAAGCTCAAGCGCCTCAAGCAGCCTGCCAAGCGCCGGATCGGTCGATTTTCCGTGCGCGAGCCTGCTCAAGAGCGCGCTCTGGCGTCCGCGCGCCGCTGCGCCGCCGGGCGGCATGTAGGTGGCTTGATCCCAGCTCAGCACGGCGCCGGCGAAATTGAGGTCGCTGATCTCCTGGAGCCGGCGCTTGAGCTCGCAGAGCATGGCTTCGTTTGATTCGCCGCCACGCCTGCGCCTCAGGAGGTTGTTGGAAGCTTTGGCGGCGCGTTTGACGGGACGCGACGCGGTCCTGGTTTTGCGCCGCTTGAGCTTCACAGCGTTGGTCTTCGCGGTCCTGGTCATGGGCGTGGTTTGTCACGGTTTCCGTGTCATGCGCAGGCGGGCATGCTTCGCTCTGAGTCTGTCGAAGAGTGCCCGCCCTACGAGACTTCCATACGAGCGGAGCACGCTCTCAGGATTCCTGATGAGGAAGTCGAACCGCGGCGCAGCTTTAGCCTCACTCAGATCACATTCGCTGAAGCCAGCAGCCGCTTGACGAAGCCATCCATGGCGCCGCCTTCGATCCAGCGCACGACGGCGACGAGATCGTGCTCCGGATCGACAAAGATCATGTTGGCGCCGTTGCCGATATGCACGAAGGCGCTGGCGGGCGCGCTCGGCAGGAGCTGCCGGTTGGTGTTGAGAAACCAGTTCATGAACCCGTAGGTGGGCTGCGCCGGTGTCGGCGTCAGTGCCCAGTCGACCCATTGATCGGAAATGAGCTGGCGGCCCTTCCATTTGCCGTGGCGCAGCGTGAGATAGCCGAACCGGCCCATATCGTAGGCGTTGATGAACATGCCGCCGCCCCAGTGACCGCCGCCGGACACCGACTGCACCACGTTGCCGTCGAGCACCACCCACGAGTTCTCGTAGCCGAACCAGCGCCAGGTGTTGGAGGCGCCGATCGGATCCATGATGGCTTCCTTGAGCACCTGCGGCAGCGGGCGCCGCCACACATTAAGCGCCGCAAGGGCAAGGGCGTTCACGCGGACGTCGTTGTACTTGTAGACGGTGCCTGGGTCGTGGCGCGGTCTCGTCGTCCATTGGGATGCGTTCGGCTCCGGGCGGTCGGCCCAGTCGGGCTTGCCCCACAATGTGCCTTCCCAGTCGCTGGTCTGGCGCAGCATGTGATCCCAGGTGATGGTGCGGTTGTGAGGCGTGTCAAACGGAAACAGCAGATCAGGGGCGCCGAGCCGATCGGACTTGTTGCCGGCCACGACCGGGCTGAAGACCTGAATCGGGGCCATATAGCTCTGCACGGTGTCGTTGATGTTGCGGATCATCCCGCGGTCGTATGCGATGCCGATCACGCTGGAAAGCATGCTCTTGGTGACGCTGTGGGTCATGTCGACGCGACGCGGGTCGCCCCACTCGGCCACGATATAGCCGTGGTGAATCACGAGGCCGGTCGGGTCGCCGCGGTCCTTGATCGGGCCGATTGCGTAACCGAACGGTTCGCGGCCGAACGTCTGATAATGGTTCAAAACAAGATCGCGCGGATTTCTGGTCTCGTTCGCAACTGCAAAGTCGACAGCCTCCTTGAGCCGCGCCGCGTCGAGCCCGGATTCCGCCGGCGTTTTGTGTTGCCATGCTGTGTCCGGGTAATAGACGGCCGCTCTATCATCAGGCCGGTTCGATTGCGCGGCGGCCCACAGCGGAGCGGCGATAAACAGCAATGCAAGGATCGGCAGGCGAACGGACATGGGGCTCCTCCAGCACATCCCGGCGCAGGGCGGGATCGGCGAGAGGGAGTATAGGTCCGGCAACAGAATGCGCTAGGTCTTGCTAGCGCCACATTGCGTGCGAGAATCTGGGCAGGCTCGGAGGATTCCCATGCCCAGGTATCCGGGAGCGCTGACGATTGTCCTGTTGCTTGGGATGGTCTTGACCCGCGTCTTCATCTTGAGGAGACAAGGGATAAAGGCAATGAAATTCGGCGAAATAGACAAAACTGATTTTTTGATCATTCCATTTGTCTTCTTCTACTTTTATGTCGTGTTCGCTGCCGCATTCAAATGGCCTACTGTCAGCAGATACGAGTTTTTCCAGTCTGAGGCAGTTTCATGGGTTGGGGCGTTATTCTGCCTGGCGGGGCTTTTATTGATGCTGTGGAGCCTGATTTCTTTCAAACGAAGCTTCCGGATCGGCATCGATACGGATCACCCTGACCGTCTTATAACTGACGGCATTTTTGCATTTGGCCGCAATCCTATTTATGTCGCATTTGCCATTATCTTGATTAGCCAATTTTTGATATTTCCGAATTGGATCACTCTGATTTATATTGGCGGAGCGGCGTGGTTGTTCCACCGCCAGGTGCTGCGGGAGGAGGAATATCCGAGGCGACGTTACGGCCGGGCGTACGCCGAGTATTGCAATAGCGTACGAAGATATCTGTGAGGACCGACAGGGGATCGAAGGCCGGGGCGTGGGGCGGTTCTTCGCGTTCAGGCTATCTGCTCGACGGAGCCTTGACAGCCGTGCAGGATGGTTGGCAATGCGAGGGCATTGCAACACAAGGGAGTGCAAAAGCATGCGGCCAGGCGGGTGGCAAATTTCCCAAGGCTTGTGAACGGGGGAGCGACGCTGATGAGCAGGATTTTCGCAAGCGCCGCGTTCGGCATGCTCTGCCTCGTGGCCGTTGCGCCGGCGTCCGCCGGCGATCCGCGCGGAACCTGGCTGACCGAAAACGGCAGGGCCAAGGTTGCAATCGTGAATTGCGGCAGCGCCTTGTGCGGCAACATCATCGCGTTGAAGGAGCCGAACGATCCGGCGACGGGCAAGCCGAAGACAGACAGCAATAATCCCGACGCCGCGAAGCGCAGCCGGCCGATGATCGGCGTCCAGATCGTCATCGACATGAGGCCGGACAGCGCCGACAAATGGAAAGGCCAAGTCTACAACGCTGAGGACGGCAAGACCTACAGCGGATCGATCGCGCTCGTGAATGGCACGACTCTCCACCTCCAGGGCTGCGCCCTCGGCGGCCTGCTCTGCAAGACCCAGACCTGGACGCGCACAAACTAGGCGCGCTGCTGTGGCTGGACGAACTCCGCCCGATGCTGGAACGTCGAATCCCGTCGCTCCGGCGATCGCCGCGCCGTCATTTGCCGCAAAGCACCCCCGGCTGTTTTTGCTTGCGCATGCGCCGCAGCCCGCATTCAATGGCGGGGCAACGGTTTGAATGATGGTTTGAATGAGGGAGGACACCAATGGCCGCTTCGATCGGGGATGGCGCCGCGCGCATCGCCCTCGCCATTCTCGCACTCGCTGTCCTGCCATCCCTGGCGCTGACGCCAGCGCGCGCCCAGACCAACTTCCCCGCCAAGCCCGTGCATCTCCTGGTGCCGTTCCCGCCCGGCGGCGCGGTCGATATCGTGGCGCGCAGCCTTGCGGACGAACTCGGCAAACGATGGCCGATGAACATCATCATCGACAATCGTCCTGGCGCCGGCGGCACGATCGCGGCGGATGCGGCCGCAAAAGCGGCCCCCGACGGCTACACCCTCATCGTCGTGGCGAGCGGCCACGCCATCGTGCCGTTCCTTTATCCGAAGCTCCCCTATGACGTGTTCGCGGATTTCACGCCGATCACGCTGCTCGGCAATTCGCCGAATCTCGCGCTGGTGCGGGCCGATTCCCCGATCAAGACGCTGCCCGATCTCATTGCGGCGGCGCGCGCAAGGCCCGGGCAGCTCAGCTATGGCCATGCCGGCAACGGCACTTCGCCGCATCTGGCCGCCGAATTGTTGAAGGTGACGGCGAAGATCGACATCACCGCGGTGCCTTACAAAGGCGGTGCGCCGGCGCTCAACGACCTCCTGGGCGGTCACATTCCGCTGTCCTTCAACAACGTTCCGGAGTCGATCGCGATGATCCGGTCCGGAGCGCTGCGACCGCTGGCCGTGACCACGGCGAAGCGCACGCCGATCCTGCCCGACGTGCCGACCTTCGATGAGTCGGGGATCAAGGGCTACGACACCGGCGTATGGTGGGCGCTGCTGGCGCCGGCCGGCCTGCCGGCCGAGCTGAAAGCGAAGATCTACCGCGATGCCGCCGACGCCATGAAGTCGCCAGCCGTGAAGGAGCGCTTCCAGACGCTGGGAGCAGTGCCGGTCGGCTCGACCCCGGAGGAGCTCGCGATGCTGATCCGCGCCGACTACGAGAAATGGGGGCCTATCATCAAGGCCGCCGGTGTCCAGGCCGAGTGAGGACCGTTCCCCGGGACCGCGGGCGTCCCGTCCGCTTCCCAGGAGACGATCATTGACGGAGCTGTCGAGTTCTCCGCCGATCCCCGCCTGCCCGGCGCCGCGCGAGCCGACGCGGCCGCGGTTTCCGCCGCCGCCTGACGCATGCGATACCCACGCCCATGTGTTCGGGCCGGCGGCGCAGTTCCCCTTTGCGGCCGATCGCAGCTACACGCCTCCCGACGCGCCGGTCGCCAAGTATATCGCCATGCTTGACACGGTCGGCTTTGCGCGAGGCGTGCTGGTGCAGGGCAGCGCCCACGGGCGCGATAACACTGCGATGCTCGATGCGCTCGCGCGCCACCCTCGCCGGTTGCGCGGCGTCGCGGTGGCCGATGCCACTGTGACGCCGGCAGAGTTGCGGCGCTGGCACGGCATCGGCGTGCGCGGCCTGCGGTTCAACCATTTCTTTCGCGGCGGCTCACTGCACTACCGCGGCGGGGCGCCGCTCGACGCCGCAAAGGCGCTGGGGCCGATGATGGCGGAACTCGGCTGGCACCTGCAGCTCTGGATCGACGTCAAAGACCTGCCCGACACCATCCCGCTGCTGCGGCAAATTGGACTGCCGGTTGTGGTGGACCATATGGGCCGCACCGACGCGACCGCTGGAACAGGGACGCCGGGCTTTCAAAGCCTGTTGCGTTGCCTTGGCAGCGGCGAATGCTGGGTCAAGCTATCGGGCGCCCACCGCGTGAGCCAGCGCGCCCCGGATTATGAGGATGCGCGGCCGTTCCACGAAGCGCTGGTCCGCGCCAATCCCGAGCGGCTGGTCTGGGGCAGCGACTGGCCGCATCCGCGCATGGAAGGCGAGATGCCGGATGCTGGTCACCTATTCGAGTTGTTCCACGCGTGGACGCCGGACGAGGCCACGCGCCGGCGCATCCTGGTCGCCAATCCGGCGAAGTTATATGGATTTGCGTAGCCTGCATGGCGGGCAAAGGCGGCCCTTCGATAAGCTCAGGTGCGCTGCGCCCACCAGCGCCCGATGTTTCCGAGGCGGGTGGGCGCGCTTCGCTTTGCCACCCCTACATGTTGCCCGCGCCCCCCTCACGTCCCCATCTTCGCGGCAAAATCTACAAAATCCTTTGCCACGACATCGAATGTGCCTTTCGGCGCTGATTCGCCGGTGCCAGGCCCCCCTTCGCCCGGACGTCCGACGTGGCCGGTGCGCAGGCCCTGCCTCGCGGCAGCGGCGAGGTCGCCGCTGTGGGCCGCAACCATCATGCATTGGTTGGGCTTGAGATTGAGCGCTTCGGCGGAGGCAAGATAGACGCGCGGCTTAGGCTTGAAATCTCCGGCGATTTCCGAGCCCAGGATCGCGTGCCAGCGCAGATCATTGCGGCGCCCGATGTCGGCCATGAGGGCGATGTTGCCGTTGGAGCAGGGGCACAGCATGAGCCGGGTTCGGAGCCGCGCAAAGCCTGGCCCGACGTCCGGCCAGGCA
The DNA here is from genome assembly GCA_021323775.1 of Hyphomicrobiales bacterium. Lineage (GTDB taxonomy): Bacteria > Pseudomonadota > Alphaproteobacteria > Rhizobiales > Xanthobacteraceae > JAJPKK01. Next base: position 11,608 of record JAJPKK010000195.1, read on the forward strand.
TCGAGCCGATGCCAGGCGAGATTAAGCTCCGCCTGCGTCGCTTCGTCGAGCTTCTCCAAGCCGAACCGCGGCTTGATCTTGTCGAGCATGCGCCGGTGGAGGATATCGAGCTTTGCGAAAGGCTGGCGGCCGCTGCGCACCTCTTCCATGCCGGGCTGATACTCGGCGCGCCACGCATCCGCGAAGGCAAGCCAGTCGAGCGAATATCCCAGCGGCTTGAGGACCCTTTCCGCCTCGCGGGCAACGCCGTTGCGCCAATCCACCACGGTGCCGAATACGTCGAACAGCAAAGCCTGTACCTCGGGCGCCGGGTTGGCCTGCGCCCGCGTCCTTGACGACCGCAGGAACCCTGCGGCAGACACCGCGAACGCCGCGCCACCGCGCAGCATCATGCGGCGATCGAATGTCGTCATCGCACCCTCCCTGTTCTTCCAATGCTGAACACAGATCATATCACGGGGGACGACAGGAGGGTAAAGGCGCGGCGCATGGGTGGGTTGATTGGCGGCGAAGCAACCCATCATCCAAGTGCGGTGCTATAGGGCTTGCCACGACGCTGCAACTTCCCGATGTTGGGCCTAAAGACTGAACCCTGAGATCAGCCGGTGTCGCCATGAGGTTCTTCAAGCGACTGCGGAGCGACCTCGCGTTTCTGCGCGGGGTCTGGCGCGTGATCCGGCTCACCTCGCCGATCGCCCGCAACCCGACGCGCATTTTCCCGCTGCTCATCGATGATCTGGCGGCGCGCTACGGCGACAAGCCTGCGCTCGTTTCGAGCCGGGAGCGACTGACCTACCGGATGCTCGCGGCCCGCTCCTGCCGCTATGCGCGCTGGGCCATGGCAGAAGGGGTCGGCAAGGGCGATGTCGTTGCCCTGCTGATGACGAATCGGCCCGAATATGTGGCGATCTGGCTCGGGATTATCCGGGCTGGCGGCACAGTCGCGCTCCTCAACACCAATCTCACGGGTCCGGCGCTCGCGTTCTGCATCGACAGCGTTTCACCCAAGCATATCATCGTAGCCGCCGATCTCGCCGACGCCCTGTCGTCATCGGATCCCTACCGCAAGAGCGCCCCGCGCACCTGGCTGCACGGCGAAGTCCCCGCTCGCCCGCGCCCCCTCCCTGACCCTCCCCCGCAAGCGGGGGAGGGCAGTGACGCGGACCACCCGCGCGTTGACCAGGCGGTCCTCGCATTCGATGGCGCGCCTCTGTCCGCTGCGGAACGTCCCGCTCTCACCGTGGAAGATCGGGCGCTGTTCATCTTCACCTCCGGCACGACGGGTTTGCCCAAGGCCGCCAACATCAATCATTTCCGTCTCATGCTGGCCGCCAATGCCTTCGCGGGCGTGATGAAGACCTCCCCGCATGACGTCATGTATGATTGCCTGCCGATGTATCACACCAGCGGCGGCGTTCTTGCGATCGGCGCGGCCCTGATCGGCGGCGGCACGGTTTTCATTCGCGAGAAATTTTCCGCCCGCGAGTTCTGGGATGACGTGGTGCGCGAGCGCTGCACGCTGTTCATGTATATCGGCGAGCTGTGCCGCTACCTCGTCAACACGCCGCCCCACCCGCAGGAGCGCGCGCACGAGCTGCGCTTGTGCTGCGGCAACGGTCTGCGCCCCGACATATGGACCCAATTCCAATCGCGTTTTGCAATTCCGGTCATCCTCGAGTTCTACGCCGCGACCGAGAGCAACGTCACGCTGTTCAACCTCGACGGAAAGCCGGGCGCCGTGGGCCGCATTCCGTGGTTTTTGGCGTCGCGGTTTCAGACCAAGATCTTGCGGTTCGACATCGAGCGGCAGGCGCTCATACGCAATGCGGCCGGTCATTGCGAGGAGGCCGCGCCCGGAGAGGTCGGGGAGGCGGTCGGCCGGATTTTCCACGACCCGTCGAAGCCGGCCGGCCGGTTCGAGGGGTATTCCAACGTGGTCGACAACGAGGCCAAGATTCTGCGTGACGTGTTCGAAGAGGGCGACAGCTGGTTCCGCTCCGGCGACCTCATGCGCTGCGACCGCGAGGGCTATTTCTATTTTGTTGACCGCATCGGCGACACCTTCCGGTGGAAGGGCGAGAACGTCTCGACCACCGAGGTTTCGGAGATGATGTGCGCATTCGCGGGCATTCATGAGGCCAATGTCTACGGCGTCGCGGTGCCGGGCCACGAGGGCCCGCCGGCATGGCGGCGATCGTCTGCGACGAGGATTTGAATCTCGCCGGCTTGCATTCCTATCTGGCGGCGCGCCTCGCCGACTATGCGCGCCCGCTTTTCCTGCGCATCCGCAGCGAGATCGACACGACTGCGACGTTCAAGCAGCGCAAAGTGGCCCTGGTGAAGGACGGCTTCGACCCGGGAAACATCAGCGATGCGCTCTTTTTCGACGACCCGCGCGTGCGCGCCTATGTCCGCCTCGACAGCGCGCTTTATCATGAGATCGTGTCCGGCGAGGTGAGGCTGTGAGGGCGCCCGATCGCGAGCCGCCGCTGCCGTCGGCGGCTGACGTGCTCGCCTATTGGCGCGCTCTGGGCCCGGAGCGGTGGTTTGAGAGAGACGCCGCAGTGGACGCCGAAATTCGCGACAAGTTCGAGGGCGTCTACAAGGCAGCGCTTGCAGGATCGCTCATCCACTGGGAGAAAGATGCGCCGGGAGCGCTCGCCCACATCATCGTGCTCGACCAGTTTCCACGCAACATGTTTCGCGGCGCCGCCGCCGCATTCGCGGCCGATCCGCTGGCCCGCGCCGCGGCCGGCCGTGCGATCGAGCGCGGCTTCGATCGCCAGGCCAAAAAGGCGGAACGGCCGTTCTTTTATCTGCCCTACATGCATTCGGAGGCGCTTGCCGACCAGGAGCGCTGCTGCGAGCTGTGCCGGGCCGCGGGCGACGAGGGCACCCTCAAATGGGCCGAGCTTCACGCCGATATCATCCGCCGCTTCGGCCGCTTCCCGCACCGCAACGCCGCACTTGGCCGGATCACGACGGCGGAGGAGCAGGCGTTTCTGGATGGCGGCGGTTTTGGGGGGTGAGCAATGTTCTTTTCAGAAGCAGGCTCCGTTGAAATCGAATCAGCTCCCTATGCCCGCGCTTGTCGCGGGCGCAAGCAGGCTGGGCTCCTGCCCGGCACGGAAGTCGATTTTGAATTCGACGGCATCACCGTGTCGATCGTTCCGATCTCGGGCGGGAAAAAGCGCCGCCGAGGAGCGCGCATTGTCGCCCATTTGCGCCGAAGCGCAGCGGATGTTGCCATGAGCATGGACGAAATCATGGCGTTTACGCGCGGCGATGACTAACTTCCACGGCGTCTTTCCCTATCTCGTCTCGCCCGTCGACCGCGACGGCCGCGTCAAGACCGGCGTGCTGGCCCGCCTTGTCGACGACCTCGTCGCGGCGGGCGTGCATGGGCTCACGCCGCTCGGGTCGACCGGCGAATTTGCTTATCTCGACCGCGAGCAGCGCGCCGCCGTGGTGAAGACGACCATCACGGCGGCGGCCGGCCGGGTTCCGGTGGTGGCGGGCGTGGCGTCGACCTCGACGGCCGATGCAGTCGCCCAGGCGCAGAATTACCAGCGGCTCGGCGCCGACGGCATTCTGGCCATCCTCGAAGCCTACTTCCCGCTCAAGGACGCGCAGGTGGAGAGCTATTTCCGCGCCATCGCCGATGCGGTCGATATTCCGGTCGTGCTCTACACCAACCCGCAGTTCCAGCGCAGCGATCTTTCCCTCGACGTCATCGCCCGCCTCGCCGGGCACGAGCGCATCCGCTACATCAAGGACGCCTCGAACAATACCGGCCGCCTGCTTTCGATCATGAACCGGTGCGGGGGCGACATCGCGGTGTTCTCGGCCTCGGCGCATATTCCGGCCGCCGTCATGTTGATCGGCGGCGTCGGCTGGATGGCGGGACCCGCCTGCTTCATCCCGCGCCAGAGCGTCGCGCTCTATGATCTCTGCCGCGCCGGCCAATGGCCGCAGGCCATGGACCTGCAGCGGCGGCTGTGGCGCATTAACGAGGCCTTCGCCCGCTTCAACCTCGCGGCCTGCATCAAAGCGGGCCTCGAACTGCAAGGATATGACGTGGGCGATCCCGTGCCGCCGCAGGCGGCCCTGACGGCGGACGAACGCCGCATCGTGGCGGCGGCGCTGGCGGAGGTGGAGGCAGGGCTGGGGCCAGGGTGAGGCAGTATCAGCGAGCCCTGGCACGATAGATCGGCGGCGTGTCCGATGGCCTTCAGGTTGAGCTCGATTATGCACGCCACCAGGACGCCCGCCCTTCGAAACGCCGAGCGCTGGTGGGCACGGCGCGCAAGAGCGTCCCTTTGCCCACCCTACCCCCGCCCCCGCAGCAACCTCCGTATCACCTTGCCGGTCGTCGTCATCGGCATTTCATCGATGAAGGCGACCTCGCGCGGATACTCGTGGGCCGACAGGCGCTGCTTGACGAACTCCTGGATGTCCGCCGCGAGTACATCGGAGGGCGGCACGCCGGGCTTGAGCACCACGAAGGCCTTGACGATCTCGGTGCGCAGCGGGTCAGGCTTGCCGACCGCGGCGGCGAGCGCCACGGCGGGATGGCGGATGAGGCAGTCCTCGACCTCGCCCGGGCCGATGCGATAGCCCGATGAGGTGATGATATCGTCGTTGCGGCCGAGGAACGAGATGTAGCCGTCCTCATCCACTACGCCCTGGTCGCCCGTCGTCATCCAGTCGCCGATGAATTTCTCGCGCGTCGCATCGGGGTCGCCCCAATACGACAGAAACATCACCGGATCGGGCCGCCTGATCGCGATCTCGCCGACCTCGCCAGCCCGGCAAAGCGCTCCGTCCGGCCCGATCACCCCAACAACGTGGCCAGGGATCGGCTTGCCCATGACGCCCGGCCGGCTGACGCCGATCGCCGCACAGGAGCCGACCACCAGGTTGCATTCGGTCTGGCCGTAGAACTCGTTGATGATGAGGCCGAGCGCCGACTTGCCCCATTCGTAGGTCTCCGCGCCGAGCGCCTCGCCGCCCGAACCGACCGTGCGCAGGCGGATCGCGTGGCGGCCGCGCGGATCGGGCGCGGAGCGCATCATGCGCAGCGCGGTCGGCGGGATGAAGGCGTTCCGGACGCCGGTTTGCGCCATCACGGCGAACGCCTCCTCGGGGTCGAAGCGCTCGAAGCGCCGCGCCACCACGGGCACGCCGTAGAGCAGCCCCGGCAGCAGGCAGTTGAGCAGTCCGCCGGCCCAGGCCCAGTCGGCAGGCGTCCACATCCGGTCGCCGGGCTGAGGAAAAAACTCGTGCGGCGCCTCGATGCCAGGCTGATGGCCGATCAGCACGCGGTGCGCGTGCAGCGCGCCTTTGGGCTGGCCCGTCGTGCCCGACGTGTAGACCATCAGGGCCGGGTCATCGGCCCCGGTGACCTCCGGGATGAATGCGGACGAAGCGCGCGCAAGCGTGTCGTGGAA
>JAJPKK010000006.1 GCA_021323775.1 Hyphomicrobiales bacterium
CATCTCCAACGCAACCCGCTAACCGTCCCCCGAGTCAACTTGCCGCACCAAAATCGCCTCGCCAACCCGGCCCGACACGCGGAAAGGTCAAAATGAGAATTGCTGCCTACAAGTGATTCCAGTCGACTGCGAACCGCTGTAGAGTGTGAACTGCCGCGAAGGTCAAAGCCAGCAGGTACCGTTCCCGCTCGCAGCCGCCGCGGCCGGCGCCCTTTTAAGAATGGGCTTGTTCGGGAGGATTGCATGTCGATTCGTATCGTGCCCGCCATCCTGGCGGCGGCTGTGTCCGTGGCCTTCGGTTTCCCGCCGGCTAACGCCCAGCAGCCTCAGAAGCCGCAGCCGCCACAATCGCTGCGTCTCTATGTTCTCGACTGTGGCATAATCACTCCTGCCAACGTCGACGCGTACGGCTTGAAGCCGAGCGAAATGGCCGAGACAAAAATGGTCACGCCCTGCTTCCTCATCGTTCACCCGCGCGGAAGCCTGATGTGGGACACCGGCGAAATTCCCGACAGCGCCTTCAAGGATGGCGTCTCGCCCCAGAAGCTGAATGCTTTCACGGTCGATCGCCCGCTGCTCCCGCAACTCGCCGCGATCGGCTACACCCCGGCTGACATCACTTATATGGCGCTCTCCCACTATCATGGCGATCACGTCGCCAACGCCAGCCTGTTCGCCGGTTCGACCTGGATCGTGCAGAAAGGCGACCGGGACGCGATCCTCGCGCCGCGCCCGGCCGGACCGCCAGCGCCAGGCCGCGTGCCGGACCCAAAATTTTTCGAGGGCCTCGCCAACAGCAAAACGGTTCTGCTGAACGGCGAGGATCACGATGTGTTCGGCGACGGCACCGTGGTCATCAAGTCCACGCCGGGTCATACGCCCGGGCACCAGTCCCTGTTCCTCAAGCTCGCCAATACCGGGAATGTCCTGCTGTCGGGCGATCTCTATCATTATCCGGAAGAGATCACGCAGAAGAAAATTCCGTCTTTTGATACCAACAAGGAGCAGACCGCGAAGAGCCGCGAGATGATCGAAGATTTCGTGAAGCAGAACCGCGCACAGCTTTGGATCCAGCACGATTACACGAGCGGCATTAAGCGGAAGATCGCTCCCGCGTTTTACGACTGATCGGGTGTTGCCGGAATGGGACCGACCTGACGAACTGACTGCGCCTGTCACTCTCCGTTTTTTTGCCGGGAATGACAGGCTGTGCTTTAGCGTTCCGAAGCCGAGGCGCTGGGAAGGTTATATTTCCGCGAGCGCGCATTAAGTTCTTCGACCCGCTCAACCTTGCGCGAAGTCTCCCGGCTCAGAGCGCCTTTTTGCGCTTCCGTCATTCGTCCTGTGCCTTTCAATTCCGTAAGGGCCTTGTCGACGGCGCCCAACGCGATGTTCACCACGGGCGGAGTCTGGCCCACGGCGATTCGGGCAGCCTTCATGGCGGCTGGAGATGCCGGGAGATTTGGGCCGCCGATCACGGCCATCAGCGGTTTCTTGATGATGTCGGCCGCCCTGACGTAGTCTTCCGCCGTCGGCAATCCAATCCAGACGGCGTCGGCGCCGGCTTCGGCGTAGGCCGCGGCCCGATCAAGCATCTCCGTGTACGAATTGTTCGGAGTCGGCGCAAGGCAGCGCGCGATAAGAACCATGTCCGTCCGCGCGTCGGCCGCCGCATGGATATTGTCGATCATACGAGCCTTGGGAAAGACGCCCGGAACCGCATAGGCGGTGGCGCGGTTGAGCGGCATTCGATCGTCAAAGGCGGCGCAGGCAATGCCGCCTCGTTCAGCCTGCTTCGCAAAGCGGTAAACATTCAGGGGAGTGGCGCCGAAATCGTCCACATCGGCGAGCACCGGAATATCCACGTTCGCCGCGATGACAGTGTCATACTCGATAATCTCGGACACCGTGACGACTGCCTGGTCCGGCAGCGCGAGTAATTCGAGATTGGTGGCGCTGCTGCCGACAAACACGCCTTTGAATCCGTGAACTTCGACCAGCCGAGCCGTCAGGACGTCATAGGCGTTGGCGCAGATGAGCGGCTCCGGGCCATTCATCAATTCGCGAAAGCGCGCGCCCATCGTTCTCGCTGCCGGGCGCGCCTCTTGCTCGGCGGCGGCCAGCGAACCGGCAGCCGCCATCAGTCCCGATGCCGCCAATCCAGCGGCTTGGACAAACTCACGCCTGTTGGCTTCTCTAGCCATGATCCCTCCTCCAGACTTCGTGGCAATCCCGTCAAATAAATACCATGCCTGAACCGGCGCTTCAGCCGACCGAGCTATCGTTGCATTCTGGTGACTGCGAGGATCGCAATCTAACTTTCTTCGGCGACCAGCGATAGGCTTTGGCGCAGGCGCCGCCCATCAGCATTGCCCGCTCACTGTCGCTCAGGCGGCTGGTCTTAAGGAAGGCCTCGACGGCCTGCTCGTAGTTGACGACTGCGAACGCGCGTGTCCAATCCGTGCTCCACAGGCAGCGGTCCAAACCCCAGGCATCGAACACGCGGGCGAGCGGGTCCCAGATGTCCGGGAAGGGATAGGGCTCTCTGGACAGCGTGCAGGCGCCGCTGACCTTGATCACTGCGTTGGGGCGGCTGGCGAGTTCCAGCACCTTTGGCAGGTCGGCCCACGGCTGCGGCGGGGCGGGCGGCACGCGCGGCTGCATGATGCCCAGATGGTCGATGATGAATCGCGCATCGGGGTGGCGATCGATCAACGCGGCGCCTGCATCGAGATTGCCCCAGCACAGGATGTTGACCGGGAAGTCGTAGCGAACGGCTGCGCGCAGGATCCGGTCGAGGCCTGGGTCATCCGGCTCGCGCTTGGCCTCCCTGGTCAGGATGATGCGGATGCCGACCGCGCCCGGCGTTCTCTTCCAGTCGGCGACGACGTCGGCTACGGCCGGATCGTCCGGGTCGACAGGCTTAACGATGGCGAACCGGTCCGGATGGGCCCGCTGCACTTCCACCGCATAGCTCGCGTCGTAGCGATACAAGGAAAAGGCGGAGATGAAGATCGCGCCGTCGACTCCGACTTTGTCCATCGCAGCCACCATCTCGTCGCCGGTGACGTGATCGGGCCAGTTCGGCACGCTGTGCCAGGGTCGCTTTGGAGTGTTTGCCTCATAGGCATGGACCTGGGAATCGATGACGGTCATCAGGGGAAAGCTCCTTTGTGCTGCGCGAGTTTGACAGTAGGGGCGGCTCGCGCAGTCTTGCAAGTCTTGGACGATGGGCGGCAACTGCGAGTTGCCGGTCGCCAATCCAGTTGCCGGCTTCAGCAGCCGCGCGAGTAATGGTACTCTGAATTGCCGAAGGGAGGTCTCTATGACACAGACGAGGAAAATTCCTGCGGAAGCAGTAGAGCTTTACACACGTTTTATTCATGGCGAGATGAGTCGCCGTGACTTTCTCAATGAAGTGGAGCGTTTCGCCGTCGCCGGTCTTACTGCCACGGCGATTGTCGAAGCGCTGATGCCTAACTACGCCTTGGGGCAGCAGGTTCGTAAGGACGACGAGCGCATCAAGGCGAGCTATGAGACCATCCCGTCGCCGAATGGGAACGGGTACGTTCGAGGCTATCTCGTCCGCCCGTTCAGCGCCGATTCGCGCAGCGAGACGCCGGCGAAACTGCCTGGAATCATCGTCATCCACGAGAATCGCGGACTGAATCCGCACACCGAGGATGTTGCACGGCGCTTCGCTCTGGAGAACTTCATGGCCTTTGCGCCAGATCTGCTTACGTCAGTGGGCGGCTATCCGGGCGACGACTACAAAGGCGGCCAGCTCTTTGCCAAGATCGACCCTGCCAAGAGGACCCAGGATCTCGTCGCCGCCGCGCAGTGGTTGAAATCGCGGCCGGACTGCACCGGGAAAATCGGCGCAACCGGCTTTTGCTACGGCGGCTCGATGTCCAATGCATTGGCCGTTCTGCTGGGTCCGGATCTCGCGGCCGCCGCTCCCTTCTACGGCGCCGCGCCCAAGCCCGAAGACGTGCCGAAAATCAAGGCGGCCATCCTCATCCACCACGGCGCCCTCGATAAGACGCTGGCGGAGGCGTATCCGGCGCAGGAGGCTGAACTGAAGAAAAACAACATCCGCTACGAAGGCCACGTTTATCCCAATTCCGTTCACGGCTTCTTCAATGACGCGACGCCCGAACGCTACAACAAAGTCGCGGCCCAGCAGGCATGGACGCGCACCATTGAGTGGTTCAACCAATATGTGCGCGGATAAGAGAGCGAGGCCATCACGGAAAATCCGATAAGGTCGGAGTGGTTTCCGGAGCCGGACGCCCTATGGTGACGGCCTCGGGGACCGCACCCTTCGCCACGCGGCCGCTCTCTCCGTATTCTCGGTGAGGTTGCACGGCAGCGGGGAACTCAGCGGCCCGGCGCTCCGCCGGGCCGTATGCGTAGGGCGGCGAATTCCGCGGCACGCAAGGAGCGCCGTCATCGATGTGACCGCGCTCAACGGCGGTGGCGACTTTCAGTTGGGAGCAGCGCCGCTGCCAAGGGGCGGCTTGATCGGCGGCAAACGCGCGGCCTGAATGCCGGTGGGCGAGCGTTGGAGCATGCGGCCTGGAACGAATCATTCCATCGGCCATTGGAACAAATCATGTCATCAGTCATTGGAATGATAAATCGTGAAGAAGCAGAACGGCAGCGCCCGACAGCATAATCAGGCCCGTTTGGGGCCGGAGTTGCCGGACCGTCCCGAACTTGAACGTGCGTCTGCGATGTTCCAAGCCCTTGGCGATTCGGCCCGGCTTCGGTTGCTAGCGAGGCTTTCCAGCGGCGAGGCCTGCGTAACTGAGCTGGCGGAGGTGGAAGGTGAAAAGCTGACCACCGTTTCGGCTCGCCTCAAGACGCTGCATGACGTGAGACTCGTCAAAAGACGGCGTGAAGCAAAGCACATCTACTATTCGCTTTCCGACTTTCACGTTCTGCATTTGGTGGAAAGCGCCGTGGAGCATGCGGCGGAGCCTCAAACAACGCAGGCTTGCCCCAAGCCGAGGACGAAGAAGGGAAACAGACTATGACGACATGCACCGAGACGCATCACGGCAATCATAGCCACGCGCATGGTCCCAACTGTGGACATACCGCGGTCCGGCATGACGGCCATGTCGATTATCTTCATGACGGCCATTTGCATCATCCGCACGAAGATCACATTGATGAGCATGTCATTGCGGTCAGCGCGATCAACCCCGTGCAGTGCACGCCGCAAACAGCCTGCGCGCACACGCACGGCCCGTCCTGCGGGCACGAGGCCGTGCCCCATGGGGACCACATCGACTACCTCGTGAACGGACGGCTGCACCATCCTCATGGCGATCATTGCGATGACCATGGGCCGATACAGCTCGCCTGACAGGCTGCGGTCCTGCCTGTAAGACATCCGCATCAGAAACCCGGAGCATCGGGACGAGATCGCCGTCTCTCCGTGCCTGTAAATTATCCTAAATCCGTGAGTTGGAAAGAAAGCGCTGATAAATCGACGAATCTTTGAAAATCAGTCAGCTGCGGAGCAGTTACAATTCGGTGCCTCCAAGCGTTCTCTTTCTTGCTTGTGGGCCAAGGACATCGCGAAAATCAGCGACGCCAACTCACGGATTTAGGATTATCCGTCAGGACCATAGGCCAGAGATTGCGATGCGGGTCTTCAGTCCCCGCGTCCGGCTGAGTTCGAGCAGATTTCGATGTCGCTGAATCAACGTCGCGTGGTCGCCGCGGTTGTCCCGACGATCCCGCATGTTGGAGCGCAGAGAGAGGCCGAGTTTTTCAACCTGACCGGAATCTCGCCTGGGCTTTGGCTGTGCGAAAACATTGTTCGCGCCATTTTCTTTGCATCCGCGTCGCCTTTGGCTTTTCTCCGAACGCACCGTGGAAGCCGACGCGAGAGACCGGCTGCCTTGAGCCAAAAGCCGACGCCGTACGGCGTGCTCAGGTTGCGGGGACGCTCAGGCTGCGGCGATAAAGTCGATCACGCACTCGATCCCGTTGGGATGAAATTTCCTCTCGACCGTCCCATTCAGCATATGAGGGATAGATTTCTCCAGTATCTCGGAGCCAAAGCCGCGAGCGGTGGGAACATGCTCGATCTGAGCGCCGGACTCGCGCCAGCATATGTGCACCTGCTTTCTGTGGCCATGCGGATGAGTATCCCAGGAAACGTTGATACGGCCGCCCTTTGCGGAAAGTGCGCCGTATTTGATCGCATTGGTCGCAAGCTCGTGGAAGGCCATCTCCAAAGCCTCTGCTTGCTTTGGGGGCACCGCGATATCAGGTCCGCGCTCTACGACGTTTTCGCCCTCGACCGCTCCGTACGCTGCCAATTCCTGCCTGAGAATTTCACGAATGTTGATGTCGGTCGTTCCGTGGCGCCCCAACAAATTGTGAACACGCGCAATCGCGCCCAAGCGACGCTCGAAGGCTTCAACAAACTCGTCGACGCTTGCATACTTCGTTCGTGCGCTTCGCGCGACCGCACCGATCGTGGCGAGCATGTTGTTCATTCGATGCTGAAGTTCGTGCGCCAGAACGTCGAGTTTTCGGGCGCTTTCTGCCAATTCCCGGTGGGTGTTCACGCGGTCAATCGCGGCGGCGAGAAGATTAGCGTAATTCTGTATGAAGTCGATGTCATCCTGGCCAAAATGACGGGGCCGCTGGGCGTCTGCCTCCAGAACGCCAAACGGTCCGCGCTCGCCGCGGATGACGACATTGACCATGCTCCTGACGCCATGTTCAATCAGAAGCTCCGGTATCTTAAATCGCCTTTCATTCGCGATGTCCTCCGAAATCACGGCTTGGTCTGTACGCAAGGCATGGCCGGCCGGTGAGCCTCCGTGAGCCGGAATTTTTGCATGTCCGACGACGCCGGGTTTCCAATTCACCCCCGCCCGCACCACCAGTTCCTGGCCGTCGGGAAGGAGCTGAAGCACCTTCACGAGCTCAATATCCATTGCCTCCGAGACAAGCAACGTGGCTTCCTGGAGCAGCTCGCCAATATCGCCGCTCCGAAACGCCTGCCCGCCGAACCTTGCTAAGACGGATACTTGCTTTCGCAGCCTGTCAGCGTTCGCACTTTTCATATCATCTCCGGAGTTGGCACAAGATAACCATTCAATCACCCGGCGCGTTCCGAACAGCTCGGGAACCGCCTGAACAGCAACGTGGTTGGCTCTGTTTTTGGACGACGGCCTACGCCTGCGGCGGAATCGCGCAGCAGGGCCCGCAGCTCCGGCCGCTACGGCCCCAGCGAAGCCCACCCCTCTGCAAGCGATTTGATCGGCGATAGAGGCCGCATTTCCCAGAGCCGGTGTTTGCCCGGATCGGTGGACTGCTGTGGGTCAGGGGCTGCCTTCCCTGGCGCCGTCCGCGTCACGGCCGGCGCACATCAGACATCCGCGACCTGCCGCAATGTGGAAGCTGGCAAATCGGGGCACACCCCGGAGCCTGCGCTTCGGCGCGAAGAAAACCTGTGTTACAAAGGCCGGCACCAATGCTACCTGAAAACCTGCCCGTTGCCCTGCTCACTCCCTTCGCTTGGGTTGCGGGCATGTCATGGCACTGACCAGGGAGGGCGCCGATGGATCCGATCAGACGTAATATCCTCGCGACAGGGGCCGCAGCGGCGGCGACCGTCGCTGCACCGCAGGTGTTTGCTCAGCAGATTGACCAAGGAGGAGGTTTCAAGTTCTACGAAAAAGGCAACGTCCGCATCCGCTACCGGGAGGTCGGCTCCGGCTTTCCGCTGCTGGCAACCCCCGGCGGCGGCTTGAACTCGCGCATCAGCAATTGGCCGACCGCGGTCATCAATGTAATGGAGGAGTTCAAGAACGACTTCCGCTGCATCGCCATGGACCAGCGCAACGCCACAGGCGGCGAATCCACGGGGCCGATCCCGGTCGATGATCCTTGGGGCGCTTTCGCCGAGGACCAGTTGGGGCTGCTGGACCATCTCGGCATCCGCCAGTTCTTGTTCTTCGGCAACTGCATCGGCGGCTCGTTTGCCCTCAAGCTCATGGAGCGGGCCCCGGAACGCATCGCCGCGGCAGTGCTGAGTCAGCCGATCGGTCACCGGCCCGAGAATCCGGACGTGATGTACAATTTAAGCCGCGATGTCTGGGCCAAAGAGTTCCGCGAGCGACGGCCGGATGTCTCGATGGAAACCATCGAAAGATACCTCCACAACCTTTTCCGCGCCCGGCCCGACTTCGTATACAGCGTCTCGCGCGAGTTCGTGCGTCACTGCCAGACCCCGATGCTTGTTCTGCCCGACGACACCCCGGCGCACGCCTATCAGACGGCCATCGACGTCGCGTCCCTGGCGCCCAACGCCGAGATCACGGTCTATCCCTGGAAGGATCCGCCCGAGCTGAAGGCGCGGACGATCAACCGGGTCCGCGCCTTCCTGAAGGCGCATGTGCCTGTGACGGCGGCCCGTTAGTATACGAGCGCCCGCTGCTGCCTTGTGGTCAATTGGTTGGTCCCGAAACGCGAAGTCCGCCGGATCGTCGGCGGGGTCGCCAAACTCAACGACAGGCGGGTCGATTGCGACCCGCCCGGGTTTTTCATACCAAGCCCCAGAATCTGCTCGCTGGCGCATCTCGGCCTCGTCCGCCATGGGGAGCTATCAATCAGCCGCGCGGTCGCTGAAGCGGATCAGCGGTGTCGTGGCCGCCGACCAGGAATTGCAGGGGCGGCGAGCGCTGAGCGAGTAAACGTCAGGCTGGCAGGGCTCCCTGATGCGATTGCCTGCGGGCCCGCAGATTTTTAGCCGCAGGCAGGCCCGGACGGTCTGAAGAGGGAAACCCGCCGGGCATTGCAGTGGCGCCCTCGTTACGTCGGGGCTGTTGAAGCGCTGCCCGCCTCCTCGGCGTCAGCGAGCGTAGCGTAATGCTCTGCCATCTGCAGAAAGTGGTCGCGGGTTTCCGCTGACAATCCAAGTGCTGCGAGGTGGCGACATCCCTCCGCCAATTCGCGGTAACGCTGTGCTCGGTTCAGCGGATTGAACATTGTACCTCCTTTTAAAAAAGCGGTGGGCGCTGGGTGCGCGGGAGGAGAGGACAGATTGGCCGATGGCCGACCCCGGGGGCCGCCGCGAGAGGCATGCGGATGGCTCTCCGGCCTCACTAATGGGCAGGTCGTATGCGCGAGACGCCGCCCCTAAGCGTCCTGAAGAAGTCGCGTGCCTCAGTTCGCCGCGAACGCTTTTCTGCGAGCGCTTGCGGGGCAGCTAATCGTCCGAGTTTTCCACCGGGCCTGGCCCGACCTGCAGCGCATGAAACTTCCGCTACCCGTGGCGCGGTCCTACCGGGTAAGTTTCTTCCTAGTTTTCCACCGGGCCTGGCCCGACCTGCAGCGCATGAAACTTCTGCTACCCGTGGCGCGGTCCTGCC
>JAJPKK010000191.1 GCA_021323775.1 Hyphomicrobiales bacterium
CGGGCGGCGGCAGCCGGTCAAGGGCGATTGGCGCGCGTTTAATCGCGCGCCAATCGCCGCTTAAGCGGTCGAAACCCTTGACCGGCTGCCGCCGCCCGCGACAAAGACCATCCAAGCGATCAAGGCCGCGAGTGATCGCCGGTTGGCCGCTTTTCACGTCCTGCCCCCCTCGAAATTCAAAAGAGTTTCCACCGGGCCTGGCCCGACCTGCAGCGCATGAAACTTCTGCTACCCGTGGCCCGGTCCCACCGGGTAAGTTTCTTCCTAGCCATATTTAGGTGGTGGAGTGGTGGAACTCCCCCGGAGCGAATCGTGGACCAACGAATGACCAGGCGATGTTCCGATAAAATTATATCTTGCCGGCTCGATTTGATTGATGTCGCGCGTGCTCGAATCAACGCATCGTCCAATCAATATGCCTTTCTTATAAAATTGCGCCGGGCTCATCCTCGAATTCCTATGGGATTACCAGCAAATGCCTGCCTCGAGATGTTCATGCAGGGTCGTGGTTGGCGTTCGACGAGCCGGTGCTCGCGGCTATTGCAAGGCATCCGCACGACCTGGAGCCGAGGAGAGCCGACGATGAGGGCCACGCTGCAGAAGGAACAGGAGAGGGCACTGCGGCGCACCGCTATCCCGGCGGCACGGAAAACGGCCTCCCTGCCGTTCGCCGACAATGCACTTCGGGCTGAAACTGCTACGGGACGATCAGGATCTGCTGCGTCGCGATCCCCTTCGCGATCATGTGCGCTCGATTTATCCAGATGGCGAGCCAATGCCGCCGCTCTCGATATCCTTGGTGCATATAAGTTGACCGGCAATTTTCATGTCAATCTTGAAATCGTGCTTAAGAATATCGGCGTTCTCGGCAAGGTCAGGTATCGGATCGAACCAAATCCAAAGCTGTCCTATTCCACGGACCGCCGGCATGTGGTGTTCGAGCCCAATGAGGATGTTCCCAACGATGCGTTCTGCGAAATCATGAAGTCCATAGAGGCCAGACTCGGCTGTGAGACGCCTTGGTGGATCAAGCTGTTTCGCCGGCTCATCGCAGAGCAACGAAGCGCCAACCAACATGTCGCGCTTCCATCTTCGCGGTGGCGCCGGTGAAGAAGAAACTGCGCCACTTGCAGTCCTTCCCCGCAAGCGGGGACGGGAAGTTTGCTACGCCGGCGCACAATAATTGAAGCGATTAATCCGCGGAAAAGCCTGAGCGCCTGATCTCGGCGTCAACATTGATCCGGCGGGTGATCTCCGCCGCCGCGGGCCGGCAACGCCTTCGACCGGATTCGCCTGAGAGCGCCGTCACTGAGCCGGTAAGAACGTCGGCCCGACCGTCCGGACCTTGCGTTTGCCGGGCTCGGTTGCGGGCTGTGCGGTGTCGCCGGCGTCCGGGGGCGCAGCAATGGGCATGTTTGCGCCCGGCTTGCGGGCGTCGGCGCGCGGCGTGGAGGTGCGATTTGGGTTTTCCGGGCGCGGCTGCGACAAAGCCTTGGCCCGCTCCTCGGTGACCACGATATCGCCCCGCTCGATGGTCGAATCTTTGGTTTGGCCGAGGGCTTCCGCCCAGGTCTGCCCTGGCTGCTTGCAACTGCAGGAGGCTACGAATTCGCGCCGGTAGCGGAAAGCGTTCGCGAGATCCTTGTAGACGCGGCCGTTGCTGGAGACCGCCTGGGCCACATCCTCGCCCGGATTGCGATGGGTGAACAGCAGCGCTTCGGCGGCCGGACAAAGCCTCTGGCAGGTCTGCTCGTCTTCGGGGAATCGGGCCGGCGACGTGGAGAATGAAATCGGGAAATAATAGCCGTCACACGTGCGCACGCATAACGTCCGATAGCCGCTGCCGCCAAGCTGGGGGTCCGCTGCTCCGGGCGGGACAGGTCCGGCCGGATTGCTGAGACCGCCGAACAGCGTTTCGAAAAACCCTTTCTGGGGCGCTGCGGCGGCATATTGGGGACCGCAATTGTTCTGCGCCAACGCCCCGATAACTGCCTGGCGCTGCATCTCATCGTCGGCCCCGTGGCGCGAGCGCTCCAGCTCCGCTGTGGTGCGATCAATGGCGGCGCGGATCTGACCGATCTGGTTGTTCAGGGGCCCGCATTGCGGCGACTGACTGGCAAAGATCGAAAACAGGCCTGGCGGCTGGCAGCCGAGCCGCTGCCATTGCGCCCGGGTGCGATCGAGGTCCGCCTGCTGCCGGTTCAAGGTTTCCTCGATGCGGCGCGTCTGTTCGGCGCGCGCCGGGTCGGCGCCGGCGCCGCGGTCGATGGCCGCAAGCTGCGCCTCAAGTCGCCCGCAAACCGGGTTCGCAGCGCCTGCGGGCGGAGCGGGTTGCGCCGCCGGCGGAGCGGGCTGCGGATACGCGGGTTGCGGATACGTGACTTGGGCCGCCGCGGCGGCCGGCAGCGCAGACATCAGCAACGCAGCGTACGCAACCCGGCGCGGGAGGGTCCCCATCATTCTCGCTCCTACCGATAAAAGCCCCCGCCCTCATTAAAGGAGGGCTATCGCGTGCCACCACCGCCTTGTCGTTTCTAAGGCTCGATCAACCCGGTGGAAAGCCCATTTTATGTCGCGGCGGCCCGGTACCCGCCGGGGGCGAATGCGCGCCTGGCTGCCGGCTATCCCTCAGCGCTCGCACCTATGCGGCGTCCGGCTGGAGGTCGGGGCGCGCGGCGTCGAAGGCGGAAAGCCTGGCGGCTGCTGCGTCGACGGCGAGGATGCCGGGAAAGCGGTCAAGCGGCACGTTGAATCGTCGCGCATTGGCGACTTGCGGCACGATGCAAATATCCGCGACCGTTACGTGAGGCCCGAATGCGTAAGGCGCGGGCCTTATCAGCCTCTCCACCGCCTCGAAGCCGGTGACGATCCAGTGGCGGTACCATTCCTGGATCGCGCTCTGGTCGGCCTTAAGGGTGTGGCGCAGATAGCTAAGAGGGCTGACATTGTTGAGCGGATGGATGTCGCAGGCGATGATCTGCGCCACCGCGCGCACATGCGCCCGTTCGATCGGGTCCTTGGGCAGCAGCGGCGGGTCGGGATAGACCTCGTCGAGATATTACATGATGGCGAGCGATTGCAGCAGCACCTCGCCATTGTCCAGCGCGAGCGCCGGCACCCGCTTCTGCGGATTTACGGCTTGAAATTCGGGCGCGTGCTGCTCACCGCCGTTCCGGGTCAAGTGAATCGACGCGGTCTCGAATGCAATGCCCTTGAGGTTGAGCGCGATGCGCGTCCGGTAGGCGGCGGACGAGCGGAAATACGAATAGAGTTTCACGTTTCCCCGCTCATCATTGCCGCAATCCATCCCGGCCGAGCGAGGATGGCGGAACTCGCAGGGCGGCGCAATGGCGCCGGGAAGCTGGCTGAAGCTGGCCGGTAATCAAGAGGAGAATGAGGAGACGGGCCGAGCCCGAGCGTTCCTGATTCCTCACTCCAGGTCCCTGGTCCTCACCTCGCGCACTCGATGGCGACGAAGCCGATGCAGACGAGGGTGCGGCATGTCGCGTCACCCGACGCTCTGCCCCCGCTGATCTCGTCCGGATCGGCCCGGCGGAATGATATGGCCTGCGCGTAGTTGCGCGACTGGCAAAAAGCGCTCGCCATCGGCTTGCCGCAATTGGCGCCGGCCGCCAGACATTGGTCAATGCCGTAACCGTCGGGCTGGTTTTCCACAATGAAGATCCTGGTTTCGGCGCTGGCTGGCAGCGCCCAAGCAAGAAGGGTGATGATCGTCGGGAGGATGATTGCAGGCACAGCGAGAAGCTTACGCATCACCAAACCACCATTAAAAAGGCCCCGCTCGACGCTCCCCGGCGGAGGAGCGTCGGGTCGCGGCTATTTTGGTTCGAATCCGTACACGAAGTCTTAACAATCCAGAGAGTGCTTTTGTTGCAGGCTGGGGGGCGCATCTATGCCAGAGTCGGGTCGCCGACGCTACGGAATTTTGACGAACCCCTTGACGGCGACGCCGCGCGCGACCATTGTGCGCCGCCATGAACGGCCTTTTGGCGATTTGCGGCATTTGCCCGGAGATTATCGGCTAGCGTCACGCTGGCTGAGGCCGTCTTTTCTCGCCCCCGAGATGAGTGGACGCCCGGCCAGCGGGAGCCGGCCTCATTTCCGCGCATCTCCTGGCAGATCTCGGGCGGGCTATTGGCGATGGAACTGAAGCTCTACGACACCCTTACCCGCGAAAAGCGCGTGTTCGCGCCGATCGATCCGCAGCGCGTGCGCATGTATGTGTGCGGCCCCACGGTCTACGACTTCGCCCACATCGGCAACGCGAGGCCGGCAATCGTGTTCGACGTGCTGTTTCGCCTGCTGCGCCATCTCGCGAAACAGGGGGTGTGGGACGGCGGTAAGGGTGAGACCGCCGTCACCTATGTGCGCAACATCACCGACGTGGACGACAAGATCAACGCCCGGGCGGCGGAGGAATATCCTGACCTGCCGCTGAACGAGGCGATCCGCAAGGTGACCGAGAAAACGGATCGCCAGTTCCACGAGGACGTGGCGGCTCTCGGCTGCCTGCCGCCCACGGTCGAGCCGCGTGCGACCGAGCACATCGCAGAGATGCGCATGCTGATCGAGCGGCTGGTTGAAGAGAGCCACGCCTATGTGGCGGAAGACAACGTGCTGTTCAGCGTGTCGTCGATGCCCGACTACAGCAAGCTGTCGAAACGCCCGCTTGACGAAATGATCGCCGGCGCACGGGTCGATGTCGCGCCCTACAAGCGTGATCCAATGGATTTTGTGTTATGGAAGCCCTCCAAGCCCGGCGAGCCCGCCTGGCCGTCGCCCTGCGGCATCGCTGCGCCCGGCCGGCCGGGCTGGCATATCGAATGCTCGGCGATGTCGTGGAAGCATCTGGGCGAGATTTTCGACATTCATGGCGGCGGCATCGATCTCGTGTTTCCCCACCACGAGAACGAGATCGCCCAATCCCGCTGCGCATTCCATACGCCCGTGATGGCGAACTACTGGATGCACAACGGGTTCCTGCAGGTCGAAGGCGAGAAGATGTCGAAGAGCCTGGGGAATTTCGTGACGATCCACGAACTGCTCGCGGATTGGCCGGGCGAGGTCATCCGCTTCAACATGCTGCGCACCCACTATCGGCAGCCGATCGATTGGACAACGCGGGGATTGGAGGAGAGCGAGAAAACGATCGATCACTGGTATGAGATTGTCGGCGACATGGCATTGCACGCAGATGCCCATCCTGATCCGGTCGTGCTGCAAACGCTTTGCGACGATCTCAACACGCCAGGCACGCTGACGCGGCTTCACGCGATTGCCGGCGAGATTCGGGGCCCGGCGTCCGGTCTTCGCCAAATTGAACTTAAACGCAGGTTCAAGGCGTCGGCAGAATTCTTGGGGCTGCTCGAAGCAACTCGCGGCGCTTACCTGGAAGGGCATCCGCGACGCAAGCGAATTGACCGTACAATTGACCACACAAGAATCAACGCCCTCGTTGAGGCCCGGACCATAGCCCGCGCGGCAAAGAACTTTGCCGAGTCCGACCGCATCCGCAACGAACTCGCCGCCATGGGCGTGGTGCTCAAGGACACCAAGGACGGCACCACCTGGGAGATTGCGCGATGATGCCTTGGGCGATGACTTTCCGCGCGCAACGGCCGGCTCCCTCCCCCGCTTGCGAAGGAGCGTCGGGGAGGGGGCGGCCCGCGGAGCTGAGACTCTTGAAACGGCGTCCTCCTTGCCCTCCCCCGCAAGCGGGGGAGGGCAAAAAAGAGGTGGGCCCATGAACTCACCCGCCAAATCTCCCGCGGGCCTGCGGCCGTTTCTGCCCGCCGACACGCCGCTGCTCGCGGAAATCTTCCGCGCCAGCATCGCGGAGCTGACGACCGACGACTACACCGAAGCCCAGCAGGCGGCGTGGATGGCCTCGGCCGGCGACGAAGCGGCGTTTGGGGCGCGGCTTGCCGGCGAACTGACCCTGGTCGCCACGATCGAAGGCGCAGCGGTCGGCTTTGCGGCGCTCAAGGGCAGCGACGTGATCGACATGCTCTATGTCCACCCTGCTGTGGCCGGGCAGGGCGTGGGAGCCCAGTTGTGTGACGCCCTCGAAAAGCTCGCCGCGGCGCGCGGCGCCACCAAGCTCACAGCGGATGCGAGCGACAGCGCGCTCGGCTTCTTCACGCGCCGCGGTTTTGTGCCGCAGCGGCGCAACTCGGTGCCGCGCAATGATGAGTGGCTGACCAACACCACGGTCCAAAAGACCCTATCCGCGACGCGAGGGAGCACGCAATGAGCCGTCCTGAAGCCAGGCGTATGCGCGCAGATGCGGGGAGATCCTCATGGGCGCCAGCTTAAGTGCCGGCCGAACCACCCGCGACTCCCTCCCCCCTTGTGGGGGAGGGAAGAGGTGGGGGGGCGCGCCTTGGGGCTCTGATGCGGCACATCTCACCGTTGCGGTCGGCCGGAGGGCGCATCGCGTTCGTCCGCGGCTGGGCGGCCACGAGGGCCGCCGCTGCCTGGATCATCCATCATCCGTCCTCTGTCATCTATCGTCTGTCATCTGATGCCGCGCGAGCGCCTCTATCTCTTCGACACCACGCTGCGCGACGGAGCGCAGACCAACGGCGTCGACTTCACGCTGCACGACAAGCTTGCCATCGCGGCGCTGCTCGACGATCTCGGGGTCGATTATATCGAGGGCGGCTATCCGGGCGCGAACCCGGTCGACACCGACCTGTTCGGGCGCGATCGCGGCCTGCGCGCGACCTTCACGGCGTTCGGCATGACGCGGCGGCCGGGCCGCTCGACTGCCAACGATCCGGGTCTCGCGGCGCTCCTTGACGCCCGCGCCGGCGCCATCTGCTACGTGGCGAAGACCTGGGACTATCATGTGCGCGTCGCCCTCGAGACGACGCTTGAGGACAATCTTGCCTCGATCCGCGACAGCGTGCGGGCCGCCAGGGCGAGGGGCCGCGAGGTGCTGCTCGATTGCGAGCATTTCTTCGACGGCTACAAGGCCAATCCCGGTTATGCGCTCGCCTGCGCCAAGGCGGCCTATGACGAGGGTGCGCGCTGGGTGGTGCTATGCGACACCAACGGCGGCACGCTGCCCCATGAGGTGGAGGCGATCGTCAAGGCGGTGACGGCGGTGGTGCCCGGCCAGCATGTCGGCATTCACGCCCATAACGACACCGAGCAGGCGGTGGCGAATTCGCTTGCCGCCGTGCGGGCCGGGGCGCGCCAGATCCAGGGCACGCTCAACGGCATCGGCGAACGCTGCGGGAACGCAAATCTCATTTCGCTGATCGGCAATCTCAAGCTCAAGCCGGAATATGCGGAAAGCTTCGAGATCGGCGTCACCGACGACAAGCTCGCGCATCTTACGCGCGTGTCGCGCAGCCTCGATGAGATCCTCAATCGCAGCAGCAATCGCCACGCTCCCTATGTGGGCGACAGCGCCTTCGCCACCAAGGCCGGCATCCATGCCTCTGCGATTCTCAAGGATCCGGCGACCTACGAACATGTGCGGCCCGAAGCGGTCGGCAATCGCCGCAAGCTTCTGGTGTCGGACCAGGCGGGCCGCTCTAACGTGCTCGCCGAGCTGGAGCGGGTCGGAATCGCGGTCGAGCGCGATGACCCGCGGGTGGCGCGCCTCCTTGAGATCGTCAAGGAGCGCGAGGCGGTGGGCTACGCGTACGAGGCGGCCGACGCCTCGTTCGAGCTGCTGGCGCGCCGCGTGCTCGGCAAGGTGCCGCAATATTTCGATGTGACCCGGTTCGACGTGAACGTGGAGCAGCGCCTTAACGCCCTCGGCGAGCGGGTGACGGTCAGCATGGCGGTGGTTAAAGTTACCGTCGGCGACGAGAAGCTGATCTCGGCGGCGGAAGGCAACGGCCCGGTCAACGCGCTTGACCTCGCGCTTCGCAAAGACCTCGGCAAATACCAGAGCTACATCAGTGGGCTCAATCTCACCGATTACCGCGTGCGCATCCTCAACGCCGGCACCGAGGCGGTGACCCGCGTGCTGATCGAAAGCGAGGACGAGAACGGCGAGCGCTGGACCACCATCGGGGTGTCGCCCAATATCATCGACGCGTCGTTCCAGGCGCTGATGGATTCGATTATCTACAAGCTGGTGAAGTCGGGCGCGCCGGCGTGACGTTTTCCGGCTCTTTTGAATTTCGAGTGGGGCGGGACATGAAAAGCGGCCAACCGGCGATCATTCGCGGCCTTGATCGCTTGGATGCTCTTTGTCGCGGGCGGCGGCAGCCGGTCAAGGGTCTCGACCGCTTAAGCGGCGATTGGCGCGCGATTAAACGCGC